>CALXLC010000050.1 GCA_944389095.1 uncultured Alphaproteobacteria bacterium
CGGCGGCAGCACGCCTCCTCTGGCCACCGGTGATGAAGAAAATGCAGCCGACAACGGCGGCAGCACGCCTCCTTTGGCCACCGGTGATGAGGAAAACGCAGCCGACAACGGCGGCAGCACGCCTCCTCTGGCCACGGGGGATGAGGAAAACGCAGCCGACAACGGCGGCAGCACGCCTCCTCTGGCCACCGGTGATGAAGAAAACGCAGCCGACAACGGCGGCAGCACGCCTCCTTTGGCCACCGGTGATGAGGAAAACGCAGCCGACAACGGCGGCAGCACGCCTCCTCTGGCCACCGGTGATGAAGAAAATGCAGCCGACAACGGCGGCAGTACGCCTCCTCTGGCCACCGGTGATGAAGAAAATGCAGCCGACAACGGCGGCAACACACCGGCCTTAACCAGAACAACGTCAGGCGTCCGTCGTTTGATAACCGCCCCGCAGCAGGTCTCGGCCGAAGTTACGGCAGAAGTGCAACCGGCGGCAACAACGGAAAGCAATACTGTTTCAGACCGTTATGAACAGGCTCGCCAGCGTCGTTTGAAATTGATGGAACAGATGCGTCTTCGTCAGAGTGCAGAAACGGCCCCCGCGACAGAGTAGCGGTAAGGACGGAAAAATTAACGCATTATTCATAAAAAAGAGGTATGCTGAATCATAGAAGCATACCTCTTTGATTCTCTTTAGGATGAGGCAGCGTAACAAGCAAGGTTGCGGCTCTGAACAAAGAAAATTCAAAGAGGAAGCAAAGACGGTCTAACTGTTGAGAGTGGCAATGCGGGAAATTATCTTAAAAGCAGTGGCTAATCCGCCCAAAATTTTGTGGGGACCTTTTTTGCCCACCATGCTCAACATGGGGGTTCAATTCCCCATTATGTTCATGTTTTTGGGAACGTTTAACATCAATCCGCTGGTTTTTATGTTCACCATTGTGCTCGGCCATGTCATCTGCATTGCGGTCGGGGCCAAAGAACCGCATATTTCGGCCATGATTCAGGCATACGGACAAACCGCCAAAACGTCTCACAACCTCTATAAAGAAAAGGGGAATAAATTTGCACCCTGATTTTGATTTTTTCAGTACCTTTGTTCAAGGGCTCTCCAGTGTTGAAGTTCTGGTTGCCGTAATCGGTTTTATTTCGGCGGCGGCTTTTGCCGGATTCTGGGTAACCAGATTCGGATATTATGTTTTGCCGCAACCGAGAGAGTCTCGTGTCTCTGACTTTTTGCCGTTTAACAAATTGTTGTCTGACGGAATGACAATTCGTTGCTACAATGGTTCTTTGGCGCGGGTTTTCCGGGTTGAAGGCGTTGATTTGGCCTTTGTGACGGAAGAAAAGGTAATGTCCATGCTGGAGGCGCGCAAGGCCTGGATTGACGGCATGTCCGATTTGCAGGTTACCTGCCGGATTATTACTTTGCGCGAACGGGTGCCGTTGGAAGAAGAGCAGGGTGATTTTGGCAACCAGTTGCTGGAGGATATTTCCAAAACCTGGGCGGCCAACCTTGATCGTGTCTACAGCAATCAGCATTATATCGTGCTTTCGGTTGCCGATCGCGACGATTCTCTCAAAGATTTGAATTATGCCTCACAGGCGCTGCTGGCAACCTTGAGCGAATATGGCGTGGTAACTATGTACGAAGCGGAAGGCAGTGCAGCCGAAGACAGTCCGTTGGCCATTTATTCCAAAATCTGCAGCCCGATATCCAAGCCCATGCCTAAAATCAACGGCGCCGAAGGGTATCAGTTGAATGAGCTGCTGACGGCCGACCACATTCATTTTACCGGAGAAAACGGTTTGATACGCTTTTTCTCCGGAGATAAGGAATTATTTGAAGCCGTTATGGGGATTCGTTCTTCCGGCGATTATATGGACGAGGGCATGATAGCGTCATTGCTGTCCATAGATTGCGAGCTTGTTCTGCTTCACAATATCCGGCCGATTTTCAAACCTCATGCCCGTGCTTTGTTGATGCAGCAGCAGCGCATGGCAACAATGACCAGCTTTTCCGGTGATGTGATTGACCAATACAGCGAAGTTTTGGCGGCTATTGAAGACAGCGATACCAACCACCAGGCCCTGACCGAATATGCCATGGCAATTATTTTGCGCGGCGCCACCAAACAGGAAATAGATTTTGGCGAAAGCGAAGTTCAGCGCATTTGCCGTCTTTACGGCGTTACTCCGGTACGCGAAGGCTGGGTAACTCAGGCCACGTTTTTTAATCAGTTTCCGACTTACGAAACCCTGCCGCGGACTTACCGCTACTTGTCCCGCGTTGTGGCCACGGCCATTTCGTTTGACCATCCGTCGGAAGGTTTTTCCAAGAGTGACTGGGGTCCGGGAGCGATTACCGTTTTCAGAACCACGTCGGGGTCGGCTTACCGTTTTCAGTTTCACGTCTCCAGCGAGGATTCCGCGGTGGCGCACTGCTGTATTATCGGCCCCACCGGACAAGGTAAAACAACCTTGCTGACCTTTTTGGCCGGACAGGCTATGCGTCATAAAGACTTAAAAGTATTCTTCTTTGACCGCCATCGCGGTGCGGAGATTTTTACCCGGGCCATCGGCGGTGCATATGTCGGTTTTGAAGGCGACGAAAAGAATGTTTCGCTGAATCCGTTCGATTGCGCCAACAACGCCACCAACCGGGCCTTTCTGCGGCGGTGGATGCGGGCGATTACCATGGTGGACGACGCCGTCTCCGAAAAAGAAATAGCCCGTGCCGTTACGACGGCGTTTGACTACCTGCGGCCCGAAGAGCGCGTAATGACCAATTTATATAAAAGCTGCTTTTCGCCGACCGGAAATATGCGCCGCGAGTTGTTCAAATGGGTCAATCCGGAACAGTACGGAAACATTTTTAATGCCACCAACGACAGCCTTGATTTAAAATCAAAACGTTTCATGGCTTTTGACTTTACCCATATTTTTGAGGACGAAACGCTGGCGCCGGCGGTCATCAGCTACATCATGCACCGTATTCAGTCCGAAACCGGAGAAACCGGTGTCCCCTCTCTGATTATGATTGATGAGACCGCGCCGATGTTGAAACATCCGATGTTCCGCGACTATTTTGCCATCGGTCTGCAAGAAGGCCGTAAAAAGCGTCAGGCTTATCTGTGCGCCTTTCAACAACCGAACATCATTGATAAACTGGGCGTCGGAGAAGTTATTCGCGGTCAATGTCAGACGGTCATCTTTTTCCGCAATCCGCAAGCCATGCCGGAAGACTATGTCAACTGGAACCTCACCAATGCCGAAACAGACTTTATTTTCGGTAAAACTTACCGTGATTTTCCGTATGCCATTCTGCTGTCTCGTCCGGCAACCGGGGAATCCGTTATTCTGGATGTGGATTTGAGCGGTCTTGGTCCTTATTTGCGGTTGTATAACTCCGGGCGCAAAAATGTTCTGTTGGTTGAAGAACTTATTAAAGAATACGGAGAAGACAACTTTGTTACAAAATATTTAAATATTGAGTAAACGGAGCCAAATTGTTTTATTTAAGGGCAAAAATCTGATATAATAACTTTATGGGAAGGCACTATCGGGAGGTTGAGATGACAGGACATACAAAGACAAAGCTGCTTGCGCTGGCAATCCTCGGTGTCTCAACGCTTTTCAGCCCGCGTGCGGAAGCGCTGATTCCCGTTATTGATACGCCCAGTATTCTGAATACGGCCAAAGAATGGGTCAACGGCATTAAAGAAAGCGCTTTTGTTGTCAATACCACCACCACCATTACCAAAGTCAGCTCCGCCATCGGCGATGTTAAAAAAAGCGTCAGTGAATATATAACCGATAATGTGGAAAAAATAAAAAAAGAAGCGGAAAAAATTAAAGAATACAAAGAACAGGTCGAAGAATATAAAAAAGAATACGAAGAATACAAAAAAATGATTGACGAGAACATCGCGGCTGCCAAAGAAATGAAGGCAGAAGTCGAAGGAGTTGTCAACGATGCCAAAAGCGCCGTCAGCGAAGCAAAAGAAACCATTAACGGCGTAAAAGATACGGCTTCGGCCCTAAAAGACATGGCTTCCGAAAAAATTTCCTCGGTGACCGGCGGTTCGTCCTCATCAGGAAGTTCATCAACTTCTGGTTCCTCTTCGGGAAGCGGAAGCGCTTCTTCAACGGGAAGTTCCTCGGCGGCAGAAACGCCGGCTTGGACAAGCAGCGGAACCTCCGGCAGCACTCTGGCGACAACGACAGTTCCTACAAGCGGACGTACGGCCTTCAGTACGCCGCAGCAGTCTCCGGAACTTCAGAAAATAGATTCCTCTTCGCCGTTGACAACGGCCGAAGCGCAAAATTATACCTTAACGGCGGATGAAAAAGACAAGCTTCCGGCGCTGGAGGCCGATGTTGCCGCCGGCATACCTCTGAGTGCCGAAGATCAGGCCGTTTATGATAAAAGCCAGGCACGCGAGGCTCTTGTCAACACGCCGCGTCTGACCGCGGAGGAAGAAGCGTCGCTTCCCGCCATTGCAGAAAAATTGTCTCAGGGTGAAACCTTGACAACCGAAGAACAGTCCGTTTATCAGAAGGCGCAACAACAGGCCCTTGCCGATGCTGTTCTTAAGGCGGAAGGCAGCGACATCAGTAAAGAAGTGACCAAAGAAGACGAAGAACTCGCAGATGAGTTAACCTCAATGGACGAGGAAGATCGTCTGGCAAAATTAAAAGAGATGGATGAGGAAAAACTGGCCAAACTGCGCGAGATAGCGGAACAGCACGAAAAAGCCGCCGAAGAAATGGAAGCCAGATTGCAGGAGGCCGATGCTTCAAAATTGGAAGAACTGAAAAAAGTTGCCGAAGAGCATAAAAAGGCGGCGGAAGAAATGCAGGAAATGTTCAAAGCTCTTGATGAGGCCAAAAAAGAAGAACTTGCCGCCGCGGCCAAAAAGAGCCAAACGGAAATAAAGGAAAGTCAGGAAAGGTTGAAAGCCGCTGACGAGGCTAAACGCAAAAGTCTGCAAAGTAACGGAAAATCCCCGACGCGGCGTAGTTTTCAGCGGCAAAGCGCTATAATGCCGGCAAATCGTTTTGCTTCTCTGACCACGGAAGAAACCGTCGGATTTGCATCTTTGCTGAATATGCCCGACGGCGGAACCGATGCCAACAAAACCTTTATCGCGCCCAAATCCATCGCCATGAGCTGCGGGAACAAGTCGTCGTCAGATTTTTTGGAAAAGGGAACCATGGATGCCTGTCTGGTGGATTTAATTGACCGTTCCAAGGGGGATCAGGTCACACAGCCGGATTCTCCTTCGGAAAGATTTACGCAGGGATACCGGGAGCTTGCGGCGGCATATATTGCAGAGGCATATAAGGCGCAAAACGACACCGAAAGCTTCGTTGAAAAGATTATTGAGCCGATAGATACTGCCGAAGCGCCGGTTGAAAGGGACATTTACGCAAATCTGGTAGAAATGGATAAAGCGATTGTTACGTCTATGAACGGTCTGTTGAAAATATACAGCGCCCGCCTGGCAATGAACAGTTACGGCAAATATTACGGCTATAAATTTTCAACACCGGAAGAGGATGAGGAGTAAACAGTCATGAGAAAGCGCTTGCTCAAATATCTTCTGATGACGGGAGTACTGCTGCCGCTGCAGGCGTATGCCGCCGGAATTGCCGATATGGATAACGGCACCGGACCGGACGGGGTGTTTATTTTTCCCAAAATGTTTGCCATGTTTTGTGATTTGTCCTCAAGCGATTCGGATGATCCCGAAAAAGTAACGGACTGCCTGAATAAAATAATCGCGCTGAAATTCGGAGATCAGGCCGGCAAAGTAAATTACCGCGAGTTGTTTGTTAAAGCATACAGGGAAATCAGTAGTAACGCCATGGATACGGCATTAACCAAAAAATCGCTGGCCGGAGATTATGAAACCCAGATAGACGAAGAACTTGAAAAGGCAGATACCGCCGGAGCCAAATCAAGTGATGAGGATACCGTGCGCAAAAAACAGGAACAGATTGCCCGCCTGAGCACAATGACAACGCAGAACAACATAGATTTGATTAATGTTTTTTCTGTGCAGTTGGCTTTGGATGCCATGGATAAATATTACACCTATGAATTTTCATCAAGTCTGCCGAATCCGGAAGAAGAATAGAGGGTGTCATGAAAAAAGACGGACTGACATATTTAGCGATAGCAAGCCTGCTGCTGAGCGGCCGGCCGGCTGTTGCTGCCGTGACGGATCCGGTAGAAAATGTCATAAATGAGGCCACTTACTATATAAGTGAGGCCGGAACGGTTCAATCTGATTTGATGGCAACGCTCAGCGGCAAGATAAATGACAAAATCGGCAATCTGGGCGATACCGAAGCCTTGCAGAAAAAGCTCCAGAAGGCTGAAAACCTAAAAAAGAAAGTCGAGAAGCTGAAAAAAGCTCAGGAACGTCTTGAAAAATTTAAGGATAAGGCCGGAAAACTGGTTGAATACGGAGAAGAAAAGCTGAAAAAAGCCCAGGAGCTGGCAGATAAAGCAAAGGCAAAGTACGAAGAAGCCAAAGCTTATGCCGAAGAAAAGAAAGCCGCTTTGGATGAAATTACGTCGGAAGTCAAAGACGTAATAAATGATGTCAATGAGTTTAAAGATGACGTCAACAGCATGAAAAACGATATCGAAAGCGGCATTAACGATGCTAAAGAAGGTCTTGCGGCGGTTAAAGAAACCGCATCCGCGGGAATCGACCTGGCCAAAAGCAAAGTAACCTCCGTACAGGATAAAGTTTCTTCTGCCGCGGAAAAAACCGGTTTTGGCACATCAGATTCCGAAACGGTAACCACGCGGTCGGGCGCTAGCACGACGGACAGTCTGGAAGACATCACACCCTATGATTTCAGTGCAACAGAAGCGGAAACAACGCCGATACCTTCGTCAGACAATCAAAATTCGGCTTCGGAGATGATAAATGCATTTGCAACCGAAACCAGAGTCAGCGATATTCCGGTGGCTTTGGAAACCCTTCCGACGGTAAGTGACAGTTCTCTGAGTGCCAGTGAAGTTTTATCACAGGCCCAAACCAATGCCGAAAATCCGTCGGCAGCCTTGCCGGAAGAAAAAAGCAGCCGTTCCCTTGAGGAACAATTGACGGGAGGCAATGCATCGGAAGCCGCGTTAAACGAAAAACTCAAAGCTGCGGATGAGGCCAAAAGAGCTTCGCTAAAGGGAACGGACTACACTTGGGAAGAGTTAGAACAGAATTTGCAGAATAAAGATAAGGAAAAACTCGATTCGCTTGAGGGCGCAAGCTACACTTGGGAAGAATTGGAAGAAAATTTAAAGGCCAAAGACGCGGCTAAAAGAGCAACATTCAAACGGTCGTCCCGTCAAACATTCAGCCGTTCGGCGGCTGCCGGGCAATCGGAGGACTGACAGATGAGAAAAGCACGGTATTACATATATCTGATATTTGCGGCGGTCGTTTTTGCGGCTTCGTCGGCACAGGCTTTGGAAATACCGAGCTATATTGTGGATATAGAACGGCCGTATAAAAATATAGACAGCATTATTGAAGCGTTGACGTCTAATGCAATCAATGCCGACGAGGCCGCCGATGCTCAGGAGCATAATAACATAATGCAGAGGCAATTGGCCGCTTCGGCTTACGCGCAGGCGCTCACGGCGCGCATCCGTCTGATTCGCCAGGCAAAAGACGCCGAAAAAACCGCCCAGAAAAAGAAGCTGAAAAAAAGCACGCCAGGCGGTGCCGACAATAAAAAAGCCGTGTTGGCTCAGGATGTTCAGCCTGTCATGCGCAGCATCGCGGAACATCTCAATTCCATTGTCAGCTTAGAAGCGGCGCAGGCCAATCTCGAAGGAACAATGTTGTTAAACAGCTTGCCCAGAAACTATAATCTGGAAGACGAAGATGCGGAGGAGGCTGAATAACATGAAAAAACTCGGACTTCTCTTTGTTATCTGCATGTTGGCATTATCGGCGGCCGGTACGGCTGATGCTTTCCTGCCGAAAATAGACGCCGGAAAAGGTGCTTCTGGTGTTTCCAACATTGTCCAAAAAGCCAAAGCCCAGGCCGAGAAGGCCATGCAGTGGATAAGCAATTCCAAAATGGGCAAATTTGTCGGCGATGGTATTTCGGCAGCCAAAGACGGTATGAGTTTTATGAAGGAACAATATAATAATGCCATGAAATTGTATGGACAGGCGCAGGATGCAATAGAGAGCGTCAAAGACAGCAAAGAATACCAAATGGCTATGATTTCCAAAGAAATTGCCGAATATACCGCAAAAATCGCTTCGTTGGGCAAGGATCGTCTGGAGATTGAAGAGGATATCGAACAGCAAATCGAAATCGCCCGGGAGACATATAACAGCAAGCAAAAAGACTGGGTGAGCAACATGACGCTCAATCCGGACAGCGACGAAGAAGACAACACGGGGTTGAGCGCACTGGAAGCAGAATTAAATGCGCAGATTAGCAAATTGGAGGCCGAACAGGAAAGCAGAACGGAAGAAATCGACAATCAGCTGGAAGAGCTCGCCGAAAAGGTGGCTGATTTGACCAAAGAGCTGGAAAAATTAGCTTCGGACGGCGAAGGAAAACCGGAAACCGATCCGGCGGAGGCTGTTCAGTCCTCTCAAGAAGAAATCTTTTTGAAGGAAGGTGAAGTCAGTAGTCTTAAGAACCGTGAAAAATTATTGGAAAATCGTTATGAGGAGCGTCGTGACGTCATTTATAAAACATATCAGCAGGCCGTAGAAAACCGGGCAACAATCACCGGCAGCGAGAAAAAGGCCGATATGACTAAAGAATTGTCTCCGTCAATGCCGGGAGAGTCCGAAGGCGGCGGTATTCATGTCGAGGTGCTGATACATCAGGCGGAAATGATGCGGCAGTATGTTGATTTACTGCTTCTGGAACTGGAAATGGAAACCACGGCGGCAGCGGCGCAGCTGACCGACATCACGCCCGGAGAAAAACTGGATAAGATAAACCTTTGCAAATACTCTCTGGATTACGGCGAATCAAAAAGCGGACTTAGCTCGTTGAAGGATACGTTTAATTCCGTTAAGGAGGGTGTCAGCAACACGGTGGAAAAAGCCAAAGACACGGCGTCGGATTTAAAAGAAAAGGCTGCTGATGTCAAACAAAAAGTTGACGAGGCCAAAGAAGTTTACGAGGCATCCAAAGAATTGATAAATACGGGCAAAGAAGCCGGAACCGTCATCAAAAGCATGACCGGAGTGGAGGGAATGATATGAGTAAGAGATTATCCCGCATATTAGCCGTTTTGATAGGTTTAATCGGATGTTTTGTTTACAGTTCCGATGTGCAGGCTTTTTTCCTGATGCGGCTTATTAAAAGTCCGCGGATTCAGATTCCGATGCCGGACTTTCTGAACGAGGCGGTATCTTTGGGCAATAGTGTCGGCGCTTTGGCAGAAACAGCCATGAAAACCAAAAACACGACGGAAAACAGCATTAATAATATCCGCAGTGCGCTCAACTCCGTGTTTAATTTTGACTTAACGGCAAAAATTGACGGAGCGGTCAATCCCGGGCAGTTGGAAATCATCAGCTGCAAAGTCGGCGATATTAACATAGACCTGGAAACCGAAGACGAAAACGGTGATATTGATTATGATGCCGTCCAGGCTTCGATAAGCGACGCCATGCAGATATTGTTTTTCCAGTATCCGGATAATACGACGGAAAACATTAATGCATACAAGGCCAAAAAGAAGGCGTTTTACAATGATACGATAGTAGAAATATATACGGCGTCCCGCCAGTTGCAGCTTGATATGGAAGACCGGGTCAAACCGACGCTTGAAGAAGCTTATAAAGCGGTCCGGGAAGGCGGCAACGGTGTCCCGGCTCCGGACGGCAATTCGGAATCCATTTATGCCGAGGCTAAAATGATGGAGGCGCTGGATAATCTGCTCGAAGTCATGGAAAAAGCGGTGGCGCTGAAAGTCCAGCTGCGGGCCGTGCAGGCCATTAATCAGATTGAGCCCCGTTCATATTATTCCGAAGAAGGAGAGGAACAACAGCAAAGCGCAATTGATACCGGCAGACGATATGCGGCAGCCGTCAGCAACGTCGAAACGTTGGGTTTTGCGCAGGTCGGACTGGGAATAACCTCCAGAACGACGGCTTCCAGTCTTGCCGAGGTGGAAAGCAAAACCGTTTTGGGGGACAATGAAGCCCAGGAACAGGTAAACAAAGTAATTGATTTGGCGGAAGCGCCGGAATCCGAAATTTTCCATCCGTATGACCTTGAACAGGAAAAAATGGCGGAATTGGATAAGATTGAACCCTTGATGGACACGGTTAATACGGCTGTCGGTGCGCATAATATGATTCGCGAATTAGACAGCTATAAGCAAGCCGGAGAAAGTTATTATCAGGCCGTTGAAGAACATAAAAAAGCGTTGGAAGCATTGAAGGAGGCTGACAGCTGCGCCAAACAATACGTCGGACGTCATTTTGCGTCACCGGACATTGTCTGGGCAGGTCGCGTACTGGGAGATAACGTCGTGGCGCATGATTTGCGCAGCGGTATTTCCGGTTGGGCGGTCGAAGCCTACGAAACGGCTAAGGCGGCGCAAACCAGCAATGTCAGCACCGGCAATGTTATGTCTGTCAATATTGATACGGAAGACGGATCTTTTTCCGATATTACGGATAGTACGGCCAACCAGCAGCGCCTGGAAGAAATTCAGCCGATAAGCTCAACCTCCGCTCAGGAAGAGCAGGCGGCCGAAGAGTCCCGGGAAAGCGTTTTGCTGCCGTGGCAGGTCGGCTCCGAAGCCTCCAAAATGCTGGCGGCGGATGCTGCCTCATGGGGAACCGTCACCAGTCGCTTTCCGATTTGGAATGATGTTAAAAGTTTTTACAATCAGTATTTAACCAAAAAATATGCCAACATCCGGTCGTATCTGAAAATGTTTACGGCGGGAGACATCAAGGCGCTGCTTGTCGCCGGAGCCTCCGGACAACAACAGTCCGCTTCCGGAACGCTGCTGCAAAAAGAGTATGTTGAGATTGACGCCTCTTCGACGGCCGAACAGGAAAAATTAAGATCTGAAAGCGAGGCCGAAAGCAAACAATATCAAAGCAAGGCAGAACAAGAGCTTGCCGCTTTGCAAAGCCGGCGTGACGCCGCCGCGGCCCGGCTGGACGATGCGACTCAAAAATATAAGGAAATCAGCGATGAAATATCGGATGCTCGTCAGCAAAGCAAAGACGATGCGTACGATTCTCTGGAAGAAGACGTCAGCCACATTGATTCTTTCTCTGATTATGAGGTTCCGGATATAGAAGCATCACTGCGCTCCTCGGCGCATTATGCATCGGTCTTTACCGTGGCGGGAGCATTTCTCGATACGGTAGAAGAGTTGGAAAGCAATGTCAACGAACGAACTGAAGAAAACAAAAAGACCACCGGAATAGAAACGTTGGAGTCTCAGTTGAAACAGCAGGAACAGGTTGTTTCCAATCTTCAAAAACAGGTTGATGATTTGGATGAGCAAATAAAACAGAAAAAACTCGAAATTCAGGAACAATCATCTTCCATCCGTGCAAAACTTATGGAAAAACTGGCGGCAGCCCGTTCCGCATCTGAAGCGGCCAAGCAAGCGGCTTCGGAAAAATTTGCGGCTGCAGCTGATGCGAATATTAACAAAATAGCAACTGCCGTCGTCGAGCGGGCTATGGCCGCGTTTGCCGCAGAGCATTCCGATCCGGAGGATACTGCTGTTTATGACGGTCCGACAGTCAGCTTCTTAATGGCCGGACTGGATAATGCCATCAACAAGGCCTTAAATGACTTGTATGCCAAAGTTGACGCGGCCATTGACGCGGCTCAGAGCCGTTTGACAGCAATGGGCGATAATTTGTATGATCCGGCTTATCATCAGGAAGTTGTCAGCATTCATCAGCAAATGATAGATGAGATTAAGGCGTTGGCATTGACCGTCAGCTACGAACCGTTAGGGCTGGCCGGAAGCTTTTATTTATATCAACAGCTGATACCGGCGGATACTTCTGCCGAAACCGAAGACTATTTTGCCGGGTCACCCGCTAAGGAAAGGGATTTGAAAGCGCCGAAAAGCGTTTTTGAAAGCAAGCTTCCTCCGTTGAGGGAAACCGTTCATTTTGATGAAACTGATTTCCAGAATGTAAAGCCCTACGATCCGTCGCGCAAAGAAAGCGGCATTATTCCGTACGAGGATTTTCTGAATTACGGCGGCTATATTCCGGAAGTCTGGAAATATATGCTGAAAGACAATGCCTTCGTAGAGCAGCAGATTGACCTTAAAACGGCATTAAACACCGGCTGCACCGCAACCGCTTTCTTCAGAGGTGACATCTTTCCCTGCAAAGTCAAGGATTCTTCTTTAATTATTGATATTGACGGTGAGGGCAATTTTTACCGCCGCAAAACACCGGAGACGTCGCTTCCGTTATGTACGTCGTTGGAAATGCGAAATGGCAGCGTCTATGATATTGCCCAGGATGTCAGTATCAAATTTTCGCTTCTGACCAAAGAAGAAAGTGAAAATTGCAGCTACAGCGAATTGGGACTGCTGATGGACGCTGACGAAAACAACAATATTTTCTTCAAGCAATATGCCTATGATGCTTTTATGGCTTTGGTAAAGGCGGAAGAAGAAGCTGAAGAAAATCAGGATCCCGGCGAAGATGAGCGTCGTCGTCTTGCCGCGTACGGTAATGCGCCGCTCTCGGTTGACCAGATAGGGGATTTTCTTGAATATGTTGAAAGCGAGCAAATCCAGCGTCAGAAAATGGAAGAGCTTAAGTCTTCATACGAAGATTTGCTGACAGATTTGAAAGAGTTGCTGGCCAAGTTTGGATTTGAGGCGTCAGATACGTTCGATATTGCCAAAGAGGAAGATTATCAGCTGGCTTACAGCAAGCTGAAAAGTTTGAAAAACAGTAAGATTTCCGAGGCATTGACCCTTAAAGAGGATATAGAAACCGGCAATAACGATGTGGTGGAAGAGCGCGTGGATCAAATCAGCCGGATTATTGCCGCACTGCAAAAAGATAAAGACGAAGACGTCACAATCAATAATGTTGTCGCAGATAACAATAATCTTGACGAAGACATAAAAACTTCTAAAGTAAGTAAAGAAGCCGTCAGCCGGTATGAAAACGAACTTAACGAAGTCTCGGAGGAACTTGATAAACCGGCTGTTCCGTACTGTGCGCGTTATTAAAGAGATAAGAGAGTGGCAATGGATCAAAATCAGCTTTCGGGCGGGCGAAAAATTCTGGCAATCGAAAACGCGGCGGCCAATGCGCCGGAGTTTATCGAAAAGCTTGACCGGGTGACCGAAAGTTTTAAAATGCGTTATTACATGTGGCTGTCGCGCTTTTTTATCGTAACAGCGGCACTCTCCATGATGTTTTTGATAAGCGCGTCGCTGGCATTGTTCAAACTGGCGCCGATGGTGACCGTTGAGCCTTTTTTAATTATTCAGCAGGACAGTTCCGACCGGATTGTCCGGGAGGAGCCCATCACGCTGGATATGACATCCCGCGATAAGCTGATGGAAACCTTCATCAGGCAGTATATCATTGTCCGCAATACGATTATCAACGATCCGATGGAGATGCGTTCCCGCTGGATGCGCGGCGGCATGGTAAATTTTCTGTCCTCTCCGGAAGTGTTTCAGGCCTTTGATGCAACAGCTCAGGCGCAATGGGAACGTATTTTCAAACAGACGCTGGTCCGCGAAGTCGAAATCATTGCCATCGGCCGGCAGGGTGGCCCCAAAAGCCCGGTCTGGAAAGTAGATTTCAAAACTTATGATTTGTACGACGAGCAGGGAAAAAGCCAGGCTCAGAAAGAGTCAACGCTTCGCGTTCGCTATTGGACGGCTTCGGTAACGGCTTATTTTATTCGTGAAAGAATGTTTATGGGACGCCGTTTGATAAATCCGCTCGGATTTACCGTTACCCGCTATTCGCAAACGGAAGTCGAAATCTTCTAATTTGTTGATAAGTATAGTTAAGCTGTTAGACTTTTTAACCAAAAGAGTATAACTTCATATTATCTGGAAAAGTATATAAAGCCAAAAGTGAGGTTTTCTTTTATGAAAAAAAGTTCTAAACTGTTGATAATACTTGTTTTGTTTTTGCTTTCCGGCTGTTTCGGATCTTATTACGAACCGGAACCGGTCGGTATCGGTCGGGGAAGCGACGAGCTCAAATTGTCTCCGTGTGCCTGCATGGAGCTCGATTTGCCGAAAGATTTGCCCGATTGGTTTATTGCAACAATTTAATCGGGGTTGACTTAAATGGCAGAACAGCTTGGTGGAAACCAGCCTAATCGCAGATTAATCGGCAATGCTAATTCCCGGCGCGCCGCCACCCGGCAGCGGTCGGAGGATTTGTTTGTCGCAAACGTCGGAGAAAAAAGATATCTTTGGACGGCGCGGGCATTCGCGATTATTACGGCGCTCAGTGTTTGCTGCAACATTGTTCTGGTGCTGGCGATTTTCCAGGTTTTGCCGCTGTACCGGGTCGAACCTTTTTTGCTGACGTTTCAAAACCGCTCCGAACAAGTTTACAATATTCAGCCGATAAAAAACGGTCTACGCAATCAAAAGGCCATTACCGAGGTCTTTGTCCGCGAATATGTTTTGCTGCGCAGCACGTTTGATCGCAATATTCCGGAAATGGAAGCCCGGTGGATGCCGGGCGGCCCGATTCAGGAAATGTCCAGTTCCGATGTTTATGAGGATTTTTTGAAGAATACGGCTCAGCGGGCGCTTAATTTGATACGAACCCGCGGCTTGTCCCGGGAGGTGAAGATACTTTCCGTTAATGAGCTTACCAACGGGATTTGGCAGGTTGAGTACGAAACCCGGGATATGTATCCGGAATCTTCGCGGCCGGAAGTAAATTACTGGACCGCTTCTCTTAATATAGGCTACCGCAGAAAAAGCGTAAAATACGGTGATCGTCTCAAAAATCCGGTCGGCTTTACCGTAACCAGATATGCTTTGACTTACAATAAGGTGGAGTAGGATTAAAAAGGTGAATTTGATGACGCGTCAGATAGTTGGTTTTTTATTGGTGGCTGCCTTTGGAGTCTTTGGGTTTAATGGTTATGTTCGGGCTCAGGTCGATCGTCAGGTGATGGATGCCAGTGCAGAACAGGCGCAAGGCAATTATACGCCGATGAACATCGGTTATGCCGGGTTTAATTCTTTGGGAATGACTCAGGCCGCCTGGCTTGATCCGCTGCAAAATCTTGGTGAAGGCCAGAGCCGTCCGGCGTATTCCCGTTATTATTGGTCTCCGGATTTGGTGCTTCCCGTGCGTTTGCGCGAAGGAATGATTACGCTGATTAATTTTCCCGAGTGGGAAATGATTGAAGATATTTTCATCGGCGACAATGCAACCTTTGACGGTCAGATTGCGGCGCCGAACTCGCTGCTGCTTTATCCGCGCAAGGGGGCGAATGTCGGGGTCGATACCAACGTAATCGTATTCGGACGTTCCGGAAACCGTTATGTTTTTTATGTAAAAAGCGAAGCCGTCAATACTGAGCGTCTGACCAATTCCATTATTGATATTGAGGTTGTCGGAGAGGAGAACGGCAGCGGTCGCGCCAATTTCGGCGGTGCCAGCGGCGGCGTGCTTGGAGCCCATACCGGCGGCACAACCTCCGGCGGGAAGTCTGTGGCAGCCAATTACACCCGTCGTTTTCAGAAAAGCGACTGGTTAAAGGAAATTCCGTTGGATCCGTCAAAATTCCGTTTTGATTTGGAAGTGTATGTTCCCAATCCGGATGACGTGGTTATTGCGCCGGAACGGGTTTGGCGTGATGATATTTTCACTTATATTGATTTGGGCAAAAAAGCCTTAAATATGATGCAGCGTCCGGTCGTCAGCATGATTGTCGAGCGGATTGAAGTTCCTGTCGGATTCCGTACCAAGGGGCCGGATAACCGCCTGATTATCGTGGAAGGCGTCGGAGATTTGGTTTTGCGCAACGGCAAACGGATTATTTGTATCAAAATGCGTCGTTCTGATGAATCCGGACTGGAGTATGCAATCGATTCCGCTGATTATCTGCCGCCCAAGTGGGAGGTCCCGGCTCCGTTGCCCGGCGGGCAATCTGGGGCTGCGGGAGGCGCTGCCGGAGCCATGGGCGGCATGGGTAATGCCGGTGCCGCGGCGGGAATGTCTGGTGGACAGAGTGCTGCGGGAGGACAATTCGGCGGTGGTGCGTCAGGAGGCATGGGCGGAGCAAGTGGCGTTCCCGGGCAGTACGATGTCCAAATCGGACAGAGCCAGTTGATTGTGCCTCAGTACGGTTCCGGCGGTCAAAATATCGGTGCCGGCTATCAGGGCGGAGCAGCAGCTGATTTCGATTATTCCAAAATGCAGCGGATACACGGCGGCCAAGGGGCAGCCGGGGCTGTGAATCCCTATGCGCAGCAGTATGGTTACGGTTCCGGATTCGCCGATGCTTCCAATTCCAATATTTCGATTGAATTGGGAACCGACAGTAACGTAAATAATTTGGAGATTTTGTGGGATGATCTTTCCAAAAAATATGAAACCGAATTAAAACGTTATGAACCGTTCTTTTCTGTTGACGCGCCGGCAGACGGACAGGGAAGAGAACTGTTCCATCTGCGGGTTGGGCCGGTCAGCTCGCTTGAGGAAGGCGATAAAACTTGCAGCATGTTGGGACGCAACGGCGTTTTCTGCAGCGTAGTCAGGACGCAATAAATAAAAAGAATGAGCAATGATAATTTAACACATTCCGAGAAGTATATCAAAAAAACCAATCGCATTATTCTTGCGATTGGTATTACTTCTTTAATTATTTTTATTTTTGGCGTAATCCTGCTGATTAAGAGCAATGGCGAAAATTACGATTATGAAGAGCCTGTTTTTACCGATAATGCCGATGTCCTTAACGAAACGGCGCCCAGTCCGCTGCTGAATAATATTGAGTTTTCAACGGTCGAAACCGAAATTCCTCTGACAACAACGCCAGATCCCGTCCCGATGGGACAAGTGATTTTGGGCACCGACGCCAAAAACGTACTTACGCTGGGGACGAACGGCAAGGCCGCTGTGCGGATTGTTTCCGTCGAACTGGCAGAACCGCCGGCCGATGGTTTCAGTTATGAAAACGGCTGTAACAACCGTACCCTTTCCGGAGAAGATACTTGCCATATTACCATGACTTGGGCGCCGGTTGTCGCCGGAAATGTTCAAAATAATTTTGTCATTACCTGGTATGAGACCAGCTTGGGCGAAGCCAACGCCAAAGCAGCCAAAGTCCCGGTGACCGGTAATGCCGTCAGCAAAGAAGACTGTAATTACTGCGAGCCGCTTCCCGGATCCGAAACGGCGGTTGGAGAAAGCCCCGAAGCCGTCCGTCAGGCCATCGGCCCGGATGGCAAAGTTATCGGCGCAATTGACGGCGACGGTTATGTCAGGGACGAAAACGGCAACATCATCGGCCGCGTTAACAATGAAGGGATGATTCTTGACAAAGACGGCAATGTCATCGGCGTAGCGGAAAATCGCAAGGCCGTTTATGACGAGTTTGGCAATCTGATAGGCTACGTCAATCCGGACGGTACGGTTGTCGATAAAGACGGCAATATCATCGGTCGTATGCTGCCGGACGGCACTGTTGTCGACTTAAACGGCAAACCCATTGGCCGGGCGGTGGACACCGGTTTTGTTTATGATAAAGACGGCAATATTATCGGCCGGGTTATGCCCGACGGCACGGTTGTTGACATGGACGGCAATGTCATTGGCCGGGTTATGCCCGACGGCACGGTTGTTGACAAAGACGGTAATGTCATCGGCTATGTCACCAAGCCGGGCCGGGTAGCCGTTGATGCGGACGGAACCCCGATAGGAGTCGTCATGCCTGACGGTTCCGTCGTGGACACCAACGGCAATGTTGTCGGATATGTTGACGAAAACGGCAATGTGGTCAAAAAAAATGCCGATAATGTCAAAGGGGTAAAAGGACGTCTGGTTTATGACAAGGACGGCAATGTTATCGGATATGTTGACGAAAACGGAGTCGTTCGTGATTTTAACGGCAATGTTATCGGAAGATTGGATGAAAACGGCAACGTTGTTGACAAAGACGGCAATATCATTGGCCGCGTCGGCAAAACCCGCCTTGCTTATGACAAGGACGGCAATGTCATCGGCTATGTTGACGAAAATGGTATTGTTCGCGATTTCAATGGCAATATCATCGGCCGGGTAGATGAAAACGGAAATATTATTGATAAGGACGGCAACATTATCGGCCGCGTCGGCGAAGAGGTAGAGCTGGCCATCGGGCCGGACGGAAAAGTTATCGGCTATGTCGGAAAAGACGGACGGGTCTATGATGCCAATGGCAACATTATCGGCTATGTCGACGCCAACGGCAATATTGTGGATGCCGAAGGAAACATCATCGGAACATTGGTTTCCGTCAATTTGATTCCGATAACGCCTCAGGGAACTCTGCTCGGAACAATTCAAAACGACGGCACGGTGGAGAACGAGGCAGGCCAGGTCGTCGGCCGCGCTTTACCCAACGGCTTGGTCCGGGAACCAAACGGCGCGGGCATTATTGCCAAAACGGTGCGCGGCGGATTTATTGTCGGTTACGGATGCAAACAGATAGGCTATTTGGATAAAGACGGCAAAGTCAAAAAAGGCAATGACGATACCGGATTAAAGATAACGCCGGACGGCGTAGTCAAAGATTCCGAAGGACGTTATGTCGGAGAGGTTGTCAAGACCGGACGTGTCTTTGACCGCCAGTGTCGGCTGTTGGGGTCGGCAGACAGCAACGGAATTGTCAAAGACCGCAACAACCGTTATGTCGGTTGTGTCAATCCGGACGGAACCGTTTTGAATGAAGACGGTACTTTAATCGGTGCGGTCGGACGCCGCGGTGCTGCGGTGGACTATGACGGCGATTATATCGGCAACGTCAATGCCGATAATCTGGTTGTCAATGATGCCAGCCTGCCGGTCGGCTGCGTCGGATTGTACGGCGAAGTTTTCAACAACCGCGGCCTTTATATCGGCAAGGTCCTGGAAAACAAATATGCCTTTTCTTTGGACGGAACTTATCTCAATCAGGTTAATGCTCACGGTGAGGTTCGGATAGAAGGACAGCCTGCGGCCAGGGTGACGGCCAATAATCTGGTTCTTAACGAGCGGCGGGCCATCATCGGCAGTTTGATTGATGCCAAGAGCGCCGTTTTGGATGCCTCCGGGCGGTTGATGGGTGAAATTTTCCCTGACGGCAACGTTTATAATGCCAAAGGAACGGTATTAGGGCAAATTCACGGAGACGGATTAAATTTTTATAACAATACGTTGGGAATACGGCCGCCGCGCGGCGAAGTGATGGATACCAAAGGCCAGTTGATTGGAGTGGCCAATTACGACGGTTCGGTTATCAGCCGTTACGGTGACAATTTGGGCAGGGTTACCCCCCGCGGCGAATATATTGACCGTAAGGGTGAATATCAGGGGGCCGTTGTCACCCGCGGCGCGGCCATCGGTTATGACGGTTCCTATATCGGCTATGCCACGGCTGACGGCAGCGTCATTGACATGGACGGAAAAAATGTGGCTAACAGCACCAGCGATGCCAAAGTAGCCGACAAGGACGGCAATATTATCGGTGAGGTGATCCCTGAAAACATCATGGTCGATATTTGGGGAAATTATAAGGGGCTGCTTAATTCTCTGGGAGATGTCGTTGATTTGAAAGGTGATGTTGTAACGGCCATTTTGCCGGGAGGATCGACGGATTTGAATTTGAGCCTGTTAAAGCGCGGCGCCGTCATAGATTTTGCCGGAAATTTGATTGGCGCCGTCATGCCCGACGGCAGCGTCATTAACAGCGCCAATGTTGCGGTCGGCAGGGTTTTGTCCGACGGAAAAGTCATCAGCATTGCCGGAAAACTCATCGGAGAGGTCATTGACGGCAGCATTGTAATTGACAATGCCGACAAAGTTGTGGGTTACGTAAATTTTGATGGCAAAATTAGCGCTAAAGATGGTAGTATCATAGGCAGAATGCTGTCCGGCGAACTGGCCATAGATACCAATGACAACATTATCGGCAAGATTTATAAAATCGGTGCTACGATTTTGGGGAATGACGGACAATATCGGGGACGGCTTGCCGCAGACGGTTCCGTAATTGACCGCGGCGGCAAAAACATCGGCCATATCAAGAGCAACGGCTCTTTTGTGGATTTGGATAAAAAGGTCGCCGGCTATGTGCTGCACGAAGTCGCGATGAATCGGAGGAATTAAAAGGGTGCTGAAAAGGACCGGATTGTCGCATATCTGTTCTGTCGCCAAAAAAATGTTTTTGGCTGCCGGTCTTTGTTTTGTCTTGTCGACGGCAGCGCAGGCACAGGAAATCACGGCAATAGATTTTAACGGCGATTTGTTGGGCAAGGTTATTCCGGACGGCAAAGTCGTCGGTTTTGACAATCAGCTCATCGGCAACGTGACGGCCGACAGCTTGATTTTAAATTTTGACGGCCGGTTAATTGGCGGCGTCGTTCCGCAGGGGATTGCCATCGGCAATGATGCGCGTCAGCTCGGCAAGGTAAGCAACGACGGATCTGTCCGCTTGCCCTCGGGACAGGTCGTCGGCAAGGTTTTGCCCAACGGTTTGGTCGTTAATGATTATTTTGATGTCATCGGGGCCGTATTGTTCCCGGGATTGGTTTATTCTGACGAGGGAAAAACGGTTGGCCGCGTGACCGGCGACGGCCTGTACACCAATCTCCAGGGACAGCAGATAGGTTTGGTGACGCCGGACGGTTATGCTTACCGGCGCGCCGGCAACGATTATGTTTTGGACGGACGTCTCATTTCTTCAAAAATGGTGGTTTCTCTAAACGGAGAATTTATCGGCAGCGTCAATCCGGGCGGAACGGTTTCTGATTTCGATTCTCAAAACATCGGCCATATTAAAGCTAACGGATACGTTTATAATGATGAAAATCAGGTTATCGGAAAAATCGTAAAATCCGGATATGCCTTTGATAATAATGGGTTTTATCTTGGTTTTGTCACATATAACGGTGAAGTTATTGATAATGAAAAGCTGGTGGGGCGCCTCCGCGCCGACGGTAATATCGTTGACGAAAACAACCGTGTTATCGGCTACAGTCTGGATATTTCCGCCACGGCAACGGATTTTCAGGGGCGTTATCTGGGACGGCTTATGCCCAACGGCAATCTGGCCCGGGCTAAGGAATTGTCCGGCCTGATAGGCGCGCGGGGAATAGTGCTTGACGCTTCCGGCAACGCCGTCGGTCAAACGGTTGGCACCGGCCCGGTGTTTGATTTTAAAGGAACGTTGCGCGGTCATGCTCTGGCCAACGGTGTTGTCATTTCTCTGAACGGAACACCGGTCGGTTATATGGTGCATGACACGGCATATGATTTATCCGGCCGGATAATCGGAGCCGTTTTGCAAAATCGTCTGGCTTTTTCAAACAATAACAGCCTGTTGGGCCTGAGTGGTATTAACAGCGTGATGACCGACAACGGCGGCCGTTACTATCTGTCGCCGTTTGGATATGTATTTAATCCGGAGGGCGGTCTGGAAGGAAGCAATCTGCCGTTGACAACGGTTTACAGTCCTTATGGCGGTGTCGTCGGACAAACGGATTTTACTGGACAGACGCTTAACAACGGCGGCGCCGCTGTCGGACGGCTGAATGCCGGCGGGTATGCCGTCAACGTGCAGAATCAATTGGTCGGCAGCATTATTAAAGCAGCTTATACTGTCGGAACCAAACAGTTTCTCGGTCATTTATCCCAAGAAAATTTGGTAATAGATGCCGCGCTGAGCATTGTTGCCAAAGTGCTGCCGGACAATTCCGTTGTCCAAACCGATACACCCGATTCTCTGGAATATATGCCGCAGATAGGCACGGCCTATAATCAGCAGGTTGTAACCGATTTTGTCGGAAATTTCAAAGGATATACGGATATCAATGCGAATGTTTATGATTTGAACGGTTCAAAAATCGGCCGGGTTGCCGAACGCGGATATGTTCTGGACAATAACGGACTGGTTGTCGGCCGGGTTCAAGGCTATGAAAGCGTTGTTAACGATGCCTGCGAATTGGTTGGTGTTTACACGCCGCGTGGGGATGTTCAGAATTTTCGCGGTGTCTATCTGGGCAAAATGCTTGGAAACGGTCTGCTGATTAGTGACAGCGCCAGCGTGGCCGGTTTTGCCGTGCGTCAGGCGCCGGTGATTGATTTCAGCGGAAAAATCATCGGTTTCTCCAATCAGGACGGTATTGTCCGTAATTTTGCCGGAGACCGGCTTGGCTGCCTGAGTCGCCGCGGTCAAATCCGCAATGCCGACAAGCTTTTAACCGGAAGCATTGTTGAATATGCGCCGGCAATTGATTTTCAGGGCAATATTATCGGGCGTGCGGTCTTGGACGGCACTATTATTGACGAAGAAAATCAAATTGTTGGTTATCAGCAGCCGGACGGAAACATTAATTCCGTTGTGGGGCTGCCGATAGGAAATTTATTCAAATATACGGTTGCTTTTGATATGGAAAACCGTTTTTTGGGACGTGTCTTGGAGGATGGCAGCGTCATAAACGGCAGTTCTGAAAATGTCGGACAAGTTGATTTTGAGGGCTATGTTATTTTCAAAGGCGGCAAAATCGGATACGCCCTTTATGACTTTTATGTTTATGATGCTTCCGGAAACCCGGTGGGATATATCAGCCGCAGCGGCGATGTGGTCAGTTTCGGCAATCAGAATTTAGGCGTGATTGACAGAGGCTTTTTGTTGGATGCTTCCGGACAAGTTATCGGTCGCGGAAATCGGGATTATATGATTCGTAATGAAGATAAAACGATATTGGGCGAATTGCAATTTAACGGCGAAGTGCTTGATGCGCGGCTTGAGGTCGTCGGACATTTGGGCCAGGGCGGCGATATTTTAAATCGGAATGACGAGGTTATTGCACATGCCAATGCGTTGCAATATTACAGCAAGGTTGATGCGACGGAAGTCAACCGTAAAATGGTGTTTGACAAAGACGGTAATTTTATCGGCTACCTGGATGAAAACGGTAATATTGTTGACCGCAACGGCAACATCATCGGGCATTTGAATGAAAACGGAATGGCCGTCGATTCTGAAGGCAACGTTATCGGTGAGCCTCTGAATCAAAAAGCCGTTTATGACAAAGAAGGCCGTTTAATCGGAATGGCCGACGAATACGGCAATGTCCGTGACGCCAATGGCAAAATTATCGGCAAGGTAACCGACAATGGCGATGTTGTGGATGCCAACGGCAACATTATCGGCGGTATCGGCGCAAACTGGTATGAAAAAGCACCGCAACCGATTGCTCCCCGCAAAGAGCAGGATGTTCCGGCCGTAGATGTTCTGGACGGCAAAACCTATCGCAAATCTCTGGGAATAGCTTTAACGCCGGACGGCGAGTATCTTGGAGAAATTTTAGAAGACGGCAGTGTTGTCAATGAGCAGGGCCGCATTGTCGGCCGCCGGATGCCGGATGGTTTGATTATAGACGAGGACGGCGAATTAATCGGTATTGAAGAGAGTAAAAAGCCGGCTGCCGCTGATGGCGGAATCTTTGTTCCGCCGGGAACCTTTGGTGCCGGTGGCGCTTACGGAACCGGTACGGGCCCGGCCGGAAATTTGGGCCCGGGCGGAGGCTATGGCCCCGGTGAGCGATATGACCCGGCCCGTCAGGCGGCACTGAACGCAGCAATGGCCGAACGCCGCAAAAACATTACCGTCGGCAAAATCAGCAACGGCATGCGCAAAGAAGCCTTTGACGGCATGCAAAAAGACTGGAGTGAGCAGGGTGTAGGAAAGGTTTTGTCTTCATGGCGTGTTGATTTAAGTGAGATGATATTCGCGGACAAACCGATTCCGGCGGTTATTTCCCGTGCCATTGACAGTAATCACCCGGCGCCGATTACGGCATTTGTCGAGCGCAATGTTTATGCCGAAGAAGGTCGAAACGTCATTATTCCGGCCGGCAGCCGCTTAATCGGATCTTTGGGCAGTGTTACGGCATCCAGTGAAGCAACGTCGGAATCGGCCCGTGTCCAGATTACTTGGGAAAGGTTAATTCGTCCTGACGGGTCGCTGTTTGTCTTCCAGGGATTAACGGCAGATGCTCAGGGCCGCGGCGGTGCTCTGGGATATGTGGATCAGCAGTTGTTCAAAAAATATACGCTGCCTGTCTTGACCAGCAGCTTAACCAGCGCCACATCATACTTTATGGCTCCCAAAGAGGAAAGCTCTACCGATAATGAAACGCCGCGCCAGCAGGCCGCAAATGATGCGCGTCAAAACTTCCTGAACGAAATGAATCAGGTGTTTGATGAAATACTGGCCGACAAATCCAGCATTCGGCCATTGAGCTATGTGCCGGCCGGTACCCGCATTATTGTCTTCCCCAATGTTGATTTGTGGCTGCGCACGGTTGAGCGCGATCAGGACGATTCGATGATGCTTGAAAAGCCGACAATTCTGATTGACGACGGCGAGGCGGCCGCCAGACGCGAAAAATATCTGCGTGAATCGGCCAATCGTTCTTCCGGAACGCCGGTCAGCACCAGCGATGTGGTCTATGATGCCGACAGTGATGTAGAAGCCCAAAAAGCCACGCCGTTGGTCACGCCGAGAAAGAAGAGCAACAACACCAGTTCGACGGCCGGAACCTACAATCTGGCGCCGCCTCCGCCGCCGCCCAGCGGGGGCAGCACTTCTTCCGGTTCAAGCAGCAATACGGACAACAGCGTTCCGGCACTGTTCTGATAGGAGATGCAAAGATGTCTTTTACCGTTTTGGAATCAATTTTGAGACCTTTGTCTTACTGGTATAACCAGGATAATATCGAAGAGGTGGCTATCAACCGCTCCGGTCAGGTTTGGCTGCGTCTGCGCGGCAAACGGGCTTATCCCTGGGTGATGTATAAAGATGAAAAACTGACAAAGGAATATTTGACAGACCTGCTTTATATTATTGCGAATACTTACGAACTTCCGTTTGATCCGGTTCAGGGCAACCCCGTCGTTTATGCGACGATTCCCGGCGAACATCGTTTTTCGGCAATTTGCGGACGTAACGTAATGTATGATAATGATGACTTAACCGGCGGTGTCGCTTTGACAATTCGCGTGCATGCAGATGATGTTGCTTTCGGATTAGGGGATTATGGTTTAAGTCAGGGAAGCGGGCTCCATAAAATCAATCCGCTGAAAAATATTAAGGACCCGGAAGATCCGTACGAACGGCTTCTGTTGAGCATCAAACGCGGTGACCACATCTTGGTTTCCGGTGCAACTTCAACCGGTAAGACCACGTTTTTGAACAATCTGCTGAAAATTTTGGATATCAACAAACGGATTTTGACTATTGAAGATACCCGCGAATTGATAGTGCCGCATCCCAACCGCGTCCATATTGTTTTATCCCGTACCGAGCAGACCAATGCTCTGACTTACGCCAAGGTTATCGACTTGGTGGTCCGCTTTACGCCGGATGCTATTATCGGTGGCGAGATTTCAACCGGAAACGCCGGAGCCATCTGGGAGCTGATGGGGTCAGGCCATGATAACTGTCTGGCAACTATTCACGCCGAAAGTTCGGAAGCGGCGTATCAGGCTTTTACGGATCGTATTTTGCATACATATCCGACGATTGACCGTAAAAAAACAATTGAAGAAATGCGGCAGAAATTGCGCGTTGTCCAAATCAACCGCGATGGAAACCTCCGCGCTGTGACCGAAGTAACCTAGACGGACATCAAAAAAGGCATTGTTTCGAAACAATGCCTTTTGCAAAATTTAGTAACCATGCATATTGCCGTCTCGCTCAGGCTGAGCCGTACAGCGTTTGAAGCATGAAAAAAAACGCCGGATTTATAACCGGCGCTGTAATTAATATTTTTTCGTTATAACGGCGGAATATTCAACTGAGCAATATCACCCGGGCGAATTTTAGTATTGGAATATCGCATGTTTCCGGTTTCAATTACAAATCTTTGTCTGCCGGTCAGCTGCGAAGCCAGATCATAGAAGTCTCTTGCATTCAACTCCTGGCGCTGCGGATTCATAATATACAAGACGCACCCCTGCGTCTTCTCGGCAACGCCGCAGCGGGCTCGTCCTCTGGGAACTTCCGGATTGACCACAACACCCTGCAGACCATTGCGGACAACCTGCGGTGCGGCAAACAGGAAACGGGAAGATAAAAAGCCCACAAAGAAAATGACGGCCGCCAGCAAAATCAGAACCTTCTTCGTCAGATAAGGCGGAAGTTCCGAGCCTTCATAAAGCCCCTCTTCGTTACGCAAATCTTCTTCTTCAATAAAGGCCGGCTGCTGGGCCGCGTGATAACGGTTGACCGGCTGCTTGACAATCGGCAGATTTTCGCCGCCGTCCAAGTATTCATCCAGATTAAAATCTTCGTTGTTTTGCGAAGACTGAGCCGGCGCCGTATTCTGCACGGAAGCATCCGTCCGATTGTTTCTTTGAATAAACGGATTTTCCTGTTGCGGGACATTTTGGGAAAACGTCCCGGAATTTTGCGATGTGTTCTGCTGCGGTTGCTGAGGCATCATCCGGTTAATCGGTCGTTTGACTTTTTTCAGAACCGTCCGGTTTTGTTGGTTAGTCGGATTCGAATTGTTTTCCATTTTTTATTCCTTTCGAAACCTTACAAATTTTTTTGCAAATGCTTGGATGTTTTTAGTGTTCTGATAATTCTCGGAACCATAAAAACAATTGTTTCGGATTTAGGCGTATTAACCCCGAAAATACTGTTGGGAATTCCGATAATCAAAAAGTTTTCACCTAATTTGCTTCTGATGTCAAAGCGGGTAATTTCTCCGTCCTTGGATTCGAGGGTAACGCTGGAGAAGATTTTATCGTTTTGCTCAAAAGAAGCTTTAGTCAAAATAGATAACCCGGATTCCATGGAAGAAGTTTTGGCGCATTTTCCGATATCAAAACGTGAGAACCACAGATTCGGCACAACAAACTTTCCCTCCGCTACCGGTTCTATTCTGGCTAGTCGTCCCAAAAAGGCACTCAGACTGTCAATGTTAATATCGTTTGAGGTGGTCAAAACTCTGCCCAAAACGCCGTTCTTGGCACTTTTGACGGAACCGAAATCAAATATATGCAGCAGATTCTGCCATTCAATATCCTGTCCGTTCATCGGATACAGTGTAAAGACCCGAACATCAAAAGCAATCAAAATCGGATTCTCTTCAAAATAACTGATGAGGTTGGAAATTTGATTCTTGAGCTCGTAGTCAGCGTCAAAAGTAATGGAATAATCATCAAAATCCGCCGTAAAATCAGTAATGCCGGCACCGCGCAGCACGTCCAGAATTGCCAGCAGAATAGGCCGGGATTGCGGCACATAGAGGCTGAAATTGGCCTTTCGGCTGATGCGCAGAGTTTTGTTGTTTGCATTATAGGTATAATAAATTTCCGCGGCCTCGGTAATCATATTAATAACTTCCGTCAGTTCACCGCGAAGGTTTTCTGCAGAAATGCTGGCATAAGGCGCATCTTTTGCCACCAGCTTGATACCGGCTTCTTTGGTAAGCTTGCGCAAAGCTCTTTCTGCAGGCATGGTTTCAAACGAAAATCCGGTCACTTCAAACCGGGGCAGCAAATCATTCGTACCGTTTCGCACCATGTTAAAAGCCGTAATGTTATAGGGAATGGTAGAAATCATCTGCTGGGTATCCCAGTTGACAAAACAGCGCAGCGGCGTTTCCAAATCGAGCCGGCTGGCTCCTTTGGGGGTGCGGATGACCGGATATTCCGGTTTTTTTATTTCAGCCGTATACGGCGTTGTCGGGCTTTCCTGCGTATTGGCAGGCGTGCTTTCCCACCAACTGCCGCAACCGGACAGAACAACCGTCAAAATAAAAAGGGATAGAAAATATATTTGAGCTTTCAATTTCATTTTACTGGTTGCTTCCGTTATTAAAAGGCGAAACCTGAGGCGCCTGAGGCTGTCCCGCAACCGATTCCTGAGGTCTTGGTTGCTGTGGTGCCGGAGAAGGCTGCCGGGGTTGCTGGTAGGGCTGTTGTCCCGGTTGTTGGGACACAAATGCCGGATGTTCCTGCGGTTGCCGGGGAGCGGCCTGTGATTGCGCCTGTTGCGGATGAGGGGGCTGCGCCGCTTGCTGAGACATTTGCGGACGAGGCTGCTGTGCAGGCGGTTGCGCCTGATTTTCGCTCATAGCCTGATCATGCATCAGTTTTTCAACAACTTCATCCATGGACATTCCGGCGCCGACGGTCGGGTCCTTGGACTTATCGATAGCCCCGAGAGCTTCTTTCATTTTATTCAGCTCGTCGGTATCCTGCTTAATCATTTCCGGCGAGGCATTGTTTTTCAGTTCGGTCTGAAATTCTTTCAGATTAGTCCGCAGGGTTTTCAGTCCGCCGGCGATTTTTTTCTCCACATAAGGATAAAGGTTTTGGTGTTCCAAAATATATTCGCCGGTTTCGCATATTTCTTCCAGAACATCCAGAATATAGCCGTAAAAAGCATATTCTTCAATGGCGATATTTCCCTGCCTGACGCATCTTGCGGCAATTCTGGAGATAGTGCGGTCATAATAGTCCTTTAGCAGGACATAATTGTCAACATACCACAAATCCCCTTGGGTACCTGGTTCTTTGCCGCTGCTGAATGCTTCATTCTGTTCCATGTTAACTCCTTATGTTGCCTGTCTTTAATTTAGTTTAGCTCAAGGGCTTTGTAAATTATTATTTTAATCTTTTGTATCACTATTTTGATACGGGTCAGGTTCTTCTTCCGCCGCCGAATCTTTTATGAGCAGATTCAGATTCCCTTCGGGAAGAGGTGCCGCTATGTTTTCGGTTTTGAAAACCTCCTGCTGGAAGAACAAATCACCGCTGTAAATAGAGGTTTGGCGACCGATGGGTGTCAGGTTTTCGGCATCAAACCGGGCATCGGCCGGAACTTCTTCCGGTTCGTAATCCCATACCCAGTCTTCGCCTTCACCGTCAGAAGCAGCCTCTTCGGCCGGAACTTCTTCATAATCCCACTCCCAATCCTGACCTTCGCCGTCAGCGGAAACAGTTGTTTCGGGGGTGTCGGAATCACCCTGCTTCAAAGCGCTCAGGGCTTCCGCTTCGGCAAAACTTTCCGACTGCTCCTGCTCTTCGTCAAATGCCCAGGCGTTTTTCGGCTTTTCCGGTTCGTCATCAAACGTGTCGGCAAAGTTCCAGAGTTTTATTTCGTCTTGGGGGCCGTCAGCATCAGTCGTATCGTCGGCAACAGAAACCGGCTCCGTTTCCGGCGCTTCCTCTTCTGCAAAAGAGACCGGCTGAGGCGCCGCCGTCATGTCCGGGATATCAAAAGAAGCCGTTTCCGCATCAAAATTTTCATCAGGCGCAAAAACGGAATCTTCAGACATTTCCGGAACGGCTGCCTCTGTTTTTTCTTCATCAAAGACAGAAACTTCCGGATGTTCGTCAAAAGAGGACGGGCGGTCCGCCCCAAAGTCCGTATTATCGGATATCTTTTGCCCGGATATATTTTCTTCCTGAGGCATATTCATTTCGACACCGGAGGCTTCGGCCATCGTCGCCGTTGTCAGAAGCGCGGTATCAGAATTTTCATCACCGGTTTTTTTCTTTTTTTTCTTCTTCTTTTTTTTCTTTTTTGGCATTTCTTCAATCGGGGCTTCTGATGTTTCTGCCGGGATATCCTGCCCCTGCGGCTCAACGGCCGCCGGATAGACGGCTGCTTCTTCCGCGGAAGGATAAAACGATGCGGAATTTTCGACCGGCATATCGGCGTAAGCATAAGATTCTGCCGGCATTTCCTGAAGCGGTTCTTCCGAAACGGACTGCGGTTGAGCCGCCCCTGTCGCCTCATCCGGAAAAACGGACGGCGGTTGAAAATTTTGCGGATAGGGTTCCGGTTGCGGCACATACTGATAGACCGGAACCGGCTGTGGCTGCGGAAGTTTTTCCAGGGCCTTAATCAGATTGTCGGTAGAAATTTTTTGACTTTCCTTCAACGCCAGCGAAATAATGGCCGATAATTCTTTTGTTTGCGCCGCCGCGGCTTCACGATAAAGTTTTGACTGGGTTTTAACGGTCTCTGCCAGCACGTTTTCCAGTGTTTTGGCGTTCAGTGTTTGCGCCTCGGCCAATTTATCGGAAAGCAGCGTCAGTTGATGAGAATAATCAGCCGTATTAATTTGGATATTATTGGCGTTGTTGTTATTAGCCGCCGCCGCAACGGCCGTATTATGCTGAATTAAAACCTTTGCCAAATGTTCCTGGGATTCGTTAATCATTTTGGCAATTTCCAGATTCCCCTGTTTTTGTGTCTGGTTAATCAACGCCACGGCTTTGGTAAAATATTGCTGTGAATTGGCCAGAATTTTAATCAGCTCGCTGTTGTCGTTGGCCTTAGCCATGCTTTCGACTTTTGTAACGCGTTGCATAACCTGCTGCTGGGAATCTATCAGCATTTTAATCAGATGTTTTGTTTCTTCGCCGATCCCGGCGGGAGCCGCGGCTGTTTTCAGCATTTCGGCAAGTTTTATCTGCGTGCCGGCCAGCATTTTGGTCAGATTCTGAGATTCTTCTTTGCGGTCGCTGTTTTCTTCGTGCAGGATTCTGACAATTTCCAGCTGGGTATCGCCCAGGGTTTTAATCATCTGTCGAACGTCGTCTTTGGAGTCCTGTGCGCTTTTATTAAGGGTCTCGGCCAATACCCGGCCGAGTTCTTTGGCAAAATCTCCCCCCATTTCCACCTTGGAAGGGGCTGCGGAATGAATAATCGTCTGGGTCGCCTGCGGAGAAATCGGAGCGGCCGCAGGCGCTGCCTGCTGAAGCTTTGCGCTGGCCTGAATCTGCGCCTCCGCCAAAGCGGTAGCCAGAATTTTGGCCTTTGAAACTTCCTCGTCCACCATATCCGGCTGCCCGGATGCCGGGGCCGCTGCTGCCGAGGGAGTTGCGCCTTGTTGTTCGGCCAGTTCGTCCACATACTCCTGCAGGGTTGCTCCGCCCGGCAGGGACCCGAACAAGCCGCGGATATCCGGCGGCAGCGCCAGCAGCATTTGGTTAAATGATTTCTTTTTTTCTTCGCCGAAAATATGCAGTTGCCGAAAAATATTTAAAAAACGCTGCGCAACGATAACCGGGTCTTCCTCGCCGTTTCGCTGAGATTTTCTTCGGGTAGCCGCTACTCTGTCGTTGTCGAGTGCCACTGCAAGCCTTTCAAACGCAATTTAAACTTCATCCATAATATCGATTTTAGGCCGTTTGAGTAAATTTCAGGTTAATAAACATAAAAAAACCGCCGAAAACGGCGGCTTTCTTAAATATTCGAAAAACTAGAGGCTGATGAAAACCACTTTGTGAACCCGCTGCAGGTCATCATTTCCCAGTTCGATTTTTTCTTCCGGATTCCAGCGGAAACCGTATAACTGACCGTTGTCATCTTCTCTGATGCTGATGATTTTTGCTTCTTTCTCAGAAATATAGAAGACGGCAATATCACCCACGCTGACCACTTCCTGCGGATCCACATACAAAATGGAGCGCGTCGGCAGAAGAGACCCCAAACGACGGGTGCAGAGATTGACGGCATAAGCATCCTTCTTATTATACAACTGAACAGGTTTCTGAACCTTTTTGAGTTCTTCGTCAAAATCAATATTAACATCGCCGTCTTTTCCTGCTGTGCCGTAAACAGAAATCTTCATGCTTTCCGGCGCCTGTCCGTTGAAGGAGGCAATGGCACCTCTCGGATTGGACAGCAGCTTATATTTGGCATCGTTTCGCTGAATAATCTCTTCCAGCATGCCCTTTTCGTCCAGACTTTTGATTTCGTCGCGCAGTTCTTCCGGAGAAATTCCCAAGGCCTTGGCAATATTTTTAAATTCCTTGTCGGAAACCTCACGCTGTCCCATCTCAATCCGGTGATAAACCGAAAGCGTCATATCAGAACTTTCAGCCACCTCAATCAGGGTCAGATTCTTTTCGTTGCGGATTTGGCGGAGACCGGCACCCAAAGTTTTCAAGCCCGTTTTTTCGTTAATTTTATTGCGGCGTTCCTGTTCGCGTCTCCAAGCCTGAACGATTTCCTGTTGAGAGTTTTGTTCATTGACAAACAATTCCTGTAAGGGGCAGTCCAAAAATTCCGCCACTCTGACCAACTGTTCCTGATCCACCCGGCGGTAACCTTTTTCAATTTTGGAAATGGCCGACAGACTGACGCCCAAATGGTCGGCAAGTTCCTGCATGGAACGGCCGCGCAATCTGCGGTACATTCTGATTTGATTCGGGAAAATAATTTCTTCCATTGTAGATTTCCTCACAAAAATGATACCAGATATCTCTACCTGAAATATTAATCATTGCGAAATATTAATCAAGAAAATAGTACAAAAAAAGACGATTTGTGCAAAAATTACTCACAAACCGTCATTTTTTTGGCATTTTGTTTGTCGATTCGCCTAAGGCCGGGACTGATGTTCGGTTCTGAACTCATACATTCCGGCGCCCATTTGGATTTTTCCGCCATAAACATCCTGTTTCGCCTGAGCAATTTCGTCTTCGCCGAAAAGACTGCTCTCCCAGTTAATGTTATTGCGTATACCGCGGTGGTTATAGCGGGCATAGTTGGCCGACAGGCCGTAAGATGTTTTGAGCCCTCGGTCGCTGATTTTGCCGGTGCTTGTGCCGTCTTCGGTGACAAAAGTCGACTTCTTATTGATAAGCCCGTCGGTGGACAGCATTCGTCCGCGGCCCCTCTTGTCAACTTCCGTAAAGGAAACCATCATCCGGCCGTTTTCGCCTTTTGTCAGGCGGATGCTGCGCTGTTTTCCGTCAACCGTCGTTTCGTTAAAACCGATAAAGTTGCCGTTGTCGTCATACACGGCCTGAAGCGATTTATAGCTGTGGTCGCGCATGTCAAAATTCAAATTCGGCATGGCCTGATGCACAATCTCTTTGGCCGCGGCAATCTGAACCTTTTCTTTCATTTCGCCGGAAGCGCTGTTCATCAGGGCATCATAAACTTCATCGTTGCGGGTTCCGTCTTCGTTAAACAAACGCCGCGTGGCATCGCTGTTGAGACGGATGCGGTCATTATATTCAACGCTGCCGTCAGCCCGGGTCGTTTTGGTCGTCTGAATACTGAAATGCTCGTTCTTTTCGCTGGTAACCTGTTTTTCGGAACGTACGGTCACGCCCATGAATTTCCGTTTGGAGACATTCTGCACCCGCCGAACGCTGGAAGTTCCGTCGGTACCTTCAAACACCTCATTGCCGTTGTCGTCGGCATAAACGCGTCCGCCTTCCACGTCGCGCACGGAGGTGCTCCGGTTTTTGATACGATGCATTTGAAACGAGTTGGCCGCCCGTCGGGCATAATGAACCACGCCGCGTCCGGTTCGCGAAACGGCATTGGTCGTCGCGTTTGTTGCGCTTTCCAAAGATTTTCCGGCCAGGCGTGTTGCCGCGGATTTTGTAAACGAGCCGCCCATTGTGGCGATTCTGCTGCCAAAGTCGGTATTTTGAATACTGCCTGCAAATTTTCCGGCAAAATCTTTAATCTCTGACATAACCGTCCAAGTTAAAATCAAGGCAAAGCAGACTTTCAAAAATCCGGTTGACCACCAGGAAAAATGCTTCAGCAAATTGTCCAAATCAGCGTCGGTTCCGCTTTCAAGAAGGGTATCCAGGGTATAGTTGTCCGTGAGGAGGGTATCTTTGAAAGTCGATGTCAACACCTGCTCAAAAGCGGTGGCCAGCATCAGCGCCACCAGACTGACGAAAATAAAAGCAAACATCGCGTTCAAAAACGTTTCCCAAACCGGAGACGTGTATTTTCGGGTAATCCTGAAAGCGTAGGCCGCAATGGCAAAAGGCAGCAAACCGGCGGCAATGGCCATTTGCACGACCGAGTCAATCATCAAAAACGGCACGGCAATAATCAAAATCATACCACCGACCCACAGTCCGACGCCGGTAAGCAAATATCCCAAATGGGGGATGATAAACCACTTCTTTTCCCACGAATAGCAAATTGTCGCAGAACCGAGCGCCGAAACCTTGGCGGCCCGAGCCTGAATCAGCGTCATGGTGCAGATGATGTTTTCCCCCATGGAGGCCGGCAGGGCACCGCCTTCTTCCGAGTCGATGATACCATAGCTTCCCGAGGCCGGGCAAAAGACTTTGGCATCCTCATCTGTCGCCGATGTTGCAACGCTTTCGGGGCTGATTGTCGCTTGTGCAATATTCTGCCCGGTATTAAAGACGGGTTCCAGAGCCAGATTAAAGAAAGACATGGCGCCGGTTTTCAGCAGAATAAGCGCAATCAGCACATAAAAGCCCTGCGTTATGACGGAAGACGCAAAATCTTTAAAATCGCGGGTTTCGATACTGGAAACAAAATTCAGCGTCAAAACGGCCAGCCACAAGGCAAATCCCACAATGACCAACTGAAAAAGCGGACCGGAAAAAGTCTCGATGGCGTGATTGGCAATCTTGCTGCAGGCATTAAAAGCCACCCGGAACAAATCGCAAAATGTACAGTCTTGAACTTCACGGTAATAACATTTTGGAGAGCAGGAATCTGCACAGTAGTTGTTTTCAAACGATTTCATAAAAAGATATTCTTCTTTTGCTATCGCCTCATCATAAGCTTGAGAAATACTGTCTTTATTTGTCGGATCATCATAAATAGCAGCATCTTTTTCTGTTTTTAGCTTTTGTATATTTGCATAATTAGGATGATCAACCTGAAGAGTCTCATAAGTAGCGTCCATTTCGGCAGGGCGGGTATTATTTGACTGATAATTAAGTGTTTCTTTAGCTTTCTTATACGCCTCGCTGTTGCGAAAATCTTCTAAAGATGGCAACTCTTGCGCTTGAGAGAAGGAAAAAGCAACTGCAGACAGGCACAAAGCCAGCATCGGCAAAAGCAGAACTTTTACGGTTTTTCGAGTGAATATGTCAAATATCTTCATCATGTCAGCCTCGCCGTTTTGTTCTATCCCAGCAGGTTTTTATCGTCATCGCCGCCGGATTTTTTCCCTTCGGACGCATGGTCGGCCTTTCCGCCGGAAGCAGTTTCGGTTGCTTTTTGGAGCCCTTTGTCAACTTGCTGCGCGGCCTTTTCCGCCTGTTCGGCAGCTTTACCGACAGCCTTGCTTGTTTGTTTTACGGCTTCTCCACCGGCTTCCATAGCTTTTCCGACAGCGCCTCCGGCAATGGAAATAGCCTGTCCGGCAACCGGGATGGCATTAGCCGCTTTGGACGCCGCGCCGATGGCCTTTCCGGTCTGTTTGACGCCTTCTCCGGCCATTTCTCCTGCTTTGGCAGCTGCCTGAGCACCGCGCGCCGCAGTCGTTGCCGGACCGCCTCCGCCACCCGGACCGTTTTGACGTTTTCCACGGATGAGACCGCCCAAAGCCGAAACTGTTCTTGTTGCGGCGCCCTTGATTGCCCGCCCGCCCTGATACATGGCAATATCCCGTCCGTAACCGATAGGTTTCATAGCCTGGTCTTTTACCCAGCGGCTGGCCGCGGTTGACCAGTGGTGAATCGGCTGAGCCTCGCCAAACATCTGATCCGGGAAGAATTTGTTGACCAGCGACGATACGGTCGATCCCACCAGCTTATAAGAATACAGGAAGGCAAAGACCAGAATAATGAAGTTTGCGCTGAACAATTCCAGCTGTCTGGCCACATAATCCGTCTGTTCCTGATTGACCTCCTGGCCGGACGCGACAGAATCCATAATATCGTAAATGTTCTCCAGTCCTCCCAGGGCCGAATTAATCAGCGCCAGGGAATATGCCGTGGTAATTGCCAGGAAGGCAAAGGTTGCCGAGGCCTTGAAAATAATGCTTAGACAGTTGGTAAATTTGCCTTTAGTCATATTGAACGGCCACAGGCCGACCACAATCGGCAGTGCGATAACCGCAAATCCGATTTTAAAGCCGATATCCAGCAGATAATAGGCAATCGCCAGGGTCAGCAAGAAGCCGGTGCACCAGATAAAAGTGCCTTCAAGCCACATCCAGAAGTTGGTTATGCGACTGACGTTAAGACCCAGGACGGTAACGTTCCAGGCACCGCCTTTTTCAAGCCCGGCATAACACTGGACGGCATCGCCGAGGACCATGGTTTCGGCCGTTGTATCCGTAATTGCTTTGGTTGCGCCCAAAATGCTGTTCATAATCGACGCCGGCATAATATCCGTCGGACCGGTATAGCTGATATCGCCGATTTGCACGGCCGATGACGTGCCGCCGGATAACGTGGAGACATGGCTTGCCGGAGCATAAGTTCCGCCGGTGTAGTTAATCAGGGTAAGGTCTCCTTGTCCTTCGGCCAGTTCGTTCAGCTTGTCCATATCGACATTATTAAGTTTTTCCGGATGATTGGCAATTTCCTGACGAATAATTTCGCTGGTGCTGACAATTTTTCCCACTTCGTTGGTAATGGTCCAGATACTGTCGCCGTTAAAGCTCATCACCCGTCCGTTGCCGAGATAGGTCACCGCGTGATAACCGGAAGAGGTCACGCTTGTTCCCACCCGGATATAAATCATGTCGCCGATGTTGGCGCGTTGCAGGGCCTCCGACAGCTTGATGTCGCCGCCGTTGGCGCTGGCGGTAACCGAACCGGGATAGTTTTGCGCCGCATTGTTGATGGATACGCCGCAGTTGACAATACCGTTTTGGAAGCTGACAATATCGCCGCCGACCATTTTGTTCAAATCATTCAGGGACGCCGTAATGGCCGCCTGACAATAAGCGGTATTTCCGCCGCCGCTGCTGCCAGCCGCCTGATGAATATCCTTGACCGCTGCCATGTGTCCGGCATCCCGGCAACTGCTGTAGCGGCAGGATTTGGAACAGTCTCCGCTGGTACAACTGCTCTTTATGGATTGATAGCGCTGGTTCAGCACTTGCAGATATGCCTTTTGAAACTGCTGCACAATCTGTTCGTTGGGGCTGGTGCTGCTGTCGACGATTTGCGGCAGTTTCAGCGGCGTCACGGCTTGTGCCTCCTGAGATACCTGAACGGGAGTGCTTTCGCTCTGCTGCGTCTGCGCCGTCTGATTGCTCTGGGCGACGTTATGGTTGATAATGGCCTGCTGCGTCGGAGAAACCAACTCATCTTCCCATACAAAGTTTTGCGTCTCTTTGGCAATATCATCCGGCCAGAACTGTTGGGCGATAATCGCGCCGGTACCCATCAGCGGCGTGATAAAAAAGTCCCTGACCAATCTCAGTCCCGAGGTAATAAAGACGTACGCCAGCATGATTTTGAAACTGAATTTGATTAAATCGTTCAAAATATTGCCCGGCTCCAGCTGAGTGAGGGAAGACATGTTTTTCAGTCCCCAGACCAGCACCCACATAAGCGCGCCGACAAACAGCACAATCAGGCCGGCTCTCTGCGCCAGTTCGTAAGCTTTCTCCGCTGCGGACAAAAAAGCGCTGGTCAGTTTTTCCACCACCAGGCACGACCAGCAGCCGCTTTGATATTTGGCCCGCAGTTCCGTCACCATCGGACATTCGGTAACATAAGAGGTTTTGGGCGCAAATTCGGGAGCCTCGGCCAAACCGGTTCCCCAACTGTTATTTCCGCCTTCGACAACATTTTTTTCGTTGGCATCTTCCGCTTTGACACATTTATATGTGGTGGTTATTGTATAGTCGTTGCCAGTACCCCATTTTACTTTTTCTTCATGCCTTTCACAAACCATGCCTTCGGGGCAGCCGTCAGGATAGGCCGTTCCGCAGGGAGCCGCATAAACGTTGCCGACGTTAAGACACAGGCAAAACATCAGCAAAAGCAGAACTTTTACCGTTTTGAGGCTGAATATGTCAAAATGTTTCAACATCGTCGTTACTTTCGTCCTGCCCATTCGTTCAGTTTGTTTTGCAGCGCGCCGGCGCTCTTCATGGCTCTGCCGATGCGGGTATTTTCCTGCAGAGCGGCTTTTTCAACAATATACTTCAATCCGCCGGTCAAAACGCCGAGAAGCGCCTGTCCCACGGCTTTTAGATTTTGCTGGAACCTGGCCTCGACCTTTCCGCCGATAATCGCCGACGTCAATTGCTGCGACACGCCCATGCTGCCAAAAATTAAGAAAGCAATCAACAACAGGCACATCAGCGCAATGCTGAAGTTCATCAGATGAAATTTGGGATCTTCCGGATTGAAAATTTCCTGATGATCATTAATCAGGCTGACCATTGCCATCAAAACCGTCGCCACAATGATTGAAAAAGCCATCATAAAAGCCGCGGATGTCATAATGTTTGAAAATCCGATGCCGGTCCATTTGCGTGTCGGCTTAAAGGCGTAAGACATAATCAAAATCGGCAGCAGCAGAATCATCATGCCGAAGCGGAAAATGCTGTCCACCAGATAGAACACAAAACCGCACGAAACCACAATGAAAATCAGCCAGATAAGGCAACCCAGGACAAACGGCAACACACCGCCCAACCACATGACTTCATAAGCCACGTCGCGTCCCAGACGCAACCGGTCAGCCACGGCACAGACCATGCAGCCCATCATATCCTGAATGGCGGGAGGGAATCCTTCCGTGGTGGCCTCCAACCCTTCGGTCATTTTGCACATAACGTTAGGCTGTTCAAAAGTAATTTCCGACCCCATGACTTTAACCGTTGCAACATCCGAAGACGATAACGCCAGAATTTCGCTGCCGAATTCCAAAAAGGCCGTGTAAATCGGAAACAGCAAAAAGTTAATAACCCACAGCAACATGCCCGAAGAAGAGGCCAGATAACCGCAAAACAGACAGATAAAAGCCTTTTGCAAAATTTCGTTCCAGATTTGTCCGGGGCTGTCTTCGGTAACCGAACTGACAAATTTCATCAGCCGCATGGCCAGCCACACGGCAAAAGCCATCATCATCAGATTAAGCGCGCCGGCCGACAGCTGATCGTACATTTTCATGACCGTGCCGCCGATAATGTCATAAACCGGATCAAGAACCTCTTTTTGCCAGCAGGTATACGTCTGTTCTTTAAGAAGTTCATATTCTTCATCGCTGATGGCCTTGGTGCTGCTGTCGGAACATGCCGAAACCAAAAGGATAAGAGCCGCCAGGATTACCCCTTTGTATTGATTAAATATGTTCCGCAACGTTGTCATTTCAGTCCTCACAGTGCAGAAGGATAATTTCTATCTCTTTTGCCCGTTTTGTTTCAGCACGTCTTTAAGTGTTTGTGACGTGCGGCCGTGGTTTCTGCCGGATCCGCCGGCTTTTCTGCCCCGGGGCGCTCCTTTTTGCCGCGGTTGCGCCTTGCGGGTTTTGTTCAGATTCTCCGCCGCGCTTTGCCGGGTTTCAACATTTTCCGTTGTTTCTCTTTCCGGCGCGGCATCATTGCCTCGTCCGGCAGTCTCGGACTGAGCTTCATTATTGTATGCCCGGCCGCTTGCACCGCTCGCTTGTCCGCCGTCAGACCGCCCCTGACGTCTTTCTGCCGAACCCGGGGCGCTGTCGCCGTTGGCGCGGGATGTTTCGGACCGTTCCTGATTGTTTCCTCTGTTTCCCGCCGGTGCATCTTCTTGTCCGTGTCCGGACTGTTCCTGATGCGTTTCGGCTCTTGCCCCGCCGCCGAGAGTAATCGGGTCTTTTTTCTTTTTTGCAGAATCAACTTCGTTACGCGCCGTTGTCTTGCGAGCCTGAGTCGTTGACGGCGTATTTCCGCCGGAAGATGCTTCCGGATTCGGCGTTGGTCTGGGCGTATTCGTATTGCCGTCGCCGTTTCCATTTCCGCCGCCTCTGAAACTGCCGGTTCTGATAAAGCGGCCCATGGCTCGGAAAGGCCTGCCGATTTGGTGTCCTGTCCAGCCAAGCGCTTTCTCGCCGTAAAGCGTTGCTTTTTCCGATACGGCTTCCCGGGTCGGCTGAGTAAGCTTTTTGCCGGCGCTGAGAGTTGCGCTGCCACCCATGGTGGCGATGCTCGGCGCAATACTCTTCATGGCGCCGCTGGCCATCTTTCCGGCAAGGCTTCCGACCTGATTGGTCAGCTTAAATCCGAAAATGCAACAGAACAGCAAAATCAAAAAGCCGGTTCCCGAGATGTCCGTTAATTCTTTTAAACCTCTTTTGTCATCAGTACCTTCAATCCGTCCATTGTTGATAGCGTCGGCAATTTCGGTCAAAGCGCCGTACTCTTGTTGTTCTGAACCGGATGCCTTTTCCGTCGTCGTTGTCTCTTCCGAAGAAGTCAGAGACAAAGCGCTGTCAATCAGTTGGATGTTGACGCTGACCACCAACCCCATAAAGACGAAGACAAAGAAGGTGTTCATCAGCATATTAAATCCGGTAGTCGTGTATTTGCTGGTCAGCTTAAACGGCCAACAGGCAATCAAAAACGGCAGCAGCGCGCCGACGATGCCCAACTGTACAACCGCGTCAATCAGATAAAAGGCAAAAGCCAATCCCAGCAGAAAACCAAACGCCGCCAGAACAAACCCGGTAATGAACATTTGGAAACCGTCGCCGAAATCAGTTAAGGATATCATAATGTTGCTGCCGATGCACATCAGCGAAGAGCCGACGGCCTGCATAAAACCGATTTCATTCTGAACAGCCGTTATAAATCTTTCCAAAACCGTATAAAGATCGGCGCTGAAATAAGTCGTTGTCACCGTGCTGCCCTGAACAAATTCCAAATCATTGGGCAGCGAAAGCAGACTGCCGCCGAATTCCAGACCGGCAGCCAGCAGCGGGTTAATCAGATACAGAAAGATTTGCGCAGTGCTAATCAGTAAAATAAAGGAAATCAAAAATTTAAAAGACTGCTTGATAAGGTTACCCAAAAACTTCGGCGCGTCCTGTTTGGTCAGCGAACTGACATGCGCCAGAGTCTGCACGGCAATCCAGATAGCCAGCCCGATAACCAAAACCACGGCAAAAGCGGCCGCCAGTTTAGAGATGGAAATAACGGTCATATCATCGGCCGCCTGATAGATAACCGCAAACAGCGGGCAGAAAAAGCATGATTTGGATTCGTAAAGTTTTTGCGGCAGATATTTGCAGCCCTTAATCTCTCCTTCTTTTCCGACAATATCGACACCGTCGGGGGAAGATATCTCTACATAAACTGCTCCGTTAGGGGTTGTAAAAACAGTTCTGGCTTTACCCTCATCTCCGAATAATTTTGCGATGGTTGGAGCGATAAAATCTGAAAAAGCCGTCCCGGCAAGAATCCCCAAACCAACCCCCGCTGCCGTACCGGCACCTCCGGTCGCCACACTGGTCGCCACGGCCGTAGCGCCTCCGACAATACCGCTGGCAATGCCGGTAACAACTTTTGTGGTGGTGCCGTAAGTAGATTCCTGTCCCTGAGACAACCCGCCCTGTTGTGCAAGCTGTGCTGCCACATCCTCGCTGACCTGAGCCTGGGGAGAAACCGGCGCTGCAATCAAAAAAGCCAGTGCCAGACTGATAACTCTGAATATGTTACTGCTTGTCTTTGTCATTGTCGTCCGCCCGTTTCAAAGGGTTGCCCAGAATTATCACCGCCGCTGATAAAACAACCGCAACCGATATTATTGCCGTTACGAATGCACCTTTACTTGCCAGCCAGTCAAACAGTTTTACGTAGTAAGCCAGAACAAAGAGTAAAACGACGACCAGACTTACAAGCATTGATTTAAACATACGAGCATTCCTCCGGCTTATTTTTTATGATAACATAAAAATCTTTCATAAATTGTTACAGTTTTTTGATTTTTTCGGCCGCCGGACATCAAAATTTTCCTTTAACCAAAAAGTTGATAATGCTCCCCGTAATCTTCTCATTGTCAAAGATATTCCAATGATTGTCAGGAATATCAATAACTTCTTTGGCATTGCTGAAGCGCTTTTCTTCCTGAGCGGAAAGCTGCAAATTTTCCGTTTTCGTCAGTTTGCGGAAATATTTGTTCCACCAGGAAGAGCTTCTGATGATTCCGGATTCGATATTTTTTGGCAGCGGCGGAATGGATTCGATTCGGCGCTGTCCCATCTCTCTGGAAACCGGACCCAGAATAAATTCGGATATTTTATTGCCGCTGAGCTTAAACAGCAGTCTGTCTCCATGATTCGGGGGGGATATTTCAACAATCCGACCTATTTTCAAATGTTTTTTCCAATCGCTGTCCCTGTTTAACAAAACCTGCAGTAAAATACCGCCCAAACCATAAGTAACAAAAGACACTTTTTCGACATCAAGCAGATGATTCAAAAAGAAATCAATCTGCCGTGCGTGCGATTCGATGTTTTTTTGCGTCGACGGATAATTAATTGCCGCGGCCATCATATTGTTTTGCAAAACGATTCGCCACAACGGCTTAAACACGTTTTTGGATTGTCCCAAACCGTGCAGCATAACCACCATATGCCCCTTTTGCCGCCCAAGCTCATATATTTCTATATATTTAATAAAAGCTTTCCGGCATTCTTCAAAAGTTCCTTCGTGACGGCGGATATCCCAGTTATCCAGCAGGCGGCAGCGTTTGGTAATATAGTTTCTCTGGATTCGCCATTTTTGGTAAAAGAATACGTCTTCCCAAAAGTGGCCGCCTCCCATTGTATAAAACTGGTTGTTCATCAGAATGCCTCCGCCTGAACGCTACTTTGAAACACCGCTGGTGTTTGGAATCGCCGTAATCGTCACAACAGAAGAATCTCCGTTGTCTATTTCTATTAGAATCTGCAGAGCTCTGTTGCCGCGAATATAAGTCATATGGCTGATTTTTGCGCGAACCGTAGCCACTTCGACCCAGTTCAGCTTTGGCATTTCGGAAACATAAAAGTCAAAAATACTGCTGGCGTTAAACGGAGTCGTATAAACCAGACTGCCAATCCAGTTGTCCCCGCTGCCCAGAGCTCTTGTTTCATCCAAATCAATAAAGGCATCTGCCGGAAACGGAATATCCGGAAAATGTGCAAAAGCGGGAGGAATGGCCGAGCCGTCCACACCGCTCAAAACCGGTTTTTCCGAGGCACAGGCCGAAAGGATTAAGACTAAAGTTAAAGCTAAAATATTGTTTTTTAACATTTTTGCTACCTTGTTTTTGATTGCAGATATGGTATTTTAAGAAACAAGGTAACGTACTTTGGTTAAAAAAAAGGAAATATTTCAGTATATTTCCGCTAAAAATTCGCTTACATAAAAAAACGCATTTTCAAGAAGTTGAAAAAAAACTTAAAAAAAATCAAAATTTTTTAATTTTTTGTGTTGACATCTTCAAAATAACATCATATAACCCACATCACCGACGGCGAGCAGGCCTGTCAGGCCGGGAAGCGGTTGGTAGTTATAAAGTATAGTGAATAAGTGAGAGGGGATACGCAGGCAGTGATCTGGGAAAGATTAAGGTCTGAAGTATCTGATAAGGAACCAAGTAAATTCTTTATGAGTGATTTAGGCTAGGATTAGATTTAATATGAGAGTTTGATCCTGGCTCAGAACGAACGCTGGCGGCAGGCTTAACA
>CALXLC010000051.1 GCA_944389095.1 uncultured Alphaproteobacteria bacterium
TGCTTTTACCTTTGAGATAGCCCATTATTGAGCTTACCGAAAACTTAGGTGGAATCTCCAGTAACATATGAACGTGATCTGTACATACTTCCGCTTCTATTATTGTTACTCCTTTCCACCGACATAACTCTCTAAGAATTTGTCCTATTTCTAGACGGCGTCCTCCGTAAAAGGCCTTCCTTCTATACTTCGGTGCGAAGACAACATGATATTTGCAATTCCATGTTGTGTGTGCTATTGTATGTATGTTCATAAAAAACTCCTTTGCTTTTTATTTGACAGTTGCCAGACCGTCACCTTTATTCTAGCAAAGGAGTTTTTTTGCTGTAAAGCTATAAGCTCTTTGGAACTACCGGCCTAGCCGGTAGTTTTCTTGTTACAAAAAGCCCCGATTTACATCAGGGCTTTTTGTCTTTTATTCCTGTCCGGAAGGCTTTTCCTTAGTCACTTTCTCCCGAATAGTCTGGAAGAAAATGTAGAACAACGGAATAACAATCAATCCGGCCGCAGTTCCCAGCAGCATTCCGTAGAAAACGGGAACGCCGATGGCTATTCGGCTGGCAGCGCCGGCGCCGGTTGCGATTACCATCGGGAACACACCCAAGATGAAGGTAAACGCCGTCATCAACACCGCACGGAAACGTTCTTTGGTTCCCGTAACCGCCGCTTTAACGACAGATGCGCCTTTTTCGCGTTCTTCTTTGGAGAATTCGACAATCAGAATGGCGTTCTTACAAGCCAGACCAACCAGCAAAATCAATCCCAACTGAGCGTAAATACTCAGCGGCAGCCCTGTAATAAACAGACCGGCCAAAGCACCCAGCATGGCAACGCAAACCGAAGTCAAAACCGGCAGAGGCGTCGACCAGCTTTCGTACTGAGCCACCAGGAACAAGTAAGCAAACGTCATGGCCAACGCAATCAGATATCCGATTTGTCCGCTGCTTGATTTTTCCTGATAGCTCATGCTTGACCATTCATAGCTGAACCCTTCAGGCAGATTTTCGGACAGTTTTTCCAAGGCAGCCATGGACTGACCACTACTTGAGCCGGGCTTTTGAACAGCCGTAATCGAGGCACTCGGATATTGGTTGTAACGGCTGACGGAACGCGGGGCCAAAACCTTGCGCATGTTAATCAATGCATCCAGCGGCACCATTTCGCCTTCCGAGTTCTGGACATGGAGTTTCTTGATGCTCTCAATGTCTTTGCGGTACGGCCAGTCAGCCTGAATCATAACCTTGTTAACCTGTGTTCCGAAGTTGACATCGTTGATGTAACTGGAGCCGAGGTAATTTTGCAAGACAGAAAAGATATTGCCGACCGGCACTTTCATCGCCTCTGCCTTTTCACGGTCGATATCCAAATAAATATTCGGGGTTTTGGCCGTATAGGTCGTATATGCATACGAAATGTTGGGGTCCTGATTAATCAGACGCAACATTCCCTGCAACGTGCTCTCAATCAACTGCGGATCATCGGAACTCAGCGATTGCAGACGATAATCCATACCGCCGCTCATGCCAAGGCCCATAATTGCCGGCGGCTCAAACAACTGAATTTCAGCTTCCGGCATCCCGGCAACTTTAGCTCGAATGCGGTTCAAAATGTTTGTGGAAGACTGATCTTCGGTCCGTTCATTCCAGGGCAATAACGTCACAACCCCCAAGGCAACGTTTTCACCGCTGCCGCCAATCATGGCTACGCCGACAACGTTCATCACGTTTTCGACGCCGGGCTCTTCTTTAATCAGAGGATAGATTTTATCCATAAATTTCTGAGTCCGCTCACGGCTGGCACCTTCCGGCAGCTGGACGTTCATCATGATAACGCCCTGGTCTTCGGACGGAATAAACGATGTCTGGCTGATATTCAGAAAAGCAGCTACTGCCGTGAATAACAGCACCATCAGCAAAAAGACGACGCTGATTTTACGGCCGACAAAACCAACTATCGACGCGTAGCGGTCACGCGTTTTGCCGACGGCCCGGTTGAACCAGAACAAAGGACCGCTTTGCTTCGGCTTTAACGGCCGCAGGATAGTTGCGCACAATGCCGGAGACAAAGTCAGCGCATTGATTCCCGAAAAAGCAATAGAAGTGGAAATCGTGATGGCAAACTGCTGATAAATCTTACCGGTAATACCGCCCAAGAAGCCGACCGGTACGAAAATAGCCAGCAAAACCAACGTGGTTGCAATAACGGCACTGGACACCTGCTCCATCGCCTTGATTGTCGCTTCTTTCGGCGAAAGTTTTTCCGTCTCCATCAGGAAGAGCACGCGTTCAACCACCACAATCGCGTCGTCCACCACCAGACCGATAGCCAGCACCAGTCCGAACAATGTTAACATGTTCAAACTGTATCCCAAAGCCAGCATGACGGCAAAAGTGGCGAAAATCGACACCGGAATTGTCAATGTCGGAATTAACGTTGAACGCCAGTCCTGCAGGAAGACATAACAAACAAGAATAACCAATGCAAACGTCAGAACCAACGTGAAAACAACTTCTTCAATAGAAGCGCTGATATATTTGGTCGAATCGTATCCCATGGTGTAAACTATGTCATCCGGGAAACGGGCCGCCAAGCGCTCTATTTCTTTTTTTACGCCGTCCATAGCCTCCAACGCATTGGCACCGGCTAACTGGTTAATGGCGATAGCAACGTTGGGCGCGCCGTTGAATTTAGAGGTTGCGCGATAACTTTCCTCACCGATTTCAACCCGGGCGACATCCTTCAGGTACAGCAAGCCGCCATCTTCCGCCGTGCGAATGATGATATTCTTAAAATCATCAACCTCGTTGATGCGCCCCTGCGTTTGCAGCGTGTAAACCATTTGCTGCGTTCCGTCGCCGGGCATGGCACCGACGCTACCAAGCGACGGCTGATAGTTTTGTCCTTCAATTGCGGCGGTAATCGTTTCCAGCGGGATATTCAAAGCGGTGATTTTATCCGCATCCAACCAGACACGCATACTCAGCGCGGAAGAATAAACATTAACCTCACCGACGCCGGGAACACGCCCCAAACTATCTTTAATATTATTTTGAACATAGTCGGACAAATCATTCTGAGAGTAAGTTCCGTTCGGAGACAAAATGGAAATCATTCCCAACATGTTTGACGAACGGCTTTTTACCGTCAACCCCTGACGCGTCACCTCAGTCGGTAGTTTTGAAGTGGCCTGCTGAATACGGTTTTGGACCTTTACCTGCGCCATATCGCGGTCAACCCCGACTTTAAAAGTGATGGTCAGCGAATAATTGGAGTTTTCCGATGTGGAATCCATGTACAACATATCTTCCACACCGTTGATTTCTTCCTCAAGAGGAATACCGACCGTTTTTGCAATAACTTCGGCACTGGCGCCGGGATAGCTGGCCGAAACGACAACTTCCGGAGGCGTAATCTCCGGATACAGCGCAATAGGCAGCGAAAAGACGGAAATGACGCCCGCAAGCGTTAAGACGATGGAAATAACCATCGCAAAACGCGGACGCTCAATAAAAATTCTTGAAAACATCGGTTACAGCACCTCCGGCTCAGACTGTACAAGCTGGGCTCTGACTTTCATGCCGTCGCGGACCTTCTGCAACCCCTGAACAATGACTTCGTCATCAGACTGCAGACCGCTGATAACAACTTGCTGGTCGCCGATGGTATCACCCAAAACGACGCGTTTTTCAATAGCATTTCCGTTGCGGTCAACGGTCATCACATAGTTGCCGTTTTTATCCTGAGCCAGGGCCGATTGCGGAACAAGCAATACTTTTTGAGCATCTTTTAAACCGATGCGTATATCCACATAGTTTCCGGGAATCAGCAGATTTTCCTGATTTTCATATTCAGCATAAATGGCTATCGTGGCCGTATTCGTATTTACCTCATTATCCGTAAATCGGGAACGAAGATGATTGACCAAAACCTTTCCGTTAGGAAGAATGATCTCGGTTTGCAACGGATTTTGTTCTTTTCCCGGTTTGTACATTTCACGCATATTCAGTATATCTTTATCTGAAACGGAGAAAGCAACCCTTATCGGATTAGCCTGGACAATACGCGCCAGATTGGCGGTTGTGGTATCGACATAGTTTCCTTCAGTTACCATAGCCTTACCAATGCGACCGGTTATCGGCGCCTTGATTTCGGTATAGTCCAAATCAATTTTTGCCAATTCCAGATTAGCCTCGGCTTGGGCGACTGCTGCTTTGGCCTGCAAATAAGTGCTTTCAGAGGTATCCAATGTTGCCTTGGAAGCATAGTTTTGCTTGCTCAGAGAACTCTGACGGCGGTAATCGCGTTCTGCCCGGACCAGGTTGGCCTTGGCGCTGGCCAGTTCGGCTTCGCGCAATTCGACATTTGCCAGGTAACGTTTTTGTTCTATGACAAACAAAATATCTCCCTCATTGACCAGGGAACCTTCCTGAAACAGAACTTTTTCTACATATCCGCTTACCTGAGGCTTCAGGTCGACGCTTTTGATAGCTTCGACATGGCCGATATAGCTTTTTTTGGGAGAAATATCGCGGGTTTCCAATTTTTGCGTTAAAACGGCCGGTTCACCGCCTTCGGCCATATCCGACGCAGATATTTGCGGTGACAATTTGGCTTTAAGGTACCATCCGAATCCGACGCATAGTCCCAAGATAATAATTTGGCGAATAATCACCCGGTTTTTTATTTTTCCCACTAACATGTTCTCTCTCTCTCCACTATCACGCCATCCATGATTAAATCAAAGCTTGCCATCATCATATGAGACAGATTCATGGGGTAGAGTTTGGACACAAATATACTCATAACCCCTCGCCAATTGCAAATCAGGATGGTCACTAATTCATCAATGTCAATTTCTGCTCTTATTTCTCCACTTTTTTGCAGAAAAGTCAATGCCTCTTTTAATTCTTTAAAGGGGTAATTGCGAGCTTCTTTGATTTGTTCGCTCACCTTTTGCATGATGGTTTCGGACCACTCCATCTGCATTAAAACAAAGAACAAAAATTTGCAATAATCCTTATCCTGCTCAATGCTTCGGGCGTCTTCTTCCAAAACTCTCCGCAAATCGGCCAGGCTGGTAATCTGTTGTTTTTCAATCCCGGCACGGTGTGTTCCAACCTTTTGGCGAATCAATTCTGCCAGCAAATCTGCTTTGTTGCGAAAATGCCAATATACAGCACCTTTGGTCAGGTTAATTCGTTTGGCTATCTCGTCGAAAGTCGTCCGGCTAAATCCTTTTTCATAAAAAATATTTAATGCCGACGCAAGAATATCCATCTTGGTCTGCTCGGCAACTTCTTTAGTTCTTCTTGGCATTGCTGTCCTCAAAAAAATATATATACATACTTCTTCGGCTGTATGTATAATTAAAAAAAACGCCTTCCGTCAAGATTTTTTATTTTCTTTTTTTAAAAAATCGGTATGTATATTTCATAATGCTAAAATAAATCCCGGACATGTCCGGGATTTATTTTATCTTTCCTTTTTGATTGCCTCAACGGCCCGAATATATGCAATATCGCTTTCCAAACGCTCCAACGGAACAGGAAGTTTTCTCCGCCAGTTGGGATGCTTGTCACGATCGGTTCCCGGAAGATTTTGCTGCTTTTCGACATAAAGAATATCTTCGGGCATGGCCAAAAACACCTGTGATGCCGTCCTTGACATAAAACGATGCACAGCCTCGACCAATCCTTCGGGATAACCTTCCCCATAGATAAAATTGTTGCCGCGGGGGCGGTCCTCCGGCCAGACGCCGTTGCTGTCCATGGCAAACAGCAATTTCCACCGGTCAAGCTCCCGCTTATGATACGCGCCGGTTTTGGCTTCCTCATCGGGAATAAGTCCCAGTGAATAGCTCAGCTCGATGTCATACCCATACCACCACATTTTGAGCGGCGCCATATCGTGCGTCCCCACAGAAGCAAAAGCGGCTTTCGGATATTCGGAAGGCGCAAAAAAATCTCCCCAGCCGTTATCACCGCGTTCCGACCACAGGACACTCAGCGGATGAATATTTCTTTCGTGCAGAACATCCATAAAACCTTCAGGAACATTGCCGATGCACTCCCCGACAATTGCGCATCGGTTAAGGTGGCTTTCCAGCGCAACAATATTGAGCATGTCGGCAAAATTATAAAAAATATAAGTTCCGGGCAGACCGTTATCCGGAATAACGAACAGACGCATCAGACTCATAACATGGTCCATACGGAGAGCTCCGGCATTTTTCATATTGGCCCGAAGAATTTTGATAAACGGCTCGTAGCACTGCTCTTTCAAAATTCTCGGTTCAAATGCGCCGAGACACCATTTTTGTCCTCCCGGGAAAAACGCATCCGGCGGGGCACCGGCGCCGGCATCTTTGATGTAAACCTCCGGGTTGCTCCAAACCTCGGCACTGTCTTTGCCGACGCCGACGGCCAAATCACGATAAAAACCTATTCCGAGCCCTTGTTCTTTTACCACGTCTGCCGCAGCGGAGAACTGCCGATCGGCCTCAAACTGCAGATATTTGAAAAATTCAACACGGTCTTTCTGTTCTTCGGCAAATCTTTTGACCTCGGGAGACCGGGGATCGCGGTATTCTGCCGGCCAGGCCGTCCAACCGCCCCAAACCTCCTGACTGAATTTATCGTAAAGCGTTTGAAAAACGGCCAGACGCTCCAAGTCCTGCCCCTGTTCCCTGCAAAACCTTTTGAAAGCGTCTTGTCTGTTTTTATCCTTTCCGTTTTTGAAACGCTGATAACATTTTTCCAACACGCTGATTTTAAGCGGATAAACTTTACCATACTGTATTAATTCGGAATTGCGCAGTTCGGCGAGCGTTCCTTCTATCAGCTGCAAATCGTTTTCTTCAAATTCGGGAACCCGCTCCACATCAATATATATCGGATTTAGAAACAGACGGCTGATGGAAGAATACGGGCTGGCGTTCTCCGGAAAATTATGCATCAGTACATTCAGAGGATTGAGGCCGATAACCGATGCCCCTGCCCGGCCGCATATCCGGACAATATTTTCCAAATCCGTAAAATCGCCGACACCCCAATTGCGGTTGCTTTTGACCGAATAGAGCTGAACGGCGAAACCCCACAACTTCCGCTCCATGGCCGGGGCCTCATAACAACGTATCGGCGCCACCGCCAACATTGTTTTGAAGGTTTTCCCTTTTACGGAAAGTTCTATGTTATAATATCCGATTTTAACCGGCGAGGTTATCCGCACATACAGACGGCGCAAATTTTTTCCTTTTATTAATGCGGCTTCCTGACGACTGGAAATTTCATAAGCAATTTTTTCCGCTGTTTTTTCCCCTTTGGCAAAAAGTCTGACATCAAAATATTCATTCTGCCAATCTTCGGGAACAACGACATCGAACTCTATGTTATCCTGCGGAACGACATAAATGTTTTCCAACGTTTGCTGCCAACGGGCATTTTCCAGCTTATGAAGGGAGTTGGCTATGTCGGTTTCATTGTCCGCCTTGTATCCGAACGTTTCAATAAAAAAGCGTATGGTTTCGGCGCTGACCTCATACTCTTTGCGCACAAGTCCCCCGTCGCTGAACTTTACGGCGATACCGAGCTTTTTGGCGATGCCTTCCAATTCATAAGCCATTGGCGAATCCTCCTTTGTTATTTTTTAATGTCAAAGACCAAGACACTCCATGCCGGAACCCGGATGATGTTTCCGGACGCAAGTTTTGCTTTGCCGGAAAAATTTTCCGAACTATCCAGCAACAGGCTCCATTCCCACTTTTCCGGCAAAGGAGGCAGTTTCCAGTCCATATCGTTAAAATTGGCATTAAAAACGGCCAAGACAAAATGTCCGCCGCCGTAAACGCAATAAGACAGAGATTTGCGGCCGCCGTCATGCCAATCTTCAGCGGCAAATTCCGTTCCGCGTTCGGTGTACCAGGCCAAATCCTTATATCCGCTGCGGTCCACCGGTTTGCCGTTAAAAAAGCGGCTGCGGTCAAAGATTTTTAGACGACGACGCAGTTTGACGGCTTTTTTGACAAAGCGGGCAAAATTTTTGCTCTCCTCGGTAATGCCCTCCCAGGCAACCCATGTCAGCGCATTATCCTGGCAATAGGGATTGTTGTTGCCCAACTGTGTGCGGGCAAACTCGTCTCCGGCGACCATCATCGGCGTTCCGAAAGAAAACAAAAGAGTAGCCATCATGGCCCGGGCGCGCTGCATCCGGTTTTCGGCAATAACGGCATTGTCGGTTTCGCCTTCGGCGCCGGAATTCCAGCTCCAGTTGGAATCGTTGCCGTCCTGATTGTTTTCTCCGTTGCTGCTGTTGTGCTTATGATTGTAACTGACCAAATCCCGCAGACAAAAACCGTCATGCGCGGTAATAAAATTGATGCTGGCCCAGATTGCCCGGTTGTGATAATCAAAGACATCACTGGAACCGGTCAGCCGGCTGGCCATTTCGGCCGTCTGGTATAAATCCCCTTTCCAAAAGCGGCGGATATTGTCACGGTATTTGTCATTCCACTCGGCCCAGCCCGGCAGAAAAGCTCCGACCTGATATCCGCCGAACCCGATATCCCAGGCTTCGGCAATCATTTTGACTTGTTTTAAAACCGGATCCTGCGCTACCGCGTACATAAAACCGCTGTCTTGTGTAAAAGACGTGTTGCGACGGGATAACGTCGGCGCCAAATCGAAACGAAATCCGTCAACATGCATCTGCTGCACCCAATAGCGCAGGGAATCCATTACCAACTGCAACACATAGGGATTTTGCAAATTAAAACTGGCACCGCAACCGGTAGAATCGTAATAATAACGCCGGTTATCCGGATTGAGCGTGTAATAAGAACTATTGTCAATGCCGCGATAACATAACGTCGGTCCGAGCTGGTTCCCTTCTCCGGTATGATTGTAGACCACATCAAGAATCACTTCCAGTCCGTGATTATGCATCTCTTTAACCAGATCTTTAATCTCGTTGATATTATTACCGCTCAGATAAGACTGCTCGGGCGCAAAGAAGCTGAAGCTTTCATATCCCCAGTAGTTATCGGTGATATACCCCTTTTTGTGACGGTTGCCGAAAAAGGCGTGAATCGGCATAAACTCGACGGCCGTGATTCCCAGCCATTTTAAATAATTCAAAACCGAACTATGCCCAAAACCGGCGAAGGTGCCGCGTTTGGCTTCCGGAATATACGGGTGAAGCATGGTATATCCGCGCAGGTGCGTTTCGTAAACGACGGTTTCTTCAAAACCATAGTGCGGGCGTTTTTCGCCGCTCCAATCATAGTTGTCATCAACGACGACGGACTTCGGAACATACGGCGCGGAATCCAGCTCGCTGAAAGACAAATCTTTTTCCGGACTGTCAATGTCATATCCGAAAATCGCCTTGTTCCAAATCAGCTTGCCGACCAGTTTTTTGCCGTACGGATCGGTCAGCAGTTTATGATGATTAAAACGCAGTCCCTCTTCCGGCTTATACGGCCCGTAAACCCGATAGCCATAAACCTGACCGGGTTTGACGCCGGCCAGATAGATATGCCAGATATTATTCTCGCGGCAGGTTATGTTATACCGTTCCAGTTCCTCCGAACCGGAAACATCAAACAGGCAGAGTTCCACTTTTTCGGCATGGGCGGAAAACAACGCAAAATTTGTTCCCCCGCCATCGTACGACGCCCCGAGGGGAAAAGATTTTCCGGCCGAAGTTTTGAAACCCTGCATCATAAGCCCCTTTTCTATCTAATCGGTTTCAGCACAATGGTCGCCAGCGGCGGCAGCGTGACTTTAATCGAATACTGTTTGCAATTCCACGGAACTTCTTCCGCCTGCATGGTCCCTTCGTTTTTAACGCCGCTGCCCCAATAGTTTACATCATCACTGTTAAAAATTTCCTGATAACGGCAATTTTCGTTGACGCCCAAACGATAATCATTCCGGACTACCGGTGTAAAATTACACACGGCAATCAGATAGTCTTCCGGATTATACCCCTTGCGCATATACGAAATCACGCTGTCGTCGGCATTGGAATGATCAATCCACTCAAAACCGCGGTAATCAAAATCCTGCTGATAAAGCGGCGCATTGCCTTTGTACATCAGATTCAAATCGCGGACACAGTTCTGCATCCCCTTGTACATCGGATAATCCAGCAAAAACCAGCGCAGCCCTTCCTCGGAATTCCACTCCCAATCCTGAGCAAACTCGCACCCCATAAACAACAGCTTTTTACCGGGATGCGTAAACATAAATCCGTAATAGGCACGAAGGTTGGCAAATTTCTGCCACTCGTCGCCCGGCATTTTGGACAGCATCGAGCCTTTGCCGTGAACAACCTCGTCATGCGAAATCGGCAGAATAAAATTCTCGTTAAACGCATAAAGCAGGCCAAAGGTCAACATGCCGTGGTGATATTTGCGGTGAACGGGATCGTGCGAAATATATTTCAGGGTATCGTTCATCCACCCCATGTTCCACTTATAACCAAAGCCCAGTCCGCCCATTGACGTCGGGCGGGAAACCATCGGCCAGGCCGTCGACTCTTCGGCTATGGTGACGGCTCCTTTGGTCTGGGAATAGGCCAGTTCGTTCATGCGACGCAAAAATGCGATGGCTTCAATATTTTCGTTGCCGCCGTAAATATTGGGAATCCATTCGCCGTTTTTGCGAGAATAATCCAGATACAGCATTGAGGCGACGGCATCTACGCGAAGCCCGTCGATATGAAATTCTTTCAGCCAATAGACGGCACTGGCACACAGGAAGTTGGCAACCTCGGTGCGGCCGTAATTATAAATTTTTGTTCCCCAGTCGGTATGTTCCCCTTTGCGGGGATCGGCATGCTCGTACAAATGCGTGCCGTCAAATTCGTTCAGCCCGTGACCGTCTTTGGGGAAATGGGCCGGCACCCAGTCCATGATAACGGCAATACCGGCACGGTGAAACGTGTCTATCAGATACCGCAAATCATCAGGCGTTCCGAAGCGGCTGGTCGGCGCAAACATTCCGACGACCTGATAGCCCCATGAAGCATCCAGAGGATGTTCTGCCAACGGCAAGAACTCGACATGCGTAAAGCCCATGTTGACCACATAGGGAACCAGCGTATCCGCCAGTTCGCGGTACGTCAGATATTCGTTGCCGTCTTTGCGCCGCCAGGAGCCCAGATGCACCTCGTAAATCGACATTGGTTTGTCAAAGGAATTATGTTCCTCACGGTATTTCATCCAATCGGAATCGGACCATTCGTAGTTGGTGATATCATAAACTATTGACGCCGTATTGGGACGCTTCTCGGCATAAAAAGCTACCGGATCGGCTTTGACCAGAATTGAATTGTCCTGAGTTTTGATTTCGTATTTATACAGCTCGCCGTTGGTGATGCCCGGAATAAAAATATCCCACACGCCGCAGGTCGGATGTTTGCGCATGGCATTGACGCGGCCGTCCCAGTTATTGAAATTTCCGACGACGCTTACCCTTTTGGCGTTAGGCGCCCAAACCGCAAAACTGACGCCGCCGACACCATTCATCTGCGTGGCATGCGCTCCGAGTTTTTTATACATTTCCAGGTGGTTGCCCTCGGCCAAAAGATAGATATCCATATCCCCCAAAAACGACGGGAAACGGTACGGATCTTCCGCAATATAGACATTGCCGAGATCATTTTCTATCCGGAACTTATAAGCAAAATTTTCAATCTTGCCGAGATTAATCTGGTAGAATCCGCGCTCATCCAGTTTTGTCATAAAGCCCAGGGAATTATTATCTTTATCAAGCAGTTCTACCGATTTGGAATGCGGCTGGTAGGTACGGATAAAAACCTCTTTGCTCCCTTTGTCTTTGTGTATCCCCAACACTGCAAAAACATTACCGTGGTCACCATCAATGACGGCTTCCATTTCTTCTTTAGACAATAAGTTTTCCATCTATACTTCCTTAAAATTAACACCATAATTAAGAGCTTAACGGCTTGAATTCCCGGATAAAAAAACAACTTTTCCTTTTTGCGCTTTTTTATTTTCCCCCGTCGGGAGCCTTTCTAATAATCTATAATTTCTTATAGTTTTAAATGCAAGCATTTTAACCGGCCTAAAAAAAATATTTTATAAAGTGAAGAAAATCAGAGGATTAATTATTGACGTATTAAATTTTGATTGTATATTAATTAATGTTTACCAAAAAACTTATTTGGAGTTAGTGATTATGAGTAAAAACAACGAACAGGCCATCAGAGAAGCAGCTTATTACATCTGGCAAAATGCCGGCTGTCCGCAAGGGCAGGATGAGTACTTCTGGTCCATGGCTGTAGAACAGATTTCGAAAAACAACAAGTCTTCCGCAAAAAAGACCGTTTCTTCGAATAAAAGTTCTTCTTGCAAGTCCAGTTCCTGCAAGAAAAGTTCCAGCGCGAAAAAATCTTCTAAATAGTTTTTTTCAAGCGTTTGAATTTAACAAAAAGCTCCTGTTCTTACGGAGCTTTTTTTATACGGCGGAAGCCATAAAAATCCAGCCCTGAACAGGGTTTCCGGCCTCTTGTCTCAATATGACTTCCCGACAGGAATCCGTGTGCATTCCGGCGGCGGCAAGCATGCTTTCAACATATTCCCGGCGGTGAACGAAACGTCCCGACAAATGAAGAAAATAATCTTTATCGTTCAATGTGTTGCGACTGACAGAAAAGATAAAATGCCCCTGCGGTTTTAAAGCTCCGGCAACAGCGGCAAAAATATCTTTCAGTGACCCGAAATACGTCAGGACATCTGCTGCGGTAACTAAATCAAAACAGCCGTTTTTTTCTTTTAAAAACTGTGCGGCATCGGCACAAATCAATTCTTTGTACACTCCGCTTTCTTTCGCCTTGCGCAGCATTCCCGATGACAAATCAACTCCGGTCAAAGCCGCCTTGGGGAAAAGTTTTGCCAACGCTTTTCCGCATAATCCGGTACCGCAGCCGAGGTCGAGAATCTTCTCGGCCGGAAAAGGCGACCGACGGATTTCTTCCGCTATTTTCTGCGGCGCGACATATTCAAGATCCTGCAACGAATCTTCAAAATTATCGGCATAAAAATCAAAAATATTTTTTACGTAATCCGCGTCGGCACGGTCAAATTTTCCGTCGGAATCCAATGCCGAAACAATATATCTGACCTGGTTGTTTTGCGGATAAAGCGACTGCCAGCGGCGCAAATATTTTTTGATGAACGGCACGCCTTTTTCCAAGGCAATTTCATATAACGCGTAACCAAAATTTATTTGCTGGGAATCTGCTCCGCCGCTCAGTTCCACTGCCCGCAGCGAAGCCTGCAGCGCTTCTGAAAAAGCACCTTCTTTTTGCAAAGCCTGACCGAGATAATTATGGTACCAGAAATTGTCTTTATCTTCTTTGAGGGCTTCCTTAAACCATTGGGCAGCTTCCTTAAAATTTTCACGGCCCATGGCGGCGTCTCCTTTTACCGCCATTGCCTGAGCGTGCAGCGAATCTTTTGACGGCACGGCATCAGCGCAACGGGCGGCCAGCGCAAAATTTTTCTGCTCCAAAGATGTATTGGCCAAATTTATCAAAGCAACGCTGTCTTCCGGACGGCATTTTAATGCCCGCTGATAAAATTCAGACGCGGCCGGCCAGTTTTTTTGCAAATATTTTATGTTGCCGAGATTTATCAACGCTCCGTAATTTTCTCCCTGCTCCGTCAGAATCCGTTCGGACAATTTTTCCGACTCTTTCAATCTGCCGGCGTTGTATAATTCAAAGGCCTGATTATTTAATGATGTACTGTCTGTCATGCGTTGATTTCCGTTTAGCATATCGGCAGTTTAAAAGACAATCGGATAAAAAGTCGTTAAGATGAAATATGATTACAAAAGAATCTGGTCCATTTCTTTTCCGATTTTGGCCGGTTTGCTGATTCAGCAGATTATCGGCATGACGGATGCCGCTTTTTTAGGCCGGGTCGGAGAAATCGAGCTCGGCGCTTCGGCTCTGGCCGGCGTTTTTTATATTATGATTTATATGCTCGGACAAGGTTTCGGCACCGGCGTACAGATTATTGCCGCCAGAAGAAACGGCGAAACCCGTTTTGAAAAAATCGGCCCGCTGATTTATCAGGGAATCAGTTTTTTGACGGCTGCCGCGGCCGTCATTATTATTCTCAGCTCTGTTTTCAGTCCCTTTATTTTAAAAAGCCTCATTTCTTCTTCGGCGGTTTATGACAAGGTTCGCGATTATCTGGATATCAGGATTTACGGTTTTGTCTTTGCTTTTTTAACGGTAATGTTTCGGGCCTATTTTGTGGCAATTACGCAAACCAAAATTCTGACCCGGTGCGCCCTGCTTATGCTGGCCGTCAACACGCTGCTCGATTATCTTCTGATTTTCGGAAAATTCGGTTTTCCGCGAATGGGAATCGCCGGCGCGGCTTTGGCCTCCGTTATTGCAGAAGCTGCGTCCGCGGGCTTGTTCGCCTTGTATCTTATATTAAAAACCGACCCGAAAAAATTCGGATTTAACAAATTTGTTATTTATGACAAATCGCTGCTGGCGGAAATTTTCGGACTTTCAATTTGGACAATGCTGCAATATTTTATTTCTCTTGCCACCTGGTTTTTGTTTTTGCTGGCGATGGAACATTTGGGTGAAACACCTCTGGCCGTTTCCAACATTTTGCGCAGCGTGTCGTCTCTGCCGTTTATGATTGCCGCGGCTCTCGGTTCCGCGGCAAATGCCATTACCGGCAATTTAATCGGTTCGGGGCAGGATTATTTGGTAACGGAAACATCCGCAAAGATTATCCGGCTCGGTTATCTCATCGGGTTGGGAACCGAACTTTTGATGGCTTTGTTTCCGGTTTTGTTTCTGCGGATTTACACTGATAACGCTGTTTTGATAAACGCAAGCCTTCCGCCCTATTATGCCATGCTGACCACCTACCTGACACTGGTTCCGGGCATGATTTGGCTGAATACGGTTTCCGGTTCCGGTGATACAAGGCAGGCCCTGCTGATGGAGGTTGGTGCATTAAGCGTTTACATGCTCAATGTCTGGTATGTTGCCGTCTTTTTAAAGGCTGATATTGCAATTTGCTGGACATGCGAACATTCTTACAATATTGTTATCATGTTGTTGACTTATCTTTATCTGCGGCGCAACAACTGGTGCTGTAAAATCTTGTGAAAGAAGACGTCATGTACGACGATGTTTTTCAAAGACTGGCCGGTTCGGCTTTTCGTTCCCGCTTCAGGCTCGGTCCCCGGGAGACCGCCTATTTCAAAGAAAAGGGCGAAGCGGTTATCCGCCGCCACGCCGAAGACTTTATCGCCGCAAGAATTGCTCCGGCGCACCCGCTGCATGACGGCAAGCAAACGCCCATGAGAGGACATCCGGTTTTTATTGCCCAACACGCAACAGCCTGCTGCTGCCGTCGATGCATCAAAAAATGGCATCATTTTAACGACGGAACAGCGCTTACACCCAATCAGCAAAAATATCTGACAGACTTGATTATGGAATGGCTTGCGCGGCAAATGAAAGATTAAAAAAAAGCTTCGGAAAACCGAAGCTTTTTGGTAGGGGTAGTCAGACTCGAACTGACACGGCCTGAGGCCACAAGATTTTGAGTCTAGCGCGTCTACCAGTTCCGCCATACCCCCATCAGATGAGGGAATAAATAATATATTTAATTGGACACGTCAACTGTTTTTTTATAAAATCGGGGAAGTTTTTTTCAAACAGGAGACTGCTTATGCATGTTTTGGTTATCGGCGGCGCCGGATATATCGGCAGCCATGTCGTTAAGGCTTTGCTTGACGCGAATCTTGAGGTGACAGTTTACGACAATTTATCAACCGGACTGAAAATCAACTTTTTTGACAAGGCCCGGTATCTTGTGGGTGATATTTTGGATGTCTCGGCTCTCAACGAGGCAATGTCAAAAAATGTTGATGCCGTGATTCATCTGGCTGCCAAGAAGGCCGTCGGCGAATCGATGACAAATCCCGAAAAATACGCCCTCAACAACATTGCCGGAGCCATTAACGTCTTAAACGCCATGAGCCAAAACAATGTCAGGATGCTGGTATTTTCTTCTTCGGCAGCGGTTTACGGAGAACCGCAATATCTGCCGGTAGACGAAGAACATCCGTTGAATCCGGTGAGTTTTTACGGATTTACAAAATATGATATGGAACGTTATTTTCAATGGTATGACAGGTTGAAAGGTCTCAAATTTGTTTCTCTGCGCTATTTTAATGCCGTCGGTTATGATGAAACCGGCGCGGTACGCGGTCTGGAGCAAAATTCGCAAAATCTGCTGCCGATTGTCATGGAAACACTGACCGGCAAGCGGGACAAACTTAAGGTTTTCGGTAACGACTACGATACTCGCGACGGCACCTGTATCCGCGACTATATTCACGTAACTGATTTGGGCGCTGCCCATGTTGCTGCCCTCCGCTATTTGCAGCAGGGCGGCGAAAGCCGTGCCCTGAATCTGGGAACGGAAACGGGCATCAGCGTTTTGGAAATGATAAAAAAGACCGAGGAACTGACCGGACGGAAAGTTAATTATGAATTTGCGCCGCGCCGTCCCGGAGATCCGGCCGTTATCACGGCTTCGGCACGCAAGGCAAGAGAAATTCTCGGCTGGGAGCCGACTCACAGTAGTCCGGAAAATATTATCCTCTCTACCTGGCGCGTGTATAACTCTTAGTTTTAGTCCTCTGTTTTCACTCCGAATTTTGCCTATATTAATCTTGTTGATTTAAATGGCGGGAGGGTTGAGTGATGGCCAAAATGGACGTTGTCAATTTTCTAATCTCGGATATCAGCCGCAAAATATTTAATGATCCCGGAGAAGAGGAAAGAGCCCTCATTATTGCCGGGCTGGTCGATAATTGGGATGACAAGAAATATCTGCGCTCTTATTTTAAAGATGAACCGCTCACCGTTCATAACTGGCTGTACAAAACCGATTGGAAAAAAATGAGTAAAAATTAACCGCCGTTTCCGGACAAACCTTTGGCAATATTCATGTTGATGTTTATCAGGACATCAAGCTTCGCGGGATCCGGTTCCGCCGTAATTTCAAGCGTACGCTGAAAAATATACATTGCCAGCGACAATATACTCTTGCGAATCTCCGGCGGCTGGGGGCAGTCTTTTTCGTTCATGGCAGACGCAATGATGGTCCAAAGCTTGCGATTATGCTCCAAGGCATTGTCCAAATCGGATTTGCGGCCTTCCCAGTCTTCTTTGATGGCATTAAGCTGAGATGCCGCTTTTATTAGAGCCCGAACTTCAAGTTCGGCTTCGCTCAGCCCGGATATTTGATTTTGTGCGTAATTTTGTGCTGCGTCCATTTTATTGATGTTTCCTTATTAAAATTTTAATATAATCACTATACCATATTTAAAGTTACGGAAAAGTAAATATTCGAATATTAAGGAATCTGTCATGAAAAAATTTGTCTGTCTGCTGGCTGTCGGAATTTTTGCAGCGGCAGCGGCCTTTGAGGCGGCCGCCTTTGTCCGTTATGAAGACAAACATCCCCAGAAAATCCGCGAGGTGCGCATTACCGGTTTTATTGACTACGCCCCGTTCGGCTATACGGAACATCCCGACGAAAAAGTCCGCGGCAGATTTTTTACGGTTTTTCAGCCGATGATTGACGAGTTTCAGAAAGAAAACAATCTTAAAATTACCTATAACCTGCGTAAGACCAGATACGACGCTCTGGTGCAAAGCGTTCGCCGCGGCGAAATAGACATGATTCTCGGCGCTTATCATGAAACCGAAATGTACAAGGGGCTGGAGCTGGTGTTTCCGTCCGTGCTCAGCAACCCGCTCACCGTGTTTACCCTGCCGAATCGGGTGGATGAGGTCAAATCCGTAAATGACCTGAAAAAGTTGAAAGGCGTGCGGCTGTCCAAAGAGATTTACAGCGACTTTGTCAACAACCAGATTAAAGAATATGACATTGACGTTGTTGACACGCCTTATGAAATGTTTGAAAAATTGTTCACTGGGCAGGCCGACTATATTTTAATCAGTCAATATCTCGGTATTATCGAAGCCGTCAAACTCGGTCTGCGGGGACAAATCAGCGAAGCACGGCAAACTATTTGGAATATGCCGCTGTTTATCGGCGTTTCAAAAATTTCCGACCAGCGGCGGATGATAACCCAGAAGCTGACCCGTTATGCCGAAAAACCCGAGAACAAAGAAAAAATCAAAAGCTATCTGACCCAGATGATTCTGGATATCGAAAAACAATATCAGGGGGTTGTCCCGCCGACATTCGGCAAAGAAAATACAACCGAATCACCGGCAGACAAAAAAACGGAGACCGAAACGAAGGAATAAATCCGCTTGCCGCCTTGACCTCGGCAGCGCTATTGATTAATATGACATTGCATAAGTTGAAAAGGTGTAAAAATGGTTTTGCTGATACATCATCCGGTTTCGCCTCAGGCCCGAAAAGTCCGCGCCGTGATGAGCGAGAAAAAAATGCTGTTTATTCTGCGGGAAGAAGAACCGTGGAAACTTTCCGATGACGTATATAAGTTGAATCCGGCCGGCGAGCTCCCGATTTTTTTGAGCGACGGCCAGGTGATTTGCGGCAATTATGCCATTTGCGAGTATCTTGAAGAAATTTCCCCGGAAACGTCGCTGATTACCGGCGATGCCCGGCAAAAGGCCGAAATCCGCAGGTTATGCGAATGGTTTGACGATAAATTTTACCGCGAGGTTTACCGGAACGTTGTGATGGAAAAGGTACATAAACGTTTTGCCCACGGAAGCGCTCCGGATTCAAGAATCCTGAAAATCGGATTGAATAACCTCAATTTTCATATGGAATATCTTGACTGGCTGTTGGAACGCCGCAAATATCTTGCCGGAGACGAATTGTCTTTGGCCGATTTGGCTGCGGCCGCGCATTTATCGGTCATTGATTATCTGGGTGATGTGCCGTGGGATGTTTTTCGCAATGCAAAATTATGGTACTCCAAAGTAAAATCGCGTCCTTGTTTTAAAGATATTCTCAAAGACAACATTCGCGGAATATTGCCGGCAAGACATTATGCCAATCTGGATTTTTAGGAGAAGACAATGAAAAGAATCTGGTTACTGGCGCTTTTGGGACTTTGTTCCTGCACCTATCTTTCCAAAGGCAGCGGGCAGGTCGTTTATCATTGGGAGAAGCCGCATACCGGCGTTCAGAAATTCGCCAAAGACCACGGAGACTGTCTGCTGGCCGCCAAAGAATTTAAATTAATGCCGGATTTTCGCAGCTGGTTTTATACAGAAGAAACAAAACTTGATACGCGGGCCGATTGGAACTCCACCAAGGGTATCTGGGCAAGTTATGTTCCTTATCCGGGAGCCCAGCCGCTGATTGTCAATTCCCGTTACGAAGACGATGACATCAGTCCCGCCAATTACAGCAAATGTATGCGCAGCAAAGGATACTGGAATCGGGAACATGATATTCCCGAAATTACCAACATTAACCTTTACAGGGCGCGCAAGCCTTATTTGCGGCAGCCGTTCGGGGTTGGTAATTTTTAGCATATCCGCCGCCGACCGATTTATAAAAACCGATAATGTCCTGATAGATTGCGGCATTGCTTTCAATGAGCGCTGTTTGTGCCGTAAGCAGGTTTTGCTGAGATGTCAGTACCTCGCTGAATTCAACGAGCCCTTGTTTGTATTTGTCAAGTGTTAAAACCGCGGTTTCCTGCTGGGTCGATAATGCTGCAGAAGCGGAACGGTTTGTCCGGTATTCTTTCTCCAGGCTGACAATGGCGTTGCGTATCTCCGAAGCCGCATTCAGCAGACTTCCCCGGTATACCTCCAGCTGCGCCTGAGCCGCATATTTTTGCATTTCGACATTGTTGGTCAGTTTGCCCCAGTTGAGCAAGGGAATATTTACGGCTCCCGCATAGCTGTACATGTCCGTCTTGCTGCCAAACAAATCCGAAGCATTTTGAGCCTGCCAGCCTAAAAAGCCGCTCAAACTGACACTGGGAAACAAGGCGGCCATGGCCTGCCCTATCTGCGCATTTTGAGATATCAGCTGCTGTTCGGCCGCCTGCACATCCGGCCGCCGGCGCACAATTTCTACCGGGAGATTGTACAGCTGTCTTAAATTATAATTAAACCGCCGGCTGACCGGATTATTTTTGTTTTGCGCCAACAGAGTATCAAGGCTTCCCGGCAATCCTCCGGTTAAAACCGCCAGCGCATTGCGGTAAGCTTCTTCCTGCGTTTCAAGCGCGGGGATCTGTGCCGCGGTATTTTCCATAATATATCCGGCCTGATTGTAATCTATGGCGGAAGATAATCCCGCTTCATATTTTTGTTTGACCAAATTGTAAATATTCCGTTGGATTTCCAGGTTGCCGCGGGATATTCTCAGCTGCTCCTGCGTTTGCCGCAAAGAGATATAATCATTGGCAATTTCTGCCGTAAGCGATAGTCTGACATTGTCCAAATCGGCGGCGGCGGCACGAACCAGTGCCAGAGAACTTTCGGTCAGCCGGCGGCCGGCACCCCAAATATCAATTTCCCAGGAAGCGTCCAGTCCCGTCTGATAATAATCCGTGGTGAGCGGAATGCCATAACTTACCGAATCCTTGCTTTTGTGATAGCTGCCGTCAATGTTAATTTCGGGAAGCATGGAGACGGCATTAACACGCAGACTTTGCCGGGATTCCCTCAGCTTTGCCACGGCTTCGGCAATGGTCGGACTGTTTTGAAACCCTTTGGCAACCAGCTGATTCAAGACTTCATCATTGAAACCGGCGTACCAGTCAAGATTCACTTTTGTTTCCGTTTTTACATTTTTATTAAGATGCAATCCGGCACGTAATTCCTCGTCGTTGAAAAATTCCGGGCGTTTGTAGTCCGGTCCGACCGTACAGGCGCTCAGCAGCAGGCACATGCCTATTTTTCCGAATTTACTCATCCTTTTTTCCTCCGGCAGCGGTTTTGACAGGAGCTTTCGGTCCGTGTCCGGCATGTTCTTTGATGGTTTCAAACAGGGCAAACAAAGCCGGAATAAAAATAATGCCGACGGTAGTTGCGGCAATCATGCCGAAGAAAACCGAGGTGCCGATGGCTATCTGGCTGGAAGCCCCCGCCCCGGTTGCGACGACCATCGGAAAAACACCGAGAATAAAAGTCAGAGCCGTCATTAAAACCGCGCGGAACCGTTCTCCGGCCCCTTTTTGCGATGCCTCTAAAATACTCTCGCCCTGCTCCCGGTAAGATTTTGTAAATTCCACAATCAGAATGGCATTTTTTGCGGCCAGCCCAATCAGCATAATCAGTCCGAGCTGGGCGTAAATGCTCAGTGCCTGCCCCATCAAATGCAATCCGATCAGTGCCCCGAGAATCGCAAACACGGTTGAAAACATGACCGAAAAAGCCAGCATCCAGCTTTCATACAAAGCGACCAGAAACAGATAGCAAAACACCAGGGCCAACGCAATCAGAAATACGGCCAGTCCGGCTGCCTCGACTTCCTGAAGGCTCAGCCCGGTCCAGGCAATTTCGAAATTTTTCGGCAGAACTTCCGCGGCTGCGGCGATAACTCCGGCGATGGCGGTGCCGGTACTGACTCCCGGTTTGCTTTGCGCCACAATGGCGGCATTGGTGTACTGATTGTAACGATAAATAATCTTTGGTGAAATCGATGTCTTAACCTCGGCGAAACTGTCAACGCGTATCAATTGTCCGTTATTTGACGGAACATATAATTTTTTTACGTCTTCTATGGTCCGGCGGTAAGGATAGTCGGCCTGAACAATAACTTTGTTGACCTGTCCGCTGAGCGTGATGTTATTGATATAACGTGAGCCGAGGTTGTTGGCCAGGGTTTCAAACAATGCCGAAACCGGAATATCATAGGCCTCCAATTTCGTCCGGTCTATATCCAGATAGACATGCGGCGTATCTGCGGTAAACGTGCTGAACGCATAAGACAAATCCGGCGAGCCGTTTAATTTTTCCAGGAATTTTATCAAAGTCTGGTAAAGCCGGGAGGGTGTTATACTGCCATCAGCGGCCAGCAGTTCCAAAGACAGACCGTCACTTTGTCCTACCCCGGGAATGGACGGCGGCGCAAAAAAGTTGACTTCGGCATCTTTGCGGCCGCCGAATGTTTCCAACAGCCGGGCCGTCAACGCCTCAATTGACAAGTCTTTTGATTTGCGTTCGGACCAGTTGTCCAGACCGACGACACCCAGCGCCACGTTTTCGCCGCCGCCGCCCAGCATGGAATATCCGGCAACCGAAATAAAATATTTAATTCCTTTCATTTTAAGAGCCTGCTCTGAAATCTCGGCCAAGACCCTGTTGGTCTGATTGATACTGGCTATATCGTCCAGCTGCACATTGGCAAAAATAATTCCCTGATCTTCTTCGGGCAGGAAGGAAGTCGCCGTCCATTTGAAGACGGCGGCAACAACGGCAATTGTCAGCAGCACGGCCAGCGTCGTTATTTTGATATGCGCCGAGAAAAATCCCACCGCATGCAAATAGTGCCCCTTGAAAAAATCTATCACGTCATCAAACCATTTGAAAAATCCATGCGGATTGTCAGATTTGTCGCCGTTTAAGAAAATGGCACACAGCGACGGACTGAGGGTTAAAGCGTTAAAGGCCGAAAAGACAACTGCCGTTGCGATGGTGACGGCAAACTGCTGATAAATTTTTCCGGTAATGCCGGCCATCAGTCCGACCGGGATAAAAATTGACAGCAGCACAAAAGTCGTGGCGACGATGGCGCTGCCTATCTGCTGCATGGCCTTGACGGCGGCCGCATGCGAATCAAGATTTTCATAAACCATCAGATACTGCACCCGCTCAACAACGATAATGGCATCGTCCACAACCAAACCGATGGCTAAAATCATGGCAAACAGCGTCAAAATATTAATGTCAAACCCAAGCACATAAATCACCGCAAAAGTGGCTATCAGCGACACCGGAATGGTTATCAGCGGAATCAGCGTGGTTTTTAGTTTTTGCAAGAAAACGAATGTTACCAGTACCACCAGAGAAAACGTAATAACCAGCGTTTCGATAATACTGGCAATGGACGCCCTGACATAATCGGTCGAATCGTAGGCTACGCGAAACTCCATATCTTCCGGAAACGTTTTACTCAGTTTTTCGATTTCTTCACGGACCGAATCCATGATATCCAGCGAATTTGAGCCCGGTGTCTGGCTCAACCCGATAATCACCGCCGGCGCATTATCAAAATGAGCCACCATGTTATAAGTATCGGCGCCAAGTTCTATTCTGGCAACATCTTTGAGACGGACGATGCCGCCGTCCCCGGAAGTGGCCACGACGATGTTTTTAAAATCTTCGACGTTATTTAACAATCCTTTGGCGCTCAGTGAAAGAACCAGCGCCGTATTGTCCGAACTCGGCGCCGAACCGATTTCTCCGATTGAAGCCTGCACGTTTTGCGAAGAAACCGCATTGACGACATCGACGCTGCTTAATCCCAATGCGGCCAGTTTCTCCGTATTGAGCCAAATGCGCATGGAATACTGCGGTCCGTAAATCGATACATCGCCGACGCCGGGAACACGGGCCAGCGGATTTTGGATGTTGGTATAGGCAAAATTACTCAAATACAAATCGTTATATGTGTTGTTCGGTGAGCGCAAAACCAACATTCCCAAAATATTTGACATCTGGGTTCTGACTTCCAAGCCCTCCTGAATCACCAGCTGCGGCAGCTGGGATTCAACCTGTTGGAGGCGGTTTTGCACTTTGACCTGCGCAATATCGGGATCCGTGCCGATGTTAAACGTAATGGTTAAGGTATATGTTCCGTCATCATCCGAAGTCGATGACATATAGAGCATGTCTTCCACACCGTTAATCTGGTTTTCAATAGGGATTGCCACCGTATCTACCAAAACCTGGGCATTGGCGCCGGGATAGGTTGTCTGCACCACAATCTGCGGCGGCGTAATCTGCGGATACTGAGATACCGGCAATACGACTATGGCCAACAGCCCCAAAAGAATCATAACGATGGAAATGACGCCGGCAAATCTCGGTTTATCAATAAAATATGCAGAAAACATCAGCCTTTGCCCTCCGCCGGTGTGTCTGGTTCAAGAACTTTGATGCGAATCTTGCGTCCAGGCGCAATCTGCCCGACTTTGTCCACGACAAGATACTCACCGCTGCCGAAATTATTGGTCACGACATAATTCTCATTTTGTTCGGCGGCAATATTCAGCGAAGTTTTTATCAGCCGCCCGTCTTTAATGATGTATGCAAAATATCCCTCCGGCGTCATGGATACGTAATTCTGCCGGATAAGATAAGCATTTTTGAACGTTTTTTCCAAAATGACATCAACATATGCGTTGACAACCAGCGCTTTGGCCGGATTGGGAAAATCTGCATAAACGGCAATGGAATTGGTGCTGCGGTCAATTTCGTTGCCCGTAAACCGGAATTGTCCGTCATACGGATACCCCAAACCCCCGCCGAGGCTCAGCCTGATTTTTTCTCCGGCAAAAAGCTCCCGGGGACTGCGGGCCAGCTCTGCCAGATATTCTTTGTCCGTAATGGAAAAAACGACCCGTATCGGATTATATTGGATAATTTTGAGCAACGGCTGAGAAGACGGTGACACATAATTGCCCTTTGTAAGATCAACATTACCGACGACTCCGTCCACGGGCGCCGTTAACAACGTATAATTCAGATTGACCTGAGCCAGTTCCTGCTCGGCTTTGGCCTGAGCCAGAGCTCCCTGTGCCGAAAGATACTTGGCTTTGGCATTGTCCAACTCTGTCTTGGAAACCGCTTTGGCCCCGGCCTTTTGCATCCTTTTGTAATATATCGCCGCATTATTCAAATCGGCCCGGGCCTGTGCGACCGATGCCTTAGCCGCGTCCAGGCGGGCCTTGTATTCACTCTGCTCTATCAGCAAAAGATTATCTCCGGCTTTGACATCCTGACCGCCTTGCACCCAGATTTTGTCAAGATATCCGCTGACGTTAGGAACTACGTTGACTGATTTTATCGGCGTGACATATCCGATATAGCGGCTGGATACCTCCACATCCTGTCGTTGCAGCGGCAGGACGTTCAATACCAAATCCCCGGCCGTTTTACCTTCCGCTTCCGGCTTTGCAGACGGTTTGCGGGCAGAATAAAACCACAAGCCCGCCGCCAGAATTAAAATTATCAACAGCAGCCAGACGTAAAATCTTTTTTCGGTATCCGAAGAAACACTTGTTTTGGTCTTGTAAGGCATTGTTTTTTCCCGTTGGCAAATGATTAAAGCAAAAATTTAAATAATGGGCCTTTGCTTTTATTCAATAGCGCTAAAACAGCTTTTTGCAGAATCCCGCCCGCTGCCGAAAAAAATTGCTCAAAATGTCCGGAGAAGGCGATTTTTTGCTTGGCGGAAAACAAATTTGGTTGTAAATTAGGCGCAGTTTGCAAAAAATGAATTAAATTTATGCTGGGATAAAGAATAAAAATGGAAAACAACCAAACCCTAAAACCCGTAGTTTTGCAGGTTCTGCCCGAATTGGAACACGGCGGCGTGGAACTGGGAACCGTTGAAATTGCCACCGAATTGCAAAAACGCGGCATCAAAAATTTTGTCGCCTCGGCCGGCGGACGAATGGTTTATGATTTGGATCGTGCCAAAGTTCCGCATCTGACGCTGCCGCTCAAAAGCAAAAATATTTTTGTTATGCGCCGCAATGCCAAAAAACTGGAAGCTTTTATCAAAGCCAACGGCATTAACATCGTTCATGCCCGTTCACGGGCGCCGGCATGGAGCGCTTATTGGGCCGCGAAACGGGCCGGAGTCAAATTTCTGACGACTTTTCACGGCACTTATAATCTCGGTTTTAAGGGAATCAAAAAATTTTATAACCGGGTCATGACTTACGGACAGCTGGTTATCGCCATTTCCAACCATATCAAAAAACATATTTTGCAGAATTATAAAATTGATGAAAGCAAAATCCGTCTGATTCACCGCTGCGTCAATACGGATAATTTCTCTCCCGAAGCCGTAACACAGGAGCGAATGATTAAAGCCATTAAAGACAATAACCTGCCGGTTGACAAACCGATTATTACCCTGGCCGGACGGGTGACCCGCTGGAAGGGGCAGCATCTGCTGATAGAGGCATTGTCAAAATTGAAACATCAGGACTTTTATTGTCTGATTATCGGCTCCGATCAGGGCCGGGTCAAATATACCGAGCACTTAAAAGCTCTGGTCCGCAAATACAAGCTGGATGCAAAGGTTCAGTTTATCGGCCACAGCTTTGACATTCCGGCACTGTTGATGGTGTCGGATATTGTCCTGTCCACCTCCATTGAGCCGGAGGCCTTCGGGCGCGCTGCCATTGAGGGACAGGCCATGGGCAAAATCGTTCTCGCCTCCAATATCGGCGGTTCTCTCGAAAACGTGATTGACGGCGTGAGCGGTAAGCTCTTTGAAAGCAACAATGCACAATCTTTGGCCGATGCCATTGACTGGGCTTTGGGGCTTTCGCCGCAGGAAAAAGAAAAAATTTCCAAAGCGGCAATCAAAAACGTCAGAGATAATTTTACAAAACAGTTAATGTGTGATAAAACAATCTCTGTTTATAATGAACTTATAAATATGAATTAAAAATCTAAAGATAAATAAAAGGAAAATTTAAAATGGTTGCGATTAAATTACCCGATGGGTCAGTTATGAATATGGAGGGCGGCGTCAGCGGTTTTGACATCGCCGAAAAAATCAGTCCTAATTTGGCTAAAGCCGCTTTGGCCATTACCGTCAACGGAACAACGCAGGATTTGAGCACTCCCGTCACTACCGACGCAACCGTGACTATCATCACCGGTAAGGACGCCGAAGGCCTGAAAATTTTGCGTCACTCCTGTTCGCACGTTATGGCTCAGGCCGTTAAAGAACTGTGGCCGGACGTTCAGGTCACTATCGGACCGGCGATTGAAAACGGCTTTTATTACGATTTTGCCCGCAAAGAGCCCTTCACAACCGAAGACTTTGCCAAAATAGAAGCCAAAATGCATGAAATCGTTAAACGTGACGAAAAGCTGGAACGCATTATCATGCCCCGCAACGAGGCCATCAAATTTTTTAAAGATCTCGGCGAACATTACAAGGCCGAAATTATTGAAGATTTGCCTGAAGGCGAAACCATTTCTCTTTATCGTCAGGGGAGTTTTACCGACCTTTGCCGCGGTCCTCATGTGCCCTCAACCGGAAAAATCGGCGATGCCTTCAAACTGATGAAAGTGGCCGGCGCTTACTGGCGCGGAGACTCGACCAAGGAAATGCTGCAGCGTATTTATGCAACTGCCTGGGCCAACAAAAAAGACCTTGATGATTACCTGAAAATGATGGAAGAAGCCGCTAAACGCGATCACCGCAAGCTCGGCCGCGAAATGGACCTGTTCCATTTTGAACCGGATTATGCTCCCGGAGCGGTTTTTTGGCATGACAAAGGTTATAAGGTCTATCGCAAACTGATTGAGTATATGCGCAAGCGCCAGGAAAACAACGGCTATATCGAAATTTCGACCCCGCGTGTTATGGACCGCTGCCTGTGGGAAACTTCCGGTCACTGGGAAAAGTACGGCGCGCACAACTATTCAGGCCAAACCGAGGACAAAAAATGGTTCTGCATTAAACCGATGAACTGTCCGGGCGGCCTGTTGGTTTACAAACAAGGCATTAAATCTTATCGCGATTTGCCGCTGCGTATGGCCGAGTTCGGCAAAGTCAACCGTTATGAGGCCTCCGGCTCTCTGATGGGGTTGATGCGGGTTCGCGAGTTTACGCAAGATGATGCCCACATCTTTTGCACGCCCGAACAGATGGAAGAAGAATGCATTTCCACAATGAAGCTGATTTTTGACATCTACAAAGATTTTGGTTTCAAAGATGTTAAAATCTATCTGTCGACCCGTCCGGAAAAACGCATCGGCTCCGATGAAATCTGGGACATCAGCGAAAAGTCTTTGGCAAACGCCCTGGAAAAACACGGTTATGCCTATGAAATCAACGAAGGCGAAGGCGCTTTTTATGGTCCGAAACTGGAGTTTATTCTGCGCGATGCCATCGGTCGTGAATGGCAATGCGGTACAATTCAGGTGGATATGAACCTGCCGCAGCGTTTTGATATTTCTTATATCGGCGAAGACGGCGAAAAACACCAGCCGGTTATGCTGCACCGCGCCCTTTTCGGTTCCATTGAGCGTTTTCTCGGAATTTTGATTGAGCATCATGCCGGTAAACTGCCTTTGTGGCTGTCCCCGGAGCAAGTTGTCGTCTGCCCGATTGTCAGCGATATTAATGATTATGCCGAAGATGTCGCCGCCAAGCTCCGGGCTGCCGGCCTTTATGCCAAAACCGATTTGCGCAACGAAAAAATTACTTATAAAATTCGCGAGCATTCGGTCAGCAAAATTCCGGTCATTGCCGTTGTCGGTGCCAAAGAAAAAGAAAACGGCACAGTTACCGTTCGCCGTATCGGTTCCGACAAACAGGAAACCATGGCGCTTGAGGCTTTTGTTGCCGCATTGACTGAAGAAGCCAAAATGCCCTCTCAAAACCGCTAACCGCCCAGCGGGCGGTGACAAGACTGGCTGCCTAAATAATCTTTAGGTGGGCGCGCGGTGGCAGCGCCACTGGCACGCACGGCGTGAGCGAAGACTGGCTGCCTAAATAATCTTTAGGTGGGCGCGCGATGCTTTTCCGTATCAGCCGCTTCTCCGTGCCTGATGTCTATCAGGCAAGTCGCCGGTGGCAATACCTAAGCGGCTGTTTTGAGAATTCCGCTTTTCTACTGCTATGGTATAGGTTGAGAGTAAAATAGAAGGTTCAAACCGTTTTCGGTTTGGGCCTTTTTTGGTTCGAACGTAACACCCCGCTCACAGAAAAGTGGAAGCCTCTCCACCTCCGCTT
>CALXLC010000052.1 GCA_944389095.1 uncultured Alphaproteobacteria bacterium
AAGGTTAATCTGTGAACGTCCTTCTGACGTTACAGAATATATGATAGCATAAAATAGTCCCTCTTACAAGGACTTTTTATTACCCTTTAGTCTATAAGGACAAATATTAAAAATTTATTAATTAAAAAGCATTCTTGAGGTGCCGCAGACCAAACGGCGGACAAAACAAAACAACGTCAAACCGCAGATTATATTTTTGATATTGCGGCCGGCGGGCAACAAAAGCTTCTGCAGCCCGGCGAATCCGTCGCTGCTGCGCCGGCTTCAGGGCATAAGCCCCCTGCTCCGTCGTCGCCCTCTTTTTTACCTCTACAAAAACAAGCGTGTTTCCGCGGCGCATTATCAAATCTATTTCTCCGGCGCCGGTGCCGCGGCCGGTCACATAATTGGCGGTGACAAAAACATATCCCTTAAGCCGCAAAAACCACCGCGCGGCGGTTTCGGCAAAATGTCCGGACCGAAAGCTATTCATCTTTAACCCGCAGTGCTGTTTGATATACCTCGTTTTTATTCAGCCCGTAACGCTCCACCAGATTTTTTACCGCTGTTTTGAGCGGATATTGCCGCAGCTCAAAGCGCAAAAGCTCCTGCAAATCTATCTCCGGCGCTTCTTTCTTTTGCGGCGGCGCAATCATCAGCACCATTTCGCCGCGCGGTTCCTTTTCCTCAAAATGCTTTATCAGCTCCGCCGCCGTTCCGTTGAGGCATTCTTCGTAAACTTTGGTGATTTCCCGGGCAACGGCAATTTCCCGGCAGCCGAAAACTTCCGCCGCCGCCGACAGGGTTTTGACAATCCGATTGGCAGTTTCGTAAAAAATCAGGGTTGCCTCTATCCCTTTTAACTGATTGAACAAATCCCGGCGCGCCTTATCTTTGTTGGGTATGAATCCGGCAAACATAAAACGGTTGGTGGGGAGGCCCGACAGTTGAAGCGCGCAAATCAGGGCGCAAGCGCCGGGAATAACACTGACGTAAACACCCTGCTCGCGGCACCGGCGAATCAGCTTGTAACCGGGATCGGAAATCAACGGACTGCCGGCATCGCTGACCTGAGCCACAACCTTGCCCCGGCCGACCAAGTCTATCAAAAACCCGGCCTGCTCCTCTTCGTTGTGGTCCTGAAAGGTTATGAAATCCTTTTTGGCATCAAGTCCGAGGAGGCCGAAAAGTTTGCGGGTGACCCTGGTATCTTCGCAGGCAATAACATCCGCCGCCGACAGAACTTCCGCCGCGCGGGGCGACATGTCCCCGAGATTGCCTATCGGCGTTGCGACAACATAAATTCCCGGTTTCATACAGACCTCTCTTTACAAGACGCAAAAATTAAACTACAACTTTATGCAGATTGTTTTATATTTTGGGATAAATTGCAAGTGTTAAAAAAATTGAGCATAGGTCTGGTTTGTTTGGGACTGCTGGGTTGTTCCTCAACCAGAGGACCGCAGATTACGGACCGCGGCGGCAGCGATGCCTTTAATACGGACATCAGCGAAATCAGCATTTCCGGGCGGGACAGTTTCCGCGTGGGCGTGCTGCTGCCTTTGACCGGGAAAGCGGCCAAGCACGGCCAGGGACTGAAAAACGCCACAATGATGGCTTTGGAAGATCTGAACAACCCGAATCTGATTTTGCAATATTATGACACGCAAAGTACGGCCGGCGGTGCCCGGATTGCTGCGGAAAATGCCATCAGCCAACGCTCGGATTTGATTTTGGGACCGCTGATGAGTTCCGAAGTTCAGGCAATCAGTACGGAAACAATTTATCGCGGTGTGCCGGTCATTGCTTTTTCAACCAACGAAGAGGTTTTGCAGCCGACGGTTTATACGCTGGGGCTGCTGGTGGAAGAACAGGTTGACCGCATTATGACTTATGCCGCTCAAAAAGGACGCCGTCGTTTTGCCCTGCTGCTGCCTGATAATTCAACCGGAAGCGCCGTGGCTAAAGCCGCCGTGAAATCCGCACAGAAAAACGGCGTTGACGTTACGGTTATCGGCTTTTATCCGCCAAGCACATCGGATTTTTCCGGAATCATCAAAGACATGAGCAACTATTCCGCCCGGCATGCCCGGCTTAACAAACTGAGAAGCGCCCTTAAAAACAAAGCGGCCGGCGGCGACGTTTCCGCCCAAAAGGCTTTGGACCGCCTCAGCACCAAAGAAGGGCTCGGCGACATCGGTTTTGACGCGGTGATTATTCCGGAATCCGGCGCCAAGTTGACGTCGGCAATATCAATGTTTGCCTATTATGACGCGGCTTATCCGCAGGTTCAGTTTTTGGGAACTTCGGTTTGGGAAAACAGCCGCCTCAACAACGAATCGATGATAGTCCGCAGTTTGTATCCGGCTTTGTCACGGTCGCACAGCTCTTATTTTGCAAGCAAATATTTTGATACCTTCGGAGAACGTCCCGCAAGCCTGTATTCTTTTGCCTATGATGCCGTGGCCCTGGCCGGCGAATTATCCAAACAAGGCCGGGAAAATATTAATCAGGCCATTACGGCGCCTGACGGCTACAGCGGCATTAACGGTCCGTTCCGCCTGTTTGAGGACGGCTCCAACCAACACAGTCTGGATATCATGGAAATCAGGCCGACCGGCGACGTCGTCGTGGAAGCCGCTCCCCGCAAGTTTAACGATGACGGCGGACAACGCCTGCAGCCGGTTGTTATAGACAGCTCTTATCATGGTCCGAAAATTTACGGAAAGGACGCCTCCACCGCGCAGATTATGATTTACGGCGAAATTCTGCCGATTGAAAATCAACCGGTTGCCTATACTTCGCCCGAACAAGAAAAAGAGGCCGTCAACAAAGAATTGAGGCAGATGAATATCGTGATGCCGCAGTAGGCGGATAAAACTAAATTTTGCTTGAAAATAGCTGGATTTTTGATATGTATAGCTATTGGAAAACGGCGGGTCGACAGGTCGCCAACCCGGTCAGGTCCGGAAGGAAGCAGCCGTAACGATTGTTGCCGGGGTCGCTGTTTTCCACCATTTTGTTTGAGTTAATGACGTTTTATGGCAGAAGAAGCAAAAAATAATCAAGAACAATATGTGGTGCTTGCCCGCAAATACCGCCCGCAGAATTTTGACGAACTTCTGGGGCAGGATGCTTTGGTGCGGACTCTGACCAACGCCATCAACAACAATCGTTTGCATCATGCCTATATTCTGACCGGAATCCGCGGCGTGGGGAAAACTACCACCGCACGAATTATTGCGCGGGCACTGAATTGTACCGGCAAAGACGGTAACGGCGGACCGACAATTCATCCCTGCGGGGAATGCGAAAACTGCAAGGCTATTGCGGCATCAAGACATATTGACGTGCTGGAACTCGATGCGGCATCGCGAACAGGCGTTGACGATATTCGCGAAATTTTGGACGGCGTTCGTTATAAGCCGACCAACGCCCGCTACAAAATCTATATCATCGACGAAGTGCACATGCTCTCCAAAAATGCGTTTAATGCGCTTTTAAAAACTCTGGAAGAGCCGCCTTCACATGTTATTTTTATTTTTGCAACAACAGAAATCCGCAAGGTGCCGGTTACGGTGCTTTCCCGGTGTCAGCGTTTTGACTTGCAGCGGCTGACGATTGAAGACCTCTCCAAACATTTTAAGAATATTTTGCAAAAAGAGGGGCTGGAGGCCGACGACGAGGCTATTCACATGATTGCAAAAGCGGCGGACGGTTCCTGCCGCGACGGCTTGTCGCTTTTGGATCAGGCAATTTCACTCAGCGACGGCAAAATTCAAACGGAAACCGTAAAAAATATGATCGGTTTGGCAGACCGAAGCCAGACTTTCAGTTTGTTTGAAAGCCTGATGGCCGGCAAAACGGACGAAGTCGTCAATAAACTGGCCGAACAATATAAAAACGGAGCGAATCCGACGACCGTTTTGCAGGATTTGATTAATATTACCCATATGCTGGCCAAGGCAAAGATTGTTCCGTCTTCCGTTGGCAGTGATTCACTGGCGGAATCCGAAAAAGATTTTTGTAAAAAGCTGGCGCCGAACGTTTCTATCGCCGTTCTATCCAAAATATGGCAGATGATGATTAAAGGTTTGGGGGAACTGGCCATTGCGCCGGTGCAAATCGACGCCCTGGAAATGATTTTAATCAGGGTAGCCTATTCTGCCAGCCTGCCGACGCCGTTTGAGCTTCTCAACGACGTAAAAAAAAAATCTAAGATAACACCGGAGATTCCTCTTCGAGCCGCAGCGGCCGCACCGTTTCCGACGTCCGGCGGCAGTCTTCAACAGGAAGAATCGTCCCCGGTTTCGCCCAAAACCGTCTTTACAAAGATTGAGGAGTTTATTCAATATCTGGAAAACGCCCGGAAGCCCCTGCTGGTTTATGCTCTGAAAAATGACGTATCCGTCGACAGTTTTCGTCCCGGTGAAATTCAGATGACGATTTCTGACAAAGTTAACAACGATTTTTTGCTCAATCTGCAAAAAGAACTGTCCGAGGTTACCGGTGAAAAATGGAAAATTGAAACAAAACGAGGTCCGTTGGGTGAAACTATAGCCCAGCATGAACAGGCGCTTGACAATGCCAACAAAAAAAATGTTTCGGATTTGCCGCTGGTAAAGGCAATTCTTGAAGAATTCAAGGGCTCGAAAATAGAAACGCTGACCCGCAAAATCAATCAGGATAATGTTGATGACAGCGAGGTGAGCTTTGAAGATGCTGAAACTTATAATGATGAGGATATATAAAAAATGCTGAATATTCAGGGAATTATGAAACAGGCTCAGGCCATGCAGAAAAAAATGGAAGAGGCTCAGGAAAAGCTGGCACAGGAACTTGTCGAAGGAAAAAGCGGCGGCGGTATGGTCAGCGTTGAATTGAACGGAAAATTTGAAATGAAAAAAGTTCATATTGATCCGTCACTGGTTGTTGCCGATGAAGCGGACATTCTGGAAGATCTGATTGTTGCCGCTTATAATGATGCCAAAGCAAAAGTTGATGCCAAAATGCAGGACAGTATGAATGAAATGACTGGCGGACTGAATCTCGGCGGTTTGAAACTGCCGTTTTAGGTGAGATGCGATATGGCCGGAACAGATATCGAAAAACTGATAAAATTATTCAGCAAGCTGCCGTCGCTGGGGACTCGTTCGGCGCGACGAATTGTGCTGCAGCTTATCAAAAAGAAAGAAACTCTGTTTTTGCCGCTGATTGAAGCTATGAATGACGTGGCAGACAAAATACAGGTTTGTGAAATCTGCGGTAATTACGATACATCATCGCCCTGCTCTGTTTGCACATCAACAATCCGGGAAAGCCAAACTATTTGCGTGGTTCAGGATGTTGCTGACTTATGGGCCATGGAAAGAGTTTCTTTTTTTAAGGGAAAATATCACGTTCTGGGCGGAATTTTATCGGCGCTTGACGGCGTGGTGCCTGAAGATCTGAATATCGATTCCCTGATTAAACGAATTAAGGAAGACAATGTTAAAGAGGTTATTTTGGCCCTTCCGGCAACGGTTGACGGTCAAATAACCTCCCACTACATTGTTTCACGGCTTAAGGGCTCTGAGGTCAAAATAACCACCCTGGCGCAGGGTATTCCCATGGGGGGCGAACTTGATTATATGGATGAAGGGACCATTCAGCTGGCTTTGAACTCGAGAAAGGCCCTTTGATTTTCAAAATTTGATTTTTTATGCCGGACTGACTATATCTTTTTAAGAGTTAACAAAATTAAGGAGGTAAAGTCATGAGGGTTACAAGCACCGGTATTCAGGACGGCCATTGGGAATTGAAATACGGCAAACACGGAAAAGATTTTATTGACGGCGTTCCGGCATTGTCCGTGCCGTTTGCAATTCATAACCGTCCAGAGCAGACGAAGTCCTACGCCATTATTTTGAAAGATGACGATGCCGTTAAGGTTGCCGGTTTTCCATGGATACACTGGCTGGTTGCCAACTTGGGCTATGATAACGTAGCCGAGGGAGAAAGTCGTTCGGACAATGATTTTATTCAGGGAAAAAACAGTTGGGGTTTCAATTATTACGGCGGGATGATGCCGCCGGACAGACCTCATCGCTATGATTTGCACGTTTACGCTTTGGATGCGCCGCTGCCTCTGGCCGAGGGCTTTGATGAAACTGAGCTGCGGGCGGCCATGAAAGGGCATATTCTGGAGGAATATACCCTCAGCGCCATGTATCGTAATTAGGCTTATTCAATAGTTGTTTCAATCAATCGGTCGAGATTATCGCGTTCGGACTCTTTATAGCCTTCGAAATTTTCCTTAATCTCGACTTTCTTTTTTTCCGAAGCTTTTTTGACTTGTGGTTGAGCAAGTTTTTTGAATAACTCGTCGGTACTGTCCGGTGTTTTTTCTTTTTCACCGGCAGAGGGAGACTCGGCATCTTTATCTTCGTCGGCTTCATCCGCTTCTTCATTAACCTGCTGCGTCTTTTCGCGAATCAGTTCAAGCGTGCTTTCCGGTATCAATTCTTCTATCGGTTTGGCAAAAGAGCCCGCAATTTGAAAATATTTTGATCCGCGGAGTGTTTCAGACTGTTTGTCCTCGGGAATCATCCAGCTGACTAAAATATAAAACAAAATAATCAGCAAAAAGGCACGGGCAATACCAAAAAACAATCCGAGCATCCGATCCAGGCCGCTCAGTTTGCTGCTGCGCACTTTGCCGACAAGCTTGCCGGTGAACAACGTCCAGCAAACCAAAAACAGGATTAAAATAAACAACGAAGTCACTACCCCGGCCAGCCAGCCGTTTTCAATATACATTTTGGCAAACGGCGTTAGTACCGGCAGCAGGTAAATAATGGCGGCGACGCCCAAAACCCAGCCGACAATCGACAGAACTTCTTTCATTAAACCGCGGCTCAGCGCAATCAACGCCGAAATCGCTATGACGATTAAAATGATAATATCCAGATTGTTGAGCTGATACATGGGATATGCCTTCGTTAATTAAACCAATTGATTAAACGTTGAACATTGCCGATTTCAAAACGGTTGATTTCGACATTGACCTTTTTTTCCTTGCTGTGGGTGGGCGGGGTAAGCGCGCTGGCGAATCCTAATTTTGACGCTTCTTTCAGCCGCAGACTGGGCTGACTGACGGCGCGAATTTCTCCGGAAAGCCCAATCTCTCCGAAAATGACCATATCCGCAGGCAGCGGCTTATTCGTCAAAGAAGAAATAACCGCCATGGCTACGGCCAAGTCGGCAGCCGGTTCGGTTATGCGCAGTCCGCCGGCAATATTCAGATAAACATCCTGAGAACTCAAATTTAACCCGCAACGGGCTTCCAGAACGGCAAGAATCATTGACATCCGGTTGCTGTCCCAACCAACGACGGCGCGACGCGGGCTGGCGTATCCGGTCGGGCTGACCAAAGCCTGAATTTCTACCAACAGCGGTCTTGATCCCTCAATACCGGCAAACACGCAGGAACCGGAAATGTTTCCCTGGCGCTCGGCCAAAAACAATGCCGAAGGATTTTCCACTTCTACCAATCCCTGATCCTGCATTTCAAAAACACCGATTTCATCGGTAGCGCCGTACCGGTTTTTTACGGCGCGGAGAATTCGAAAATGGTGTCCTCTTTCTCCCTCAAAATAAAGGACGGTATCAACCATATGCTCCAAAACCCGCGGACCGGCTATGGCACCCTGTTTGGTGACATGTCCGACCAAAAACAGCGTAAAGCCTTTGCGCTTTGCCAACTTTATCAATTCATAGCTGCAGGCGCGGACCTGAGTAACGCTGCCCGGGGTGGATTCGACTTCATCAAGATACATGGTTTGAATCGAATCGATAATAACCACCGCTGCGTTCGATTTTTCCAAAGTCGCGACAATATCCCTGATATCGGTGCTACTGGCCAAGTTAACCGGCGCCTGATCCAATTGAAGCCGTTTGGCACGAATTCGAACCTGATCAATGGCTTCTTCTCCGGAAATATAATAGACCTCCGGTCTGTCCGGCAAAGAGGCTATTTTGGCACAAGCCTGGAGCAATAACGTTGATTTGCCGATGCCTGGATCTCCGCCAACCAAAATAACCGATCCGGGAACCAAACCGCCGCCGCATACCCGGTCAAGCTCGCGAATTCCGGTTGACAGGCGTTCTACTTTTTGCTGTGAGCCGCTTAAAGGAACAAAATCAATTATTTTTCCTTTGGACCGGCGGGGATTAAGATTAGAAAATCCCTCATTGCCGATTTGTTCTTCAACAATGGTATTCCATTCACCACAGGCATCACATTTTCCCTGCCATTTGGGATAAACCGAGCCGCAGTTCTGACAGACATATTGTTTGGCGTCTTTTTTGGCCAAGATTAAATCTCCACTTTTATCGGTCCCTGGGAGCTGCCGTTGATAAACTGACGAACATAAGGATTATCCGTTTTATCCATTTCTTTAACAGTTCCCTGCCAAATGATTTTTCCTTTGTAAAGCATGGCTATTTTATCGGCGATTTTGCGCGCCGACGCCATATCGTGGGTAATTGTCAGCGCCGTGGCTCCTAGCCCTTTGACAGATTCTATAATCAAATCATTAATGACATCGGCCATAATCGGATCCAATCCGGTGGTGGGTTCGTCAAAAAAGATAATCTCCGGCCGGGAAGCAATAGCCCGGGCCAGACCGACGCGTTTTTGCATGCCGCCGGACAGTTCCGAAGGAGACAAATCTGCCACATCCGGTGCCAGACCGACAGAACGCAATACCCTTACAGCTTCGTTTTTAGCTGTCTTCTTGTTGACTTTTTTGTTTTCTATCATATCAAAGGCAACATTTTCCCAAACACTCAGACTGTCAAACAAAGCACCGCCCTGAAAAAGCATGCCCATTTTGGAATGAAGTTTTTCTTTTTGCTCTTCATTGATGCCGACAACTTCTTCATCGTCGATTTTTATGGATCCTTCTTCCGGACGAAGCAGTCCCTGAATACATTTAATCAAAACCGATTTTCCGGTTCCGGAACCGCCGATGACAACCAAAGACTCCCCTTTGACGATGTCCAAATCGACACCGTCCAAAACAACCTTGCGGCCAAAAGCCTTGTGAAGATTGCGAATTTCTATTTTGTTTTCACTCATCTTTGTTTCTCCGCAAAATTATTTAGAAAAGAAAAGTTCCGTAATGACGTAGTTGAAAATCAAAATCAGGATAGAAGCAGAAACAACCGCATTGGTGGTCGCCGTACCGACGCCCTGCGCACCACCTTTGGATTTGTATCCGTTATAACATCCCAGCAAGGAAATGATAAAACCGAATACGGCGGCTTTAACAAGACCGGTGGTAATATCTATCGCCTGAAGATTTTGCAGGGTCGAATTGACATAGTTGGCCGGGTTAAATCCCAGTTTGTAAACCCCGACGACATATCCGCCGAAAATGCCGATGACATCGCCAATCAAGACCAAAATCGGCATGACGATTAAACCGGCCCATATCCGCGGCGTTACCAGATATTTGAAAGGATTTGTGGATAAGGTGGTCAGGGCATCAATCTGTTCGGTTACCCGCATTGTGCCGATTTCGGCGGCCATAGCCGCGCCAATACGACCGGCAACCATTAAGGCGGAAAGAACCGGCGCCAATTCGCGGGTGACGGAAATCAAGACTACGGAAGCAACCGCCCCTTCCGCGCCGAAACGCATGAATCCGGAATAACTCTGAAGAGCAATAACCATACCGGCAAAAATCGTGGTCAATCCGACAACCGGCAACGAATAAAAGCCCATATCAACAATTTGGCGCAGAAGATTGCGTCCGTAAAACGGCGGAGTCAGACAATTGTATACCGACTGTGCCACGAAAATGGAAAATTCGCCCAAACGGGAAATAAATGCAACCAAGGGCTTACCCTGCCGGCGCAAAAAGTTCTCAATACTGCTTATAAACATAAGATGCTCCCAGAAGTTAAATTTGGGCTTAGTTTACGACGAAGGCTCAAAAGAATCAACAGCTAAGCTCGAAATCCTCACAGCTTAGCGCCGCAATTATCTTGTCGGCGGCGGATGCTTCGAAAGCGCATAATTTAATTTGCCGGACTTTGACGCCGCCGAAATCATAAAATTTGTTTTGCGGCAGACGTTCTATTTCCATCGGTGAAGATGCTAAAACAACGGCCAATTTAACCGTTGTCTGCGGGGTGACCGGCATTTTGAGAATACCGACCCCTCTTACTTCAAGCAGGCCACTGATATTTTTCGGCGCAGAAGCAATAATTTTATTTTCGGAAATATTTAGGTCTGTCCGGTCATCGGCAACCAACAAACAGTTTTTGCCGCTTATCAAACGCAAAGCCAAATCTGATTTGCCGCTGCCCGGCGCGCCGAGGAGCAAAATCCCCTGCCCTTGCCAGTCGACACAGGTTGCATGAATATTTTCAGTCATCAAAATCCTCTCTCAGTTTGGAAAAACGAACCATTTTTGAAGCATCGGAGCAGCTCAGGGACAGACTGCGGCCGTTTGCCGAAGGGGTAATATTCAAACGAACGACATTACGGGGGAGGTAGTTTTCCATGCGTTGCGGCCATTCTATCAGGCAAACGCCGTCATACATGGCTTCTTCGACTCCGATTTCAAAAATTTCATCCGGATTTTTAACTCTGTATAAATCAAAATGATAAATTTCGAAATCCGGCGCCTCGTAAATCTGCATTAAGGTAAAGGTCGGGCTGGGAACTTCTTTTGCCGTTGTCAGCTCCTGAATAAAAGCCCTGGCCAAAACACTCTTTCCCATTCCAAGCGTGCCGTAAAGAGCAAAAATATCTCCCTTGCGTGCGATATGCGCCAGACTGCGGCCGAAGCGCATTGTATCTGCTTCGTCCGGAAGATTAAAAACAAAGGACTCAGACATTTTTACCCCATGGGATTCAACAAGGTTCTTTTGCGTTTGGGTTTGGTGCGGATAATTTTGATATCCGGTTTGCGGTTTTGAAGTTTTCTCCAATCCCACGGCATATAAAATTCTCCCTGCCATAAACCATTACGATTTTTTTGAGCCTGCATCTGGTAGGGAACATAAATATCCGTCGACTGCAAATATGCAACCGCCCATCCGGCATTTACCAGCGCCGCGCCTAAATCGTAGGCCCCCAGAGAACAGGTTCCGACCATAGTACCGTTGGGATCTTCCTGCATTACCCTGCATTCAAGCGGATTTTCCTGAAGCCAGCTGCTTAACCACGCGGCGGCCTGTCTTCCGCAGCTGTAGGATTGTCCGCGGGAATCGGCGCAGGTTTGATTAATTTCCGGCGCGTCAATTCCAAAAAGATGAAAAACATGTCCGTTCAAATCTAGCGTGTCTCCGCTGATAACCCGGGCGGAAGAATAAATGACGGGAAGATTTCGCATATCCGCGGCCGAAGAACCCGAGGATTCTCCGCTGCCGAACAATTTATCAAGCATTCCGCCCGAATTTTCCTGCGGGGCGGGCACCTGACGGGAAGCAACAGCGGCGGGAGATGAAAAGCTCTCGCTTATCGGCGTATCCAGTTTTTCGGTTTCAATCAACGCTATTCTGGCAGAGGCCTGAGGCGTCGTTTCTTCCTGCTGTCCCAAAAAGCTGCGGAGATTATTGCCGATATTTCCGATGCCGCCTTTAAAACCGCCTATGGCATAAAGTATGAACACAATTATGGCCAAAATCAGAAAAACGGAGGGCAGGCATCCCATGGCGCGCCAGGCCATTTTGGCAAAAATATAAAGAACAACAAGACCGATAATCAGCCCCAGAAATCCGCCGCCCTGAAGCAGGGTGTTTTCAGTTTGTGTTCCGGCGCCGCCGAGAAATATCAAACATAAAGCGCCGATGCCCAATAAAACTTTTTTTAAGAAAAACATGCCCAGTTCCTTACCGGTTAAATCTGCCGCGTTGGTTTCGGGGTCAGACTTTATATTTAATCCAGCTTTTGTTTCTTACAATAGCGTTTTTTGGTAAACATATGGTTACCAGACATAAAAAAAGCAGGTTTTCACCCGCTTTATTTATTCTGCCGCTACTTTTTTGTAGCAATGGCAATGGCATTCGCCGTCACGTTCAATATCCGCCCGGCAGGTTTCGGATATACAATAACGGGCGGGATTTTGTCCGTCACAGGGGCAGCGCTGCCACTCCGCTTCGCCAAACATCAGTTTTTTGGCTTTGGCAATTTTTTCTATGTTCTTGGTCGGTGTATATCCTGCCTGAGAACAGTTTTCGAGCATTTTATCCAAAATGGTCATTTTATTTTCCTAATCTACAATTTTGATTGAGTATTTTTCGGACGAAGATGCGCCTCCATCTTTAAATACGGTGTTTTCGTTTTGGTTATTTTCGATTTTATGTTTTTTTTGCAGCGTGTCAATAATCATATCCAATTCGGCAACGGATGAATACTGCAAAACAACTTTGCCGCCGCCCTGTTTGTTTGGCGTTATTTTAATCCGCAATCCGAGTTCTTTGACAAGTTCTTCTTCTATTTGCGCCAAATCTTCGTTTTTCTTTTTCGGCATTTTGGGTTTGGCCGGCTCTTTTTGTTTGGCGACAAGCTCTTCGACCTGACGGACGTTTAAATCTTTTTCAATAATTTTTCGTGCCAGTTCTTCGGCATTATCCAAACCAACAAGCGCTCTGGCATGACCGGCGGAAAGCTTGCCTTCTTTTATCATTTCTTTAACGCTGTCCGGCAAGGACAGCAGGCGAAGCGTGTTGGCAACGTGACTGCGCGATTTTCCGACAATTTGTGCCAATGCTTCCTGCGTGTGAGAAAACTCATCAATCAGGCGCTGAAAACCTTCGGCTTCTTCAATGGCGGAAAGATTTTCGCGCAGTAAATTTTCGACTAAGGCAACTTCAAGAACCTCTTTGTCATTAAAATCTTTAATGATTACCGGGATTTCGGTTAATCCTGCAAGTTTTGATGCTCTCCAACGACGTTCGCCGGCAATAATTTCATACTTGTCGCCGGATTTGCGGACCAACAAAGGCTGCAGCACACCTTTTTCCTTGATTGACGAAGCCAGCGACTGCAAAGCTTCTTCATCAAATTCCGTTCGGGGCTGATATTTTCCGGGCACGACCAAATCAATCGCAACTTTATCCGAATTTTGAACGGCTTCGGCAATCGGCGCCGGCAGATCCGAAATATCCAGATCGTCATCATCGCCCAACAGGGCGCCGAGTCCGCGGCCCAAACTTTTTCTCTTATGCGTGTTGGCGTGATGCGCCGGTTCTTTTTCCGTTTCGGCCGGAACATCGTTTAAAAGTTCATCCAGTTCGTTATCTATCAGCATGCCATCAATTCCTTTTCTCTTTTGAGAACTTCGCCGGTCAGACTTATATAGGCCTGAGAACCGGAACATTTAAAGTCATAAAGCAAAACGGGTTTGCCATGGGACGGGGCTTCTGAAATGCGGACGTTTCGCGGAATAACCGTATCATAAACCTTTTTTCCGAAGAACTGCCGAACATCGTCTTCTACCATTTGCGACAGATTATTACGCTTGTCGTACATTGTCAGAACAACGCCCTGAAGTGCCAGTTTGGGGTTAAATTTCTTTTTAATCTGGTTAATATTGCGAATCAGGTCGGTTATTCCTTCCAAAGCAAGAAATTCGCACTGAAGCGGTACAATGACGGCATCGGCCGCAACCAGAGCATTAATGGTTACCAGATTCAGAGACGGCGGACAATCAATCAAGATATAATCATAATTTACCGCTTCTTTTGCCAAGGCTTTTTTTAGAGCATATTCGCGATTCTCCATGTCCACCAGTTCAATTTCGGCACCTGCCAAATCCGGAGATGACGGCACCAGCGAAAAATTCGGAATTTCGGTCCATACAACAGCTTTGCTAAGGCTGCACTCTCCAAGCAGAACTTCGTAAGTGGAGGACATCCGTCCCTTTTTGTTTACGCCCATTGATGTTGACGCATTACCCTGCGGGTCCAGGTCTATTACCAAAACTTTTTTTCCCGAAGCGGCCATTGCGGTTGCCACATTAACGGCCGTAGTTGTTTTTCCAACGCCGCCTTTACGGTTTGCTACTGCTAAAATTCTCGGCATTTATTTAACTCCTTTAATTTTAGAAATTGCGGTTAAAATCAAAATTTTTCCTTCCTCGCTTTGTTCGCTCGGTTCTATACGGCAGGAGAAACGCCAGCCGGCCGCTTTTGCCTGCTCAAGCTCTTCATTATATTTTTTGCCTTTGGGAAAAATGCAGACAGTCTTGCTGCTGCAAAAAGGGAGGGCATATTCCAACAGTTCTTTCAGTGAAGACAGGGCTCGTGATGTTATTACATCAACTTTTTCCGGCGGAAGAGATTCGATTCTTTGATTGATAATTTTTACGTCTGTCCGGGTTTGTTGCGCCACCTCTTTTAAATACAGCGTTTTTTTATTCGTACTTTCAACCAAAGAAACTTTTAAATACGGTGTTTTTTCTTGTGCCATGATTGCCAGCACCATTCCGGGAAATCCTGCTCCGGAGCCGAAGTCATAAAGACTTTTAGCACCTTCCGGGATAAAGCGAAACAATTGCGCAGAATCAAGAAAATGGCGTTCCCAAGATTGTTCCAACGTATTTTTGCTTACCAGATTGAACTTCTGCTGCCACTCTAACAGCAGTGATTGATAGAGCTTCAGCTTGTCAAATGTTTCACGTGAAACACCATATTTATCCATAAAATTTTTCATATAATATTTTTATAATTTTTAAAAAAATTTTAAAAGGTAAAATTAGGAGTTATAAACACCTTATCCCCGTAAAAAAACACACTTTCAAAATTTATTTTAAAATCAATAAAATAAACAGCGTTTTCAGACTCAAAATATTAATTTTATTTTTCTATTTTCCAACGATTCTGATAATTTAACGACGCTAAAAGAGTTTCTGCTTTTTCAAAATGGCGTGACAGATGTTCCGTACAATGCGCATCATCGCTTATTACAACAGGGACATTTCTTTTTTGAAGTTCTTTTAACATCCAGATGTCCGGATGAGGTTTTCCTATTCGGTCGTAACCGCTGGTGTTCAGCTCAAACGGATGCTTTTTTTCGGCAAGCGCTTCTATTACCTTCCACTTATATTCGTCCCATTCGGCTTCGGTGCAAAGATTGCAAATTGTGATGTAATCCAAATGAGCAATAAAATTGAAATATCCGCTTTTGACGGCCTCTACAATATTAAGCCAATAATTTTGAAGATACAGTTTAAGGTCATTATCCGGCAGAGGCGTTTTTAAATGCCTGATAAAATAGATATCCAGCAAAAACTTTTCATCACTGCTGCGTATAAAATGAGTGGAGCCAATCAAATAATCAACATCAAGCTGTTTTATTATTTCTTCAAAGGATTTGCGCCATGAGGCAGAAGGAAAAAAATCGACTTCAAATCCGGCATAAACTTTTATTTTGTGTTTTGAAGCGGTTTGCCGGATTAAATCAATGTTACGTTTGTAAACATCTACGGCCTCATTGATATTGTTATAAAACATAACATCAATTTTTTCCAAATTCGGATGAAAGATTAAATGATTGCTAACTCCCAACTCTTCAAACCCTAAAGCTTCGGCTTTTGAAATCATTTCTTCGCAACTGTTTTTGCCGTCAAAAAGATTAAAGGCATTATTATGCGTATGATAGCTGAAATTTTGTATTTTATGCATTGCGACTCCTTTTGTATCGCAATCAGAAATACCTTTTTTTGGTTTAAGAATCTTTAATTTTGATTTTATTTTTTCAGATACCCCAAAACGGCCGTAATTGCCGCAGGAGTCACGCCGGGAATACGCGAAGCTTCTCCGATTGTCGCCGGGCGCACTTTGCCTAGTTTCGTAACCATCTCCCGGGACAACCCCCCGATACGGGAATAATCGACATCATCTCTGATTTTCAGATTTTCATCTTTTTTGAAAACCTCTATATCAGCCATTTGTCTTTTGATATATCCGGCATATCTGGCCTCAATTTCCACCTGCTCGTATATTTGTTCGGGAATCGCCGAAATCTCTGGCCAAATCGAGGATAATGTTTCACGTGAAACATCCGGATAAGACATTAAATTGAAAGCCGTTTTTTTGCCGCTTTCTTTTCTGACATTCAAATTGTATTTTTCAAAATCATGCGGAAAGATTGTCAGTCTGTCGGAAAGTTCTCTAAAAGCATCAATTTGAGATTTTTTAGCTTTAAATACAGTGTATCTTTCTTTTCCGACACATCCTGCCTGCCAGCCTTTTTCGGTCAGACGGATATCCGCATTGTCTGCCCGAAGGAAAAGCCGATATTCGGAACGAGAAGTAAACATCCGATAAGGCTCGTCAACCCCCTTTGTAATCAAATCATCAATCATTACCCCAATATATGCCTCAGAACGATTAATGACAAACTCTTCTTCCAAACCGCGAGATTTGAGCGCGGCGTTAACACCGGCAACAAGTCCTTGCGCAGCCGCTTCCTCATAACCGGTTGTTCCGTTAATTTGTCCGGCCAGGAAAAGTCCCGGAACCTTTTTGACCTCCAGACAATGATTTAATTCCTGCGGATCAACATAGTCATATTCAATAGCATATGCCGGGCGTAAAATTTCCACATTTTCCAATCCCTTCATTGTATGAATAAACTGTTCCTGAACATCTGCAGGCAAAGATGTTGAAATGCCATTCGGATAAACAACATCCGTTGTCAAACCTTCCGGTTCCAGAAAAACCTGATGGCTGGTACGGTCGGCAAATTTGACTAACTTATCTTCAATGCTCGGACAATAACGCGGGCCGATACCGGTAATCAATCCCGAAAAAAGCGCACATTTTGAAAAATTGTCACGGATTATTTTGTGCGTTTGTTCATTTGTGTGGGTAATATGACAGACAACCTGGGAATTGCTGATTTTTTCCGTCAGGTAGGAAAACGGCTGCGGATTATCATCTCCGGCCTGAGTTTCCAAAATATCCCAATTAATCGTCTTGCCGTTCAAACGGGCAGGCGTACCTGTTTTCAAACGACCAACCCTAAGTCCCATTTGCTTTAAATACGGTGTTATTCCTGCACAGGAAACATCATTAACCCGTCCGCCGACAGTTGTTTGGTGCCCGGTAAACATAACGCCGTTCAAAAAAGTCCCCGTAGTCAGAACAACAGAGTTTGCCAATAATTGAACACCGTCACTTAAAGCAACACCGCAAATTTTTCCATCTTTAAAAACAAGACCTTCGGCAGCAGCTTCAAGAATATCTAAATTTGTTTGTTCACGCAGGGCCTCGAGCATGTATTTACGATATAATTCCCTGTCGGCTTGTGCCCGCGGACCTCTGACCGCAGGGCCTTTTGAGGAATTAAGCATACGAAATTGTATACCGGCCTTATCAATGACTTTTGCCATCAATCCGTCAAGAGCATCAATTTCGCGCACAAGATGACCTTTGCCCAATCCGCCAATTGCCGGATTACAGGACATTTCGCCAATGGTGGCTATTTTATGCGTTATCAGTAACGTTTTGGCGCCCATTCTTGCCGATGCGGCGCATGCCTCACAACCGGCATGTCCCCCGCCAATGACTATAACATCGTAACGGCCGTTTATCATTTTATACCTCTGTTGTCCGAAAATAATACCGGGTATACTCTAAATCGGCCTAATTTGCAATATTTAAATAGCTTAAAGGCCGCCAGAAAATCTGTCGGCCTTTTAACAAGAAAGTCAGAAATAATGTTTTGATCTCAGCCATGAAAGATAGTTATTCATATCAACATGTATAAAGAATTCAGGAACAATCAGATACAAATTTAAGATAAAAATCGCTCTTAATTTGATTGTTAAAAATTCATCCGTTGTTCTTTCACGATTTTTGACATAGAAATCCCAAAACACCTGTAACAATTTATGAAAATAGACCCATGAATATTCAAGTTTTGCCGAAACATTCGTCTTTGAATAATTATCGGCAACTACCGAAAAACTTTTGGTTCGATAAACAGGTATTTTCCGTTTAACCGGGAAAGAAGTTCATTGAGGATACCTTCATAATAACTGGGAAAGGCGCGTGTTGCCATCACCAAATTAGCCGGTGTCAAGATTACGACCATTTCTTTAATTTCTTTGACATTTTGCTCGTAAAAAATACGACTGCTTTCATCTGAATACATAATTGTAATGTTTTAGTTAATAATAAAATTTGTCGGCATAATAACATAAAAACACAAGAGTCAATTTGAAGCCGCAATTTTATTTTCCGATACAAAAGCTGCCAAAGATTTTATCCAAAATTTCTTCAACTTCAATTCTTCCGGTGATTTTTCCCAACTCCCGGGCTGCCAAACGGATATCTTCGGCCGTTAATTCGATTTCTTTATCAAAACCGAAACGTTGAAGGTTTTCGCAAACGTTAAGCAACGCTTCCCGATAACGGCGGCGGGTAATCAGCAAACCAGAATTTGAGGTAAAACAAGAACGGATTTCTGCCGTTATGCTATCCAGTAAAGTCGTTACGCCTTCATGTTGTTTGACCGAAATAACCAAACATCCCTGATTTTTTAAATTAGAACACTGTTCAAAAGTTAATTTATCACTTTTATTCGCAACATAGATTATTTTGTTTTTAAACGATTTCTTTATATTATCAAAGAGTTGAACAGAGTCCTTAGAAGCATCAAACAAACAAACCAGTAAATCAGCATCTTTAATTTTGGAGTAAGCTATTTCTATGCCTTTTTTTTCAATTTCTTCTTCGGCTTCCCGCAGGCCGGCGGTATCCGTGAAAATAACCGGATAACCATGTAAATCCAGATGTATATCCACGGCATCACGGGTGGTGCCGGCAACATCGGAAACAATAACGGCATCCCGTTTTGCTATAGTATTTAAGAGGCTGGATTTTCCGGCATTCGGAGGCCCGACGATAACAACACGAAATCCTTCACGAAGCCTTTCACCTACAGAATCACCGTTCAAATGTTCAATAATGGCATTTTTAAGTTTAAATACGGTGTTATTCATACCATTTTCAATATCAGAGGGGATATCTTCTTCAGGAAAATCAATATAAGCCTCAAGATGTGCCAACAGGTTTAACAGCTCGGAACGCCAACCGTCATAGATATCTTTTAATCCGCCTTCCATCTGCCGGAGGGCATATTTTTGCTGTTCTGAGGTTTCTGCGTCAATCAAATCTGCCAATCCTTCAGCCTCGGTCAGATCCATTTTATTGTTATAAAAAGCACGTTTTGAAAATTCTCCCGGTTCTGCCAAACGATAATTTTCAAGGCCGGACAGGGCATCCATAACCGAATTTATGACCGCGCGTGATCCATGTATCTGTAATTCGACAATATCTTCACCCGTAAAAGAGTGAGGAGCCTTAAAATAAAGCAGCACCCCTTTATCAAGCGTGTTTTTATTTCGTGGATCTTTTAAAATCGTAAAATAAGCGTACCGCGGCTTAATATTTTCAATATTTAAAGAAGTCAGTGCGGCAACACTTTTTAAAGCATCCGGACCGGAAATACGGATGACGGCAACGCCGGATTTGCCATAAACGGTCGACAGAGCATATATTGTCTGATCAGTCATGATTTCTCCTTGTTTTTTTCTTATAATCAGAAAGAAAAATTGTTGCAAGTCTTAAAAAGGCGGTTTTTTTGACTCAGCAGCGCAAATTTACATCATCTTAACGTTTATATCATAAAATTATTAAAGTTGCTTTCTACGAGCTTCCTGCGGACTCAATTTTTTTAACCGAAAGTTGTAAAATGACTGATTTTAAGCTGAAATTGATTATCTGGGATTTTGACGGCGTTATTGCGGACAGCGAAATTCTATGGCTGGAAAACCGACGCCGGATGATTAACAACAAATTCGGTCTGAATTGGGATATCCATCAAACTAATCTGAATATAGGCGGCATGAGCGACAAAACCCGCAAACAAAGTTTAAGCGCTCTGGGATATGCCACGGAAGATAAATTTTGGGAAGAGGCACTTGCCGCAGATTATGAAACCATGGCAAAGGGTATTCCCCTCATGCCCGGGGTGACCGATATTTTTGAACTTTCCGATTATAAACAATGCATAGCCACCGGCGGCAGCCGTTCCAAAACAAAGGAAAAACTGCAAAATGCCCACATTACACAATATTTTTCCGATAACCGGGTGTTTACCGCAGACATGGTGAAAAACGGAAAACCGGCTCCCGATTTATTCTTACTGGCGGCAAAGGAGATGAATGAACAACCGCAAAATTGTCTGGTAATAGAAGATTCCCTGCCGGGCATTAAAGCCGCCCAAAATGCCGGAATGAAAGTTGCCGTTTTTGTCGGAAGCAAAATGAACAATACGCCCGAATATATTTCCAAGGTAAAAGAATTAGGCGTTCAAGATATTTTTGACAATATGAAACAATTGAAGTCTTTTATCTTAAGAAACCCCTCCTGAGAGGGGTTTCTTTTTAGGAATTCATTGTATTGAAAAAGTCATCATTGTCTTTGCTCAAACGCAGTTTATCGAGCAAAAATTCCATACCGTCGGTCATGCCCATCTGCATTAAAACACGACGCAGTACCCACATTTTGGCCAGACGATCTTTATCAACCAACAATTCTTCTTTACGGGTTCCGGAACGGGTGATATCAATGGTCGGAAACAGGCGTTTATCAGTCAATTTGCGGTCGAGAATAATTTCAGAGTTTCCGGTTCCTTTGAATTCTTCAAAAATAACCTCATCCATGCGAGATCCCGTGTCAATCAATGCCGTTGCGATGATTGTCAGAGAACCGCCTTCTTCCACATTACGGGCCGCTCCGAGCAGCCTTTTGGGACGTTGCAGCGCATTGGCGTCAACACCGCCGGTCAGAACCTTGCCGGAAGACGGAATAACCGTATTATAAGCCCGTCCGAGACGGGTAATGGAATCCAACAAAATAACAACATCCTTTTTGGTTTCCACCAAACGTTTGGCCTTTTCAATGACCATTTCGGCAACCTGAACATGGCGGCTGGCCGGTTCATCAAACGTTGAAGAAATGACTTCGCCTTTTACAGAACGCATCATGTCCGTTACTTCTTCAGGACGTTCATCAATCAGCAGAACCATCAGGTAACATTCGGGATGGTTGGTGGCAATCGCGTGCGCAATGTTTTGCAGCATAACGGTTTTACCGGTGCGCGGCGGCGCAACAATCAGTCCGCGCTGGCCTTTTCCCTGCGGAGCAATAAGGTCTATGACTCTGGTCGTGTAATCTTTTTCGCCGCAGATAATATCAAAATTCAGTTTTTTGGTCGGATAAAGCGGCGTCAGGTTATCAAAGTTAACCCGAAGTTTTGATTTTTCGGGGTCTTCAAAATTTATTCTGTTGACTTTGGTCAGAGCAAAATAACGCTCATTCTCTTTTGGGGCGCGGATTTCGCCTTCTACCGTATCTCCCGTACGGAGACCGAATTTTTTGACCTGGGCGGGAGAAACATAAATATCATCCGGTCCGGCCAGATAATTTGACTGCGCCGAGCGCAGAAAGCCGAAGCCGTCCTGCAAAACTTCAATGGTCCCTTCACCGTAAATGGTATTATCATCGCCGGCAACTTTTTTGAGAATGGCAAACATCAAGTCTTGTACGCGCATTGAAGACGCATCTTCAATACCCAGCTCCTCAGCCTGTGTTAACAGCTCTGTCGGAGATTTCTGCTTTAAATCTTTTAAATTCATGTAAATCCTGATTGATTTTGTTAATAGGTAGGAAGTTTCTTTTTTATAGTATGCTTTTGGGTTGGTGTCAAACAAAAGTTGAGCTTTTTTATTCACAGCCCCGCAGGGCCATCTTTAAAATATTTAAAATGTTTTTGTGGTTTGTATATGCCTGTGAATGTTGTGGAAAAGTTTTTGTACCAAAAGTTATACAGAAAAAAATAGGCTGTTGATAACCTGTAATTTGCAGATTTAAAGGAATTTAAATGTTTTGCAGAATCAATAAGGGACTCTTGTAAACAAAAAATGACTCAAATTTTTGATAATTGGACTTATTCACAGGCTGTGAATATGACTCAGCCTTGTGCGTAAGTCGCTATATTAAATTTTACTTTATGGTGATAAAAAGTTATAACGGTACACAGAAAGGCAGTTATGCACAAAAAGTTAACAAATTGTTTATAACTGTGTTAACATGCTGAAAAAAGGATGTTTTTATGCAACTCATTGCCATTACGGGATCTATCGGCTGCGGAAAGACAACGCTGGCAAAGATTGTCAAAGGCCTCGGGTATACGGTTTTTGACATTGACGGATGGGTGCGCCGGATTTATTTTCAGAAAGATTTTATTAAGGTCATTGCCGAAAGTTTTCCCGGGACGGTTTCTAACGGTCAGGTTAACAAAAGGATGATTCGGGATATTGTTTTTTCCGATCATGAAAAGCTGGCGTATCTGGAAGGGCTGATACATCCCTTTTTGAAGGAGACGCTTAAGCAGGTTATCCGCAGAAACGCCGGCTGCCGGGATTTGTTTTTTATAGATATAGCCTTGCTTTTTGAAATGGGCTGGGATAAATACTGTGATTTTATTATTGTTGCCGATGTTGATTATGAAATCCAAAAACAACGGGTTATGAAAAGAGATAAGGTTTCGGCCGATGATTTTGACAAGATTAACAATGTGCAGATGGATAATAAGAAAAAAATAGAATTGGCCGATATTGTTATTAATACGAATAAGCCGAAAAACCTGTTAAGGTCCGAACTGATAAAAATAATTGAAAGATTGGAAGCTGCCGATGGTCAGAGAAATTGTTTTTGATACCGAAACAACCGGATTTGAATATGCCAAGGGCGATCGGTTGATTGAAATCGGTGCGGTCGAACTGGTTAATCACATGCCGACCGGCGTGACGTATCATCAATATATTAATCCGGAGCGGGAAGTTCCCGAAGAGGCTTTTAAGGTTCACGGTTTGTCTTATGACTTTTTGAAGGATTACCCGACTTTTGACAAAGTTGCCGATGACTGGCTGACGTTTATCGGCGATGCAACGCTGGTGGCGCATAATGCTTCGTTTGATATCAATTTTGTGAATTATGAGCTTAAACAGCTTGGTAAACCTGAATTGTCCTGGGACAGGGTTGTCGATTCTCTGGAAATAGCCCGTTTATTGTTTCCGGGAGCGCGCTGCAGCCTTGATGCATTGTGTAAAAGGTTTAATATTGACAATTCCAATCGAACTCTGCACGGCGCCTTGCTGGACGCCCAGTTGCTGGCGGAAGTTTATCTGGAACTTTTGGGTGGTCGCGAACCGAGCCTGTTGTTGGATTCCAAAAAGAAAAAGGCTTCCGCCGCCGGTGATGCGGAAGCCGGAATCGTCCGGAACTTCAGAGAACCGCGTTTGTTTCCTCTGAGCGAGGAAGAACTTAAAGCGCATCATGATTTTTTGAACAGTAAAATTAAAGGCGCTTTGTGGCTGGCAACCGAAGAGGTTTCCGATTCTTAGTCGTTATCCGAAATAAAGTCTTCTTCGATGTCCAGTTCTTCACTGTCCGGGGTTTGGGTATCGGTAATGCTTTCCATGACAGCTGCCGGCTGTTGCATATTGTCAGAAGGTTGAGCGGCGGCCGGTTGTTGCGGAGCATTTTCCGGTTGTGCCTGGGCAGGGGGCTGAGTGGCCGGAACCGTGGCGACGGCTTCGTATCCTTGTTCCATAATCAGCAGATTGTTTGAATCCGGGTTTCCGACGGCCGTTCCCTGATTTTGAGCTTGTGCATCGCAGCCCATTAAGGCCAAGGCCGAAAGAGACAATAAGGAAATGATTTTTTTCATGTTTACATCCTCTTAAATGTTGTTGTGCCTTTTTTATATAAGCGCGGTTCGGTTTTATTCAATGAGTTAAGAAACTCTCCATCTAAGAATAAGGTTGACGGCGTCCGCGGTTTTGGTAATATGATTTAGTTTGATAGTAATTTTTTATGGAGTAATCAGCCGTGGTTTACGGGCGAAGAGTGATAATTTGGGATTTGGATGATACCTTATATTTGCGGACGGCAGAGTGGGCCGATTTGCTTGATACGGCCATGGCTAAAGCCCTGGTTGAGGATTTGGGCGTGCCGTTGTCGTTTAAGGAGGCTAAAGAAAAAGTTACCGAATCTTATCGAATTTACCGTAATGGCGGCGAAATTTTTTATCGTGATTACGGGGTCGATCCGGCAAAGTTATTTTATGCTTATCATCAGAGAAAACCGGTTGAAAAAATTACGGCTTATCCGGGACTTTTGGATAAAATCAAGAAGATTCCGGCTGAGCAATATATTTTTACGGCCAGCGACAGGTATGCTTCCGAAAAAATTTTAAAACACATCGGGTTGTATGACTATTTTAAAGACCGTTTTTATTCGGTAGAGGATTTCGGGGTTTATAAAAAGAACGAAAGTGCCGATGTTTATCGTCAATACTGCAGAAAAATAGGTGTTTCTCCGGAAGAGTGTGTTTTTGTTGACGACAGTTATTCTAATTTGGAATTTGCCAAAGAAGTCGGAATGATTACGGTGCGGATTTATTATAATAATAATTCGGCCAAGGATAAGACATATATTGATTATGCTTATAAAGGCGTGGAAAGTTTTATTGATGCCATTCTGGCATCATCTCAGGGAAACGTGGCGGCTCAATAGTCAGCGGCAGATTTGTTTTTCGTGTTCATAGTTGGCGCTGTTGTCAAGTTTGGCTTGCTCCAAAAGCATTTCTTTTTTGAAGACATTTACAAGAGGGGCTATTTTGCGATTGTAGCTTTTGATGAGAAGTTCTGTCGCGGCATCGGCTTCGGAAAGGCTGCCGATATGCCGGGGCGGGACCGTGCCGGCAATTTTTTTTATGGCATCTTGGAACAGCGGGATAAAATAGTCCAGAGAAGATTTGTTTATTTGTTGGTGAGTTTGTTCATGCCGCAGCACGACATTGTACTCACAACTGTCCCGGGGCAGTTCGTTTGAAATGTAGATTACCGGATCTACAAAGCCGATAAAAACGTGGAGTTTGTCCGGAATAACACAAATATCATAGTCACTGCGGATTTCCGTGTAGGTTTCCAAATCTATTTTCAGTTTGACGTTGACGGTTGCCAGGCCCGAGGCAAACAGGCCTTTTTCTATCGTATTATAATTTTTGGCAATTTGGGTGATACCCTGATTATCCAAACTGGTGTCATAACGAAGCTTTCCGTATGAAGATCCAAAAATTATCTGCGGCACGGATTGGTATTCAGAACAGTCAGCTGCTTGTGATGTTGTTGAAAAAAAATAAAAAAAAGAGCTGATTGTTAATATAAAAAAAAGTTTTTTCATATAATTTATTTTACAAGATATTGGTTAAATTATAGTTACAGGTGCGGAAATGAAAAAATACTGGGGTATCGGATTGGGAATGGCTTTGGTGGTTGTTCCCGTTTATTTCAGCGCTCAGGGCGGTGAGCCGTATGTCCGCAAACAGATAGAGCCGGATTTTTTTATTCCCGAAAGTGCTAAACAGCCACCGGAAAAGCTTCCGGTTCCCCGCTATTTGCAGGGGGAGGCGGAAACCATAAAGGAAGCTCACCGTACGGCTCCCGTCAAAACTTCTCCGGTGGCTTCAGAAAATGAAGATGTTCCCGAGTTTCAGCAAAAATATGATGCTTACAATCAAGATTTGGAGCATATCGGGCGTACGGGCAAAATGCCTTATAATGTCGAGTTGGAACAAGATTTGAAGGTTATGAATTCCAATGACGAGATTATTGTTGAAAAAAAGCCTTATCAACAACGCAATACAAAGGCTGAGTTTGATAAGGCTTTAGAAAAAAGTTTACAGCAGAATTAGGATTCAACGGCGTAAATGTCTTTGACGCTCCATCTGCCGTCCTGCATTTTCATGACATAAATGATATTGCCGTTGCACAGACCGAACCAGTTTCCGTTACAGGTGCTTTGGGTATAAACTTCTACCGTATCGTCCGGCAGCGGTTTTAATTTTGTGATTTTATAGGATTGAGATGTCGGCCGCTGCAGGCTGTCATCTTCCATAAAAACGAATTTCGGCATGAATTTGGTGTTTTCGGCACATTCGGAAAATTGCGGATTAATCGTGCATTTGATGCTGAGGTTGATGGCGCAAATCATCATGCTGTCTGAATTGCAGCCGGGTTCCAGCGTGTTGATGTCAAAAGAATAAATTTCATCTCCGGTGACGGCATCGGGCTGCGGGGCTTTTTGTTCGGCGGAAGTTGAGGTGTCCGAGGCGTCGGAACAGGCCGTCAGCAGCAAAAAAGGAATTAAAAATATAAGAGATTTTTTCATGAGTTTATCCTTAAGGAAGGTTTTTCAACTGAGTTTAATATAGCCTTAAATTTTTGTTTTGACCAGATATAAAAAAAGGAAGAGTAAAAACTCTTCCTTTTGAGAATAAAATACAAATTAGAAATTGTATTTGATACCGGCGGAGTATTCCATGATGTGATCAACATCGGAGACTTTGTCGGTGAAGATGTAGCGGGCAACGGCACGGACGGAAAGATTTTCGTCAAAGCTGTATTGTGCGCCGGCACCCAGACGGTAACCCAGACCGTTTTCGGTGTCTCTTTTTTCATCCTGATATTTGTAGTCGATATCAATGTTAGAAATACCGGCGGTGCCCAACAGAGCAAAAGTCTGGTCACAACCGAGCGGCAGATAACCATACAGGTCTAAACCATAAGACTGCAAAGAAGATTCATCTGTCTCGCCTTCGGAGTGAACACGGTCCGAACCGGTTTTTTCATAAAATACTTCCGTACCGAAATATTTGTTGTAGTCAACACCCAAGGCAACTTTGCCGCCGGCGTTGATTGTGGCAAAATTAGAATCATTGTAAGTGTAGTCAGCAGCTACATAAGGTTTATAATTGCTAGCGTTGGCGCTGGCTGCAAAAGCAACCGCGGAAACAGCTACCATCAAGGCACCAATTGTTTTTTTCATTGTATAAAATTCCTTATTAAAAGTTAACTTTTTTAAACTAAAGTATTAAACCTTAAGTTTGTACGGTTAATACTATAGCCTATAAAATAAAAAAGTGAAGTAAATTTATATTACAAAAATGATTGTTTCGGGCGATATTTGGTGATATTCTGATACAAAACTAGGAGAGAAGATGAAAACTCACCAAAAGGGCGCGACAATGCTTGAAGCGCTGGCGACATTGATGATTATTTCGGTTCTGTCGATTTCTGGCATCCGGCTTATCGGCAGTTTGTTTGCCATGTTCAGGCAGAATGTGGTGGCCAATGAAATAAAAGAAATCAAAAAAAGTATTCAGGATCGTTTTGCTTATGCCGGTGATTATCGGGAGCTGGAGGGAAAATCAGCCGATGAGGTGGCAGAAATGCTTTTGGAAGAAAAGGTTATTCCCAATCAGATGTCGGTTAACGGCAAAATTTATCACCGGTTGGGCGGCGAGGTGACAATAGAACTTTCGGATTATTCTGATACGGGATTGTATTTTGATGTTACTTTCAAAGATTTAACGACGCAGGGGTGTCTTAATCTGAGTCAGATTGACTGGGTTATCAATCAGAATTCCGATTTGATGCGGCTGATTATCAACGATAAAACTTTTGTGCTTCCGGTCGGGAACAATAAAGACAAAACCGAGGGCGTGTTGCCGGTTCCGATGAGCGAGGCGGTCAAAGACTGTAAAAGCAGCAGTGATAATGATATAACCTGGACTTTTCAATAAACAACGGAGAATCTGCGGTGATAAAAGTTAACGACGTCAACAAAACCGGGGAACTGAATCAATCAAAAGCCGCCAGGAGAACTTCCGGCGGGGAAAGTTTTGCCTCATATCTCAACAAAACCATGCCCGGAGGCAACAGTCCGGTAAACGCAAGCAGCAATATTTCGGTTGCCGATGCTATTTTTGCCACCCAAATGATTAATGGCGAAGAGGAACGCGCCAAAAAGCAAAAAATGCTGAAAAGAGGCAGTCTGCTGCTTGATAAACTTGAAGAAATCAGAGACGCGCTGCTGGTTGGTTATATCGGGGCAGACAAGTTGATAGAAATATCCCGTCTGGTTAAGGAAAACCGTCCGGAAACCGATGATGTCAGGCTGAATGAAATCATGGACGAAATCGAACTGCGGGTCGAGGTTGAACTGGCCAAGCTTACAAAATGATTTTTTCTTTAAAATCCGGGATGATAAATCAATTTTTTTGCTTGAAGTTTAATATGGAATTTTATATTTTGCTTGCTATATAAAATTCGCTGTGAAGTTAAGGAGTAAAATAATGGAAAGCGCAGTAATTCTTCCCCCAGATTACAGACCTTCACCCGATGAAGAATATATGAACGAAATGCAATTGGAGTATTTTCGTCAAAAGCTTCTCAGTTGGAAAAAATCTTTAATCGGGCAGTCCGAAGGCACTTTGGATGATTTGCGTCAGGGCGGTTTGAACCAGCCGGATCAGATTGACAGGGCTTCTCTGGAAGCGGATAAAGCCTTGGAACTGAGAACCAGAGACCGTGCCCGTAAGCTGATTTCTAAAATAAACGATGCTCTGAAAAGAATAGAAGACGGTGTGTACGGCTATTGCGAGGATACCGGCGAACCTATTGGTATCGAGCGTTTGGAAGTTCGTCCGGTGGCGACCCTTTCCATTGAGGCGCAGGAGCGTCACGAACGAATGGAAAAAACTTATGATGACGAAGCTTAGGCTTTAGATTCTTTGATGTTGGCGGATTTATTCCGCCAAACTTTTTTGTACGGGATTTATCAGATGAAAGATTTTATCTTGGCTTCCGGTTCACCGCAGCGGAAAAGGCTGTTGGCGCAAATTGGTTTTGAACCGGCAAAGACAGAGCCGGCCGATATTGACGAAACGCCCATGAAGTTTGAAAAACCGTCGGCTTATGTGAAACGGATGGCGCTTGAAAAAGCGCTTCATGTTGCTGAAAAACATCCCGGAGAAGTGGTTTTGGCTTGCGATACGGTTGTGGCCGTCGGCACTCGGATTATTCAAAAATCACATAGTGAAACGGAGCAAGAAAAGGTTATGCGGGCACTTTCCGGGAAAACTCACCGGGTTTTGAGTGCCGTTTGTGTCGTAAATCGCGACGGAAAGACGTCTTTAAAGCTCAGCACAACCAGAATGGTGGTAAAAAGAATGACCGAAAAGGAAATAGCGGATTATGTGGCCGGACATGAATGGGACGGCTGTTCCGGTTATAAGATAGAAGGAACGATGGAGGCTTTTGTCAGAAAAATTATCGGTTCAACGTCGGGTGTTATCGGTTTACCGCTTTACGAGACAAAATGTTTGCTGGGTTCGGCCGGAATAAAATAGGAGGATGATATGTCTGTTGAAACAATCGTTTATGAGCAAAAAAACGGAAAAGTCAAAATTGCCGGATTGTCCGGCGGGCGGCTGAGTGAGCTGGAATTTTTTGATGAGAACGGTGTGGCAGAGGGCAATATTTATTTGGGTCGGATTACCAAGAAAATTGAGCTGGCCAACGGCAAGACCGGGTACTTTGTCAATATCGGGGACAGCCGGGATGCTTTTATAAATGCCGAAGAGTACGGTTTGGAAGATTTGGTTGCGGCAGAAGGTCAGACAATCGTCGTTCAGGTGGCGCAGGAGCAACGTGCGGAAAAAGGTGCACGGCTGGTACGTTCTTTGCAGCTGCCGGGTCACAGTCTGGTTTATTGTCCGTATAAATTGACGGTTGAGGCTTCCTCCAGAATAGAAGACAGGCAAAAGGCCGAAGAATATAAAAATCTGGCCATGGAGAATACAACGGGGCAGGAAGGATGGATTATCCGGACGGCAGGCGTTAATACGCCGGCAGAAAAGTTTGTGGCGGAAATGGCTGTTTTAAGGAAAAATTTTGAAGATATTCTGGATATGTCCGAGAAAGTGTCGGCTCCCTCTCTGCTGAAGGGAAAAACGAATCCTTTGTTTGATTATATTGCCCGGCATCGGAACAGTTTGCGTAAAATTATTGTCAATGCACGGACAATTCAGGAAGAAATTACCCGCCGTTTTGGCGATGATTTGTTAATCGGCATTGTTCCGGGGCCTTTTGATGACTTCGGATTAGAGGAGGCTATCGGCGAAGCTTTACAGAAGGAGATCAGACTTAAAAGCGGCGGAAGGATTTTTATAGAAGAAACCAAGGCCTGCGTCGCAATTGATGTTGACAGCGGCGAAGACCGGGGAAGCGGAAATCTTGGACGATTAAATGCAGAAGCTGCTTATGAAATTGCCCGGCAGATAAAACTACGCAATCTTTCGGGGAAGATTATTATTGATTTTGCCGGTTTGCCCGAAATCCGCTATCTGAACAGCACCATAGAAATTCTGGAGCAGGAACTCAGAAACGATTATGTCAAAAATACGGTGTTCGGTTTGAGCCGGGCCGGTTGTGTCGAGATTGTCAGGATGCGGCGGCGTCCGTCTTTGCGGGATTTGCTGACAACGGAATGCACTTGTTGTCAAGGAACCGGGAGAGTTGAAAAATGAAGTGCCCCATCTGTAAAAAAGAAGTTGAAGATATGAAATATCGGCCGTTTTGTTCCAAACGGTGTGCGGATATTGATTTGGGCAACTGGTTTAACGAAAAGTATCGGTTTGAGGCGACCCGGATAGACGAATCCGAATGGGAAACAATCGAATCGGAAGAAGAAAACGACAGCCGGGAAAAGAATTAGCTATTTTAGGCTTATTTTTATGAGGCAGGAGAGCAAATCCCGGAAAGACGGGACTTCCAGCCGGGAGCGAAGGTTGACGCGGTCCAGGACCGCAAAAACACGGCTTTGACCGTCATATATCAGCAGGCTTTCAGGAAGTCTGCCTATAATCAGTTTACCGCGAAAATAATCATACTTGGCATAAAGTTTGTTAATCTGGGTTAAATCCGGGAAAATATATTGTTTTTCCATACGTTGCTGCGGTGCCGTTCCCATCAGTTCGGTGCCGTTGAAAATGATTCCGTTGGTTTGCAGCAAAAACTCCCGATAGTCTTCCGGAATTTCGGCAAATCCCTGTTTGGTAAGAAATTTATTGGTTTGAAGAATGTCATTTTCGGCGCTTTCCGAAAAATGAACGCTGTATTTGGCGCGGATAATCTGTTCAACCAGGTTTTTAATCATGATATATTCTCCCGTCAAACCAGGGAAGATAAATTTTTTTGTAAGTTCGCAGGTAATTATTTTCAATCTGCATGTCTATCAGGCGGTGGACGAGGTCATGGCGCGGATGAGTCTGAATCAGACAGAGATTGTTAAAATCCAAGGTTCCGCCGAAATCAAAGGGAATTTTCATGTGGACATCAAAATTTTCTGGTGCAATGCTGCGGCGCAAAAGTTTGATGTCCGCTTTGGTCAGTCCGGCAGTTTGACAGTCATTGATGTGAGAGTATCCCAAAAGTTTTAAAAATACCTCCCTGATTCGACGGTATTCAATGTATCCCGAATCCATTTCCTGCCAATTTTGCGGTTCGTAAGAAGCTTCGCGGAGGGTAAAGTTTTTTAAATTGAATTCTGTCAGGCGTTTTTCCAAAATTCTAAGCATTTCCTCCGGACCGGGCGGTGCCAAGGAGGCTGAATCTTCGGCCGCAATATCCTGATTTTTGACCATTTCAGACGGCGGCAGACTATTGGGCAGCAAAAGATCGTTATAAGCTTCCTGCAACGTTTTTGCCGCTTTTGGCCGTTTTTTGTTAAGTATTCGGTTTGACCATTCCCACATCGGCACTTCCGTCAGGCATTTTGGGGATTATCCGTTTCATCGTCTTCAAATTCGGAATCGTCATAGTCTTCGTTAGGATTGTAATCAATGCCTAATTTGGCCAGCATATCGTCGTTGATATCTTCGCGCTGGGCAACAATCCAGTCCGGAACATTCGGTGCCGGCGGAAGATTGCGCAGGGCTTTCATTTTTTTATCGAGGTACCAACGCGGCGAATCCGCCATAATAGGACGGTCAATGTAGCTTTGCATCAAGACCACCTGTTTAAGCAGCGGCAGGCTCAACAACTGAGTTGTCGAAATAACCGAAACTCCCTGCAGCTGATAGCTGACGTTTTTGGCGAAAGGATTTGTTCCTTTGCCGAGGCCGCCTTCGTTTTTGGAGAAAGAGGTGGTTTGTACGGTTTTGTTGCCAATCATTTTGGAAAAGCGCTGGGCTGTTTGTTCGTTGTTTTGAGATAAGATGATTTTGCAGGCCGTGGTGGAAATGACCGTTTCCAAATCGTCTTTTCCGTATTTTCCGGAGATTTGACCGAGGTCTTGTCCGATAAGCAGGTAAGATACTTTTTGTCCGCGTCCGACCGCCGGTCCGTCGATAACGGCCTTTAATTTAGGCATGGTCGGAAACTCGTCCAAGACAAACAGGCAAGGGAAGGGGCCCATTTGTCCATCGGTGGCATTGACGGATTTGGGTGTATTGGCGATGAGGTAAGAGGACATCAGGTCAATAAATGTTCCCGAAATGACGCTCAGGGCGCGGGCATCTACCTGATTGACGGACAGGTAAACCGAAATGGGTTTGTATTCACCGGTAATCGGGTCTTTAAGGCCGCGGAGGTCTTTGAAATTAATGTCACTGAAAGAGGTGCGGGCAACAACAGCCGAGTTTTTGAAAATACCGATGCCGGCAAATGCCGTGGACATAACTGAACCGCGCTCTTTGTCAGGCATGGAACTCAACTGGCTCAATTCAACAATACACCGGGGAGAATAACCGAATTTGCGGGCTTCTTCAATGGCTTCTTCCAGCAAATCGCGCATGGGGTCGGCCATGGCCGCCATTTGATCGCCTTCGTCCAGACGGCGTTTGATGTCCTGAGATTGTTTAATCTGAGCTTCGGTAATCCATTCCAAAATCATGGCAATACAAGCTTCCCGGCCAATCCATTTTTCCGGCAGAAGGGCCCAGGAACCTATAGGCAGATAGTTGTCTATGGTTAAATTATTGCTGCGGAGATTTTGGACGGCGCGCGCGGCCATCGGGTCATGCATTTCCAGATAGTAGCCTTCCAGCACTTTTTTGTCTTCTTCATCCAGTTTGCCTTCATAAACGCGGCCGATGAAATAATCATTGGCGCGGGCTTTTTCGCATTTTGAAACGATGAAGTGGATGAAACCGGTCAAAGCGGCACGTCCGGTTTGAGACCAGTGCGGGTCGGCTCCGCCTTTGGGGTCTTCCACAAGCGTGTTGCACATAGAGTCAACGTACATATCGCGAGCCGGCCCGGGAGCGGGAACGGCGGTGGGAGACAACGGATTCCAGCTCGGGTAGTAGATTCCTTCGGCGGGATTGTCTTCCATACCCCAGTTGATAATGAAAACAGGACCGACTTTTCCCCGGGCGCCGGAAGTTTGAAAACACAATTCCGGTTTGGGATCGTTGACAATGATGCTCAGACCGGGTGAGTTGAAAATTGTCGGAACAACCACGCCGGCGGTTTTACCGGTTCCCGGAGGTGCGCAGCATAATGTGGAGAGGGTTTCTTTCAGCAGGAGCAGGCGGCCGTTGAATTTGCCGACAACCTGGCAAAAACCGTCAAATCCGAGCAATTCCATTTTTTTGATGTCTTTTTCGGTGGCCAGTCGGGCGGAACCGTGAACGTTTGACTGGAATCGGTAAGGATTGGTAATCAGTCCGGTAATCAGTCCGGCCGGAAAGCTGATAAACGGCAGAATCGGAACCCACAGGCTGAAAGAGAAATCGCCGTGATAGTTGAGCAGTTGTTTGAACCAAGCCCAGTATCTGGAATAGAGATATCCCGGTTTGTTGAAGACCATTGAGAAGTATTTGCCAACGTCGTCAATGGAATCCTTGGAAATTCCGGTTCCCAGCAAATAGCCGAGCGGCATGGCGGCAAGCGCCAAAATGATTGTTACAACAATGGAAATAATGACGGTAATCACCATCCAGCGGACGGCATTGTCATATTCTTCCCACTCTTCTCCTCTTTTACTCAAAGTCGTTCATCCTTTTTTATCGCCAGATTACGCAATGCTGCGAATCAGTTTTTTTATCTTTTCAAATTTATCCCGGTCGATTTTTCCGTCGGCATCATCCAAAGCTTTGGCGAAAAGCCGTATTTCTTTAGGTGTGCCGCGGTCAATACGGGTGACGTTGATTTTCATGTCGTTCCAGATTTCGAACATGTCTTCAGCATTAATAATATTGCCGATTTGCTCGATAACATAAGCTTCTACTTTGAAGTTTAAATCCGCTTCGGCTAATTTATCGTTAAGAATCAGCCGGGCCACGTCAATTTTACGAACCGGGGAAATGCGGTGAGAGCTTTCGGAAAACCAAAGGGGTTCTTCGTCGTTAAAGCGTTCTTCGTCAGCCAGCCAGTCTCCGGGTTCTTTATCGCTGAGGCAGAGGCATATCTGGGTTGCGGAGACGCCGATAAAATCAATGAGCGTATTTTTGATGGTTGCACCGGTAATGACTTCGTAACCTTTTTGTTTGAGAACTTCAAGGGTGGAATTGGAACTTCCTCTGGTCGGTTTGGTGCTTTCGGAAGCAGGAGCAGGGGTCGATTTGTTGTTTTTGCCGTTGCGGCCATTATTTTTAGCCGGTCGTTCGGGCGGCGGTGCGACGGGGGTGTCTTCGGGTTTGGGTGTTTCACTGCTTTTGTCGTCAAACAAATCAAAGTCAAAATCGGTCGGTTCGTCGTCAAATTGGAACAGGGAATGGTCAAATTCAATCGGTTTTGAGGCCGGGGCCGCTGCGGCAGCGGTTGAGGGTTTAACCCGCGGCATGGCAGTCGGTGCAGATAATCCCGAAGACGGTACGGCCGGTTGCGCCGGGAGGGCATAAGCTCCGTCTTCCAACGGCGGACGAACACTTTTGGGGCGGATTTCTTTGTAGGATTTTTTCTTTTTTACGACTTTGACGCTTGCTGTGTTGGCTATGGATTTTATAGGTTTTTCAAAAATTTTGTTGATGAATTTGAGCGGAATTTCCAGAACCCAGCCAAAAATTTTGCCCCATTTAATCATGCTGAGAGCGGCCAGGCCGGTCAGCCACAGCGGAATGAAGGTTAAAATAATCAAAACAAAAGCCCATTCTTTGGGATCATCAATAACCCATCCCGAAAGCCAGAGATTCCAAGCGTGTTCCCAGTGAGAAGTCCGCAAAATGTCAAAACGCCAGTTGGTCAGCAATATTACGCGCACACCTTCCAGAAAGATAATGCTCCAGAAGATGCCGACGAAGGCGATGCGCATTAATATTAATAAAGGTTTCAAAGAAATTTTACTCCTTGCTGCCGTCTGCGGCAATTATAACATAAAATAGGTTAACAACTGTTTATTAGAATTTACTGGTTTCGGATTCTATTTTTTTCTGAATTTCTTCGCGGATGTTTTTGACTTCACGCGGGGATTCCGGTTTGATGGATTCTATTTGATTTTTTACGGCTTCCACAGCTTCCCGGCTTGATTTCAGATTGCGGAGAATAATACGTTTGGAATCGTGTCCGTATTTGTTGATAATATGCCGGTTGTAAGCATTGACCGGGAAAAGAAGAATAGCCGCATAATCGACGCGAGTCAACCTTTTCCAGCCCCAGAGCCAGAGCGGAATTACCATTATCAGCATAAACAAAAACAAATAATCCGGCGCGGTTTTGATGACACCGCCGATTTGCCAAAAGTCACGAATGGTGTGCCAGCTTGAGGCCGAGAAAAAACTGAAGTTCCAGAGGGCAATAAACACAAGGTTGACGACCGGCAAAAAAACGTAAGTCCATCCGGCACCGATGAGCAATGTTCTGACAAGTATGAATATTTTGCGCAACATTTCTCAGCGGCCTCCGCGGTCTTTGCCGGGATTAATGTTTGACGGTTTGTTTTTTTCGTCGGTATTTTTTTTGACCGGTTGGTAGTTTTCAAAGTAATTTCGGCTTTTTTCGTTTTCTCTCTGGCGCTGCTCCAGGATTTCCATTGTGCTGTTTAAGTCATTCAGCTCCTGGCGGCTTTTGTCGCTTGTGGGTAAAGTATTTACCGCCTCACTCATAAGCTGCTCGCGGTTTTTTTCTTTGGGAATTCCGTAAAGTGTGCGGTCCAGCTTGTCTAAAACGGGTGTGGAAGGATTGTGTCCTTTCTCATCATAATTGCCGCTTTTGATATTGGCGCGGGCTTCTTTGAAAGCCTTTTGGCTGGTTTCGAGAACTTCTTTGAAGTCTTTGTATTCACTGGTTCCGTCATTTATTTTTTTGAGTTCCGCCAATGCCAGTTTATGACCCTCTTCAAGGTAAAGCTGAAAGTTTTTGTTGAGGTCTTTACCTTCAAAAGCATCGACGTCTTTGCTTTGCAGCTGCATCATCTTGGCAAAAGCGTAGTTGTTGGCGATGTGATTTTTCATGCTGAAAAGGGTTGCGTGGTTTAAAATGGTTTCGGCAACCGTTGCTTTGGCCTGTTCTTTGTCAAAGTTTTCGCCCTGCTCGGCTATTTTGACATTGGCAGCCAGAGTGGTTATCAATTTGTATATCTGGCTGTCTTTTGACAAGGGGGCATCTTTTTCGGTAATTTCAATTTCATCCAATTTGCCGTCAATGGCTGCGGCAGCAATAGCGTAAAGCTGTTTTGAGTTGTCAATGACAGGATTTTGTTCTTTGTTTTTGCTGTCAATTTGAAGCAGCTGTTTGCTCAGCCGGGTCGTGCGGTCATCATTGGGGCTGAAGCCGAATTCGCTTTCCGGAACGCGGTTTTGTTGCATGGTTTGATTGATTTTTTCTCGTTCCCGCGTAAGGTCTTCCCATTTTTCTCGCGCATTGTTCCAAACATATTTTCCGCCGTCGCCGATTTTGTTGCAGCCCCAGGCAAGAATCCGATAGGCTGCCAGACCGCCTAACCCGCAGACTTTGTCTCCGGCCCAGGCCGCAGAAGCCAAAACAACGTCTTTCATTAAAAATTCGATGAAATCGCCCTGTTGGATATCAAATTTGCCTTTTTCCGGATCGCCGTAATCGGGATCTTTGAAGGGTTTTTCCAGTTTTCCGGCAGCACGGTTGCGTTTTGCGGGAGGCGGCGTTTGCGGTTGTCTGGTCGGATCTTGGAGATAGAGGTTTCGATCGCTGTCAACGGTTGCCGAATTGTCGGAATCGACAAAGGCAGAATTGGTGTTGGCATCAATGCCGGCAGAGTTGTCCCGGGTGACGTGCAAAGGATTGCCGCCGCCAAAACGAGCTCGTTCTACTTTTTGTTGCTGTCCTTTTCTTAAATCTTCCGCTGCCGACATGGTAACCTCGCTTGAAAATATTTATTTCTTTCAGAATAACATTTATTTCGTGTTTTGTCTATATTTTTCGCTATTTTTTTAGGCTTTCAGTTTTTTCATGAATTTGCCGATTTCTTTGTTGATTTTGATGCCGTCTTCCGGTTTGGGTTTTATCATACCGAAAAAGCGGGCGGGAATCTTTTCTATCAGAATCGGGGAAAAAGTAGCCGGGTTGTTTTCGAGCATTTTTTGTGCGCCGACAGGGTCTTTGCGGGCGGTTTTAAAGTAGTTGCCGATCAGCCTTTCGGCGTCAATCGGAAATTTTTGTTTTTTGATTGCTTCAATATAACGCTGCATTTTTTCTTTGCGTTCCTGATGCTCTTCATAGAGACGGCGTTCAATTTTTCGCTTTTCGGCTTTGGCCTTGCGTTGGAAGTAGGCTATTTCGCAGCCTTCCAGTTCTATTAAAATTTCCACATAAGAAATCAGAGCCAGCTGGAGGCTTTCGTTGGTTGTTTTTTCCGCAAACTCCAGAATCTGTTCGTCGCTGGCCTGAGCCGGGAGACTGGCCAGGCGTGTCGGCTGGCTTTGGAGCATGACATCCCAGCCGAGCAGAACGTTTTGATTAATCATTTGACCGCGGGAAGGACGGTAGCGGGGGTATAAGTCTTCCGCCGTAAGGGTAAAAGCCGGCGTTTCCATATCGGCCTGTTGGGCCAGAACTTTTACGGCTTCGGTGAAATTGTGATAGGCATCGTAAAGCTGGCGCTCTTCCGCGTAAAGACGCTGGACGTATTCGTCAACGTTGTCGTTCAGCTGAGCGGCGAGAGGTTTTTTGTTTTTTTCAAGCTCAAGGGTTTCTTCCTGAGTTGCGTCGCAGTCTTCCAACTGACTGGAAATAAACTCGTCCAGAAGACGATCAAAGTCGTCTTTATCTTCGTTTTTGGCCGGTAAAGGCTGGTTGGGTTCGTTATCAACCGTCAAATCAATGGTGCTGGGGATGAAGTCGGAGTTTAAAAACTCTTCTACTTCGGGATGAATATCATTGTTTGTTTCTGCAGACATGGCGGCCTCTTTAATGAACTGTTATTACGGTGTCGATTTCGGCACGGTTGCGGTTGTAAATAATCAGGCGATCCGGGAGGCCGCCGTTTTTGAGGAGGATGTACAGGTTTTCTCCTTCCGTTTTGAAATCGGCAATGCCGCTTCCCCGCGGTTGTTCCAGGTTATAAGATATTTCGTGGCGAGGGAGCGGTGTCCGGTTTTTTTTATAAATCACGCCCAGCAGGCTCAGGGTTCCGAAGACCAACAGAAAAGTCAGTATGACGACAATTGTTTTTATCAGTTTGAGCTTATCCATCGTTATCTCGCTTGCAAGTTTTGTTTTTAACCGTATTATAGAGCCGAAACATCCTTTTTTTTGAAATGTAAAAGATGGCTGATACGGATAACTTTAACACAGTAATGGTTAACAAAAAATATAACGGCTGGCGAATCGATAAGTTTTTGAGCGTCGTTTTTCCGGATATTTCGCGTTCCCAAGTGCAGCGGTTGTTAAAAGAACAATGCGTAACCGTTGACGGCGAATCTGCCGGGGATGCCTCTTTTAAGGTCAAAGAAGGGCAAATTTGCGTCATGACAATTCCTGAGCCGGAAGAAGCCGTTCCGGAGCCTGAAAATATTCCGCTGGAAATTGTTTATGAAGACGAGGATTTGATTGTGGTTAATAAACCGGCCGGCATGACGGTTCATCCGGCGCCCGGTTCACCGCGGGGGACGCTGGTTAATGCTTTACTGTATCATTGCCAGGGAAATCTTTCGGGAATCGGCGGTGTTAAGCGTCCGGGAATTGTTCACCGGATTGATAAAGATACGTCCGGTCTGCTGGTGGCGGCCAAAAACGATATGGCACATAAGGCCCTCTGTGCACAATTTGCGGAACATTCCATTGAGCGGACTTATTTTGCCGCGGTTTTCGGTGTTCCGAATCCGTTAGAGGGACGAATTGAAGGCAATATCGGGCGCAGTCCGTATGACCGAAAAAAAATGGCGCTGGTCAGAAAAAACGGTAAAGCTGCCGTAACCAATTATAAAACAACCGAAATTTTCGGCGGGCTGGCAAGTTTGGTCAAATGTAATCTGGAAACAGGACGGACTCATCAGATACGAGTGCATCTGAGCAGTCTGGGGTGCAATCTTATCGGCGACCAGCTGTATGTTAAATCGAAAAAGATAAACGAAAAAAGAGTTGCGACAGAGCTTCGCGATTATATTAATCATTTTCCCCGGCAGGCTCTTCATGCAAAGTCATTGGGTTTCCGGCATCCGAGAAGCGGCAGGCAGCTGCAATTTGACAGCGTTTTTCCCGCTGATTTTGAGGAGTTACTGCAAAAACTGCGGTGTTTGTAAAGGGCTAAAAAACGACTCCGTTGTTTTGGGAAATCCGTCTACAAATAGAACTATTGTTCAGGTTGTGCATAACTTTTTTTTGGGGCAGAGTCTGACTCGTCAATTTGAAAACTCGGACTTTCGGACTTTTGAACTACTCGGTTTTAATGAAACAGGAGTAACAAAATGGAAAATGTCTCAGCTTTGAACGGAATTGACTTCTCCCCCGAAATTAATATGATCCGCTATCTGCAGAAAATCCGGCAGTATCCGATTTTGACGCAGGAAGAAGAATATACACTGGCGGTAAAATATCAGCAGACCAAAAATCCGGAAATTGCAAAAGTGCTGGTTACTTCTCACCTGCGGCTGGTGGTCAAAGTCGTTTCCAAATATAAAGGTTACGGGTTGTCAACCGCGGAAATGATTTCGGAAGGAAATATCGGTCTTTTGTATGCTGTTGAAAAATTTGAACCAGAAAAAGGTTTTCGGTTTTCTACATATGCTTTGTGGTGGATTAAGGCGTCGGTTCAGAAGTATATTTTAAACTCCTGGTCTTTGGTTAAAATCGGAACAACGGCGGCTCAGAAAAAATTGTTTTTTAATTTGAGGAAAATCAAAAACAAACTTAATCTGATTGATGACAGAGAACTTTCGCCGAAAGTGCTCGGCGGAATAGCAAAGTCGCTGGATGTCAGTGTGCAGGATGTGACGGATATGAACATGCGGCTTAAATCTCATGACGGTTCGTTAAACATGGTTATCGATTCCTCTTCGGACAGCGGCAGCGAGTGGCTTGATTTTATTGCCGACGGCAAGCCGAATCAGGAAGAAACTCTGGCGTATTCCGAGACCATGAAATATCGCCGCAGGCTTTTTAATCAGGCGCTGGTTTGTCTGAATAAGCGGGAAAAAGATATTTTGTTCAAAAGACGTCTTTGTGACAGGGCCGTAACCCTGGATGATTTGAGCAAAGTTTATCATATTTCAAAAGAGCGCGTCCGGCAGATAGAATTAAATTCCATCAAGAAAATCAAAAAAGCCATTGCGGTTATGTAGTTTTATTTCAAAAAAAGGCCGCTTGTTTGGGCGGCCTGATTTTATCCGTTTTCGGCGTTCTCTTCGTTTTTGGCCCAGTCCTGAGAAAGTTTTTCAAGACGCGCGTCTATCACCTTAAGGCGGTGTTGTGACGATGCCTTGGAAATCATTACAAAAAGGTTGGGCAGCTCATAATAGATAATAGCGCCGACAGCGGCTGCGCCAAGCATGATAATCAGATTGAAAATATTGCTGACGATTGAAAAAGCCTGATCCAGGTCAAATTGATTAAAAATGTTCATCAGGCAGATAAAAACGCCGGACAGATTAAAACAACCGATAACCGTCAGTTTGGTGGCGTTTTTAGAGTCAGTGAGCAAAACGGTAATTGACGGCAGCAAGCCGATCAGAACGATAATAACCGCCGGGAGAGCCGTAAAGATAAGAACCAATAATCCCAAAACCAGCAGGATTTTTTGGAATAAAGACAATTTTTTTAACGGATTACCCGGTTTTTTGTTTTCTTTTTTTGCTATCATTACTTAATCGCCCAGTAGATTATGCTGAAAATAAATGATGCCATCATGGTTATAATCGCAATGATGGAAGCCAGACGGAGCGCCAGTTCTTTGGCTTCTTCATCCAATTTGGGGCCGCCATTTAAAATGCGGTTGCGTTCCATGGTCAGAGAATTGATTTCACGGAGCGCTTCGGCATATTCCAGACGGTCTTTTTGTTTGGCCTCGTCGTTTTCAAGGATTTCATGGATTTCAATGACTTTACCGTTTTTGGCAATCTTACCCAGCTCTCTTTCCAGATATTTTTGGTATTTTATGTTATGGTATGACTGGATTATCGGTCTGGAAATGCTGACCAGCCACTGAGTAAGATTGGGAAGTTGAACGGGGCCGTGTTTGTTTTGAATATTGGCGTAGAGACGTATAATTGCGCTGATTTGCAGAATTTCGCTGCGGGAATTGAGATCGGTCAGAATTCCGTCAATTTTTTTGCCCATTTTGCAGCGCAAATAAGCGATAATATTGCGGTCATAGGGTGCGGTGTTTTTGAAATCGGAATAGTTGTTATCAAGCGCTCGCAGCACTTTGGCCGGTGAGTTGACAAAGTCATTGCCGATAAGCAGGCTGGTGCAGGGCAGGTCGTCGTCAAAGTCATACATAATTCGGTCGATGCCGTATCCGTAATCTTTTCGGTTGACATAGACTTTGAATTCATTGCTGTTTGACGGTGCGCGCAGCGAGGGCTGCTCCTGATACCAGTTTCTGATGACGTCGCCGGAAAGCAGGGCATAAAAATCTCCTAAATTCTGGCTTGTTTTCAGATAATAGAACAGTGTTTTCGGAATACCGCCCGGGAAAACAAAAATATCACCGGCTTTTACGGGAAGCGTGAAATCAAGCATGATGCAAATCTGCTGCACCAGAAACGGAGAATTTTCGCTTTCGTTGTTTTGGCGAATCAATTTTTCAACACGATTATGAAGTTTTTCGTTTTCAAGGCCGTTTTTTATCCATTCAAGAAGTTTTCCGTTTTTTATCAGGGTAACGGCTTCATCCGGATTGTTGAGCAGCGCAATGGCGACGCTTTTGGCCGTATAGAGTTTTTCATTTCCGATTGTGAGTGCCCGCATGGATTTTTCGGTGGTTTCCGAAGCGATGAAAGTGTTCGGTTTGCCGTCCAGATAATTGTATATTTGGAGGTAATTCCAGCGGCTTTCGGGGTTGTCTTCCAGCATTCCTTTCAAAAGGGGCGTGAATTGATTGTAAATTTTATCCATGCCGAGCAGGGCGGCATAAGACCCTTTTTTCAGTTTGGTACGCAAAAGTTCGGGAACGGAAATTTCGGCAGCCGGTTCTTTTTGCAGCAAAAGTCCGAGCATGGCGACGCCGGCGGCGTAAATATCGTCCGGCGGGGTTCCTTCACCGCGTCCCTGCGGCAGGCAGAGCAGGCTTTCCACCGTTTCGTAAGCGGCGGGCTGATAAAGCGCCGGAAAACTGGCCAGACAATCACCCAGGACAATTTCTGTTTTTGAGGCGTCTTTGTAAAAGATGTTGTCCAGACGAATGGCCCGGTGCGAAATGTTATAACCGCGCAGGCTTTCGCAGGCGGAAACAATTGAAAGAACCAGATTTTTGAAGCGTTCAAAACTGTTTTTCAGGTTAATATCGGCATTGTCAAACAGATTGACTTTGGGACCGCCGGGCCGCCGATAAATCAGGGCCATGTTGCGTGATTTTTGAGGCAAATAATCCACGGCACTGTATTCCACCAGCTTTAACAGATGCGGGTGGTCGATGGATTTAAGGTAGGGCAGCTTGGACAGACGCGGCGGAAATTTGTTGTCGCAAATCAAAGCAAAAAGTTCCCGTTGGGGGTTTATTTTGTCTTTGACCTCATAAGCCTGGGCTCCGTTAGTATCAAACTGCGGCAAGGGAGCGTCAAATTTTATTTCATAACGTTCTTTAACCAAAACGCTTTGGTTGGTGTTTGCCACAGCGGGAACTTCCGTTTCTTCCTCCGGCGGAATATTTTCTTCGTCAGCCATATTGAATTCTTTCAGCCTTTTTATAGATAAAAGGCATTATAAAGACAGATTCTTAATAAAATACAAAGATTTTAGGCATTGTCTTTTATAAAAATCGATTCTAAAATCAATCAAACGAAAAAAGCTGCATAATGATTAAAAGAAAAAACAAAAACGATACCATCCCAACCGAAACGCCGGTTTCTCTTGAAGGAGGAGCCGACCTCAAACCCGCCCGGTTTACCGATATAAAAATTCTGGAAGACGCGCCGAAATATAATATTGATTTGGAAGCGCTTGAAAATTATCAGGCCCGGCCGGTGACGGCGGCGGCGGTTAATGTTGATGATGCGGTTGCGGAAGATAAATACTTTTGGCAGGAGCTTGATGTCAGTCTGGCCGATATGACCAGTTATGTTTTTGATGATGACGAGCGGCCGATTGTTATGGTCAGTGACGATAAAATTGCTTATCTTAACAAAGCTGCTCAGAATATGTTGGAATTGTCTTCTCAAAAAGAAGCTATGGGCGGCAAATTTTTGCGGTTTGTGGAAAAGGGAGACCGGGACAAGCTGGCGTCGGGAATCGGCGAGATGCTGGCTGACGCCGCAAAGCAGACAATACATTTGAAAGCACTTTCCGGAAAAATACATGCCGTTGAGTTTCGAGCCGTTTATCTTCCGGATTCTTTGCATTTTTCATTTATTTTAATCGGCAATCATGAAGTTAAGCCGGTTCCGTCACAGCAAATTTTTAATAATTTGTATGATGAGCTTACCGGTTTGCCGAATTTCTTTTTGTTTGAAGACCGGGTGCAAATGGCCGTTAATTACGAAAATTATAAAGATGTCCGCCTGCCCCGGGATTTGATAGCCGTGGCGGCAGTGAGCATTGACAATATCGAAATGTTCCGCCGGTTGAATTTGGAAAGTTTTGCCATAAAAAAGCTGGCTAATACGCTGGTTTTGAGTTTGAAAAAAAATTATACCGTGGCCCGGGGGCTGCGTTATCAATTTTGGGTTTTAATGCCGGAAATTGCCAATGAGCATGTTTTGAAAATTGAATTGGAAAAGCTGCGGGCCATTTTTAACGAAGGCATTAATGACAATTTTACTACTCACGAAGTTGTTGCCAGCATTGGAGCAACGGTTTTCCCCAAGCCGGCTCATTCGGCAAAAAAATTGGTAGAACAGGCCATATTTGCTCTCAGGCAGGCTCAGGAGAGAAACGGTAATCGGTTGGAACTGTTTGAGTTAAAATGAAAAAAAGCCTTGATAAAATCAAGGCTTTTTTCGGATTGCTTTTTTAACGGCGGTCGCCGAACAATCTCAACAAGTTTAAGAACAGGTTGATAAAGTCCAGATACAATGCCAAAGCACCGGTAATGGCTTTGCGTGTCATTGTATCGTGATTGTCTGCAGTCATGTACATCATGCGGATTTTCTGCGTATCATAAGCCGTTAAGCCAGTGAAAATGATGACGGCCAAAATTGACAGCGCCAAATCCAAACCGCTGCTGCGCAAAAAGATGTTGACCAGCGAAGCAATGATAACGCCCCATAATCCCATAATCATAAAGGACCCCATAGCCGTTAAATCTTTTTTCGTGGTGTAACCGTAAATGCTCATGCCGCCGAAAGTTGCCGCGCTAATCAAGAAAATGCGGGCAACACTGGCTCCGGTGTAAGCGAACAGAATGGGGGTCAGCGAAATGCCCATAACGGCGGCATATCCCCAAAACATTCCCTGAACCTGTCCAAGGGTTCCGCGGCTGACAACCCAGCTAAACGCAAAAACCATAATCAGCGGTGCCAAAAAGGCCAACCAGCCGAGGGCCGATAATCCCATCACCTGTCCGGCCGGGGAAATGTTAAAAAAGAGGCCGAGCAAGGGTGTATTGGCAACTAAAAATGCGGTTAATGCCGTGGCGCAAAGGCCGCCGCACATAAAGTTGTAAACGCGCATCATATATTGGCGCAAGCCCTCGTCAATTGCAGGCATTGCGTCAGTTTTGGTAAAAGTTTTGTTTTCCATATTGAAGGATTCTCCTGGTTAAAATTAGTGAGAGAAACTCTCTGATTTGTAATATAGTTTTTTTTGGCGTTAAAATCAATAGAGTTGACTTAAGCGTATTGATAAAGCTCTTTTCCGTGGGCTTTAAGCCAGTTTCGTCCGCTTTGGTAGTCGGGGCAGAGCGCGGCAACGCAATTCCAGAATTCTTTGGAGTGATTTTGGTGGACAAGATGGGATACTTCGTGGCAAACCAGATAGCGAATTACAAATTCCGGCGCCAAAATTATTCGCCAGTTATAATTGATATTGTGTTTTGTGGAGCAACTGCCCCAACGGGATTTGGTGTCTTTGATGCAAACATTGTGAACAGTGCTGTTTATTTGTGCGGCGTATTGCCGGGATAAGCGGAGAAGTTCTTCTTTGGCTTTGATTTTTAAAAAGTCGCATATCCGGCGGTGGGTAAATTCTTTGCTGCCGGTTACGATTAAAAAATTACCTTCCAGGAAAGCACCGCCGCGACGTCCCGGTTGGCGGCTGACGGTATATGGCCAACCCATGACGGATAAAATGTCGCCGTCTTTGAAGTAGCGAATCTCGGGCAGACGGTTTAAGGTCTCGGATATCCAGCCGCGGTGGTTTTCTACGAAATTCAGGGCTTTGCGGGTTGAACAGTAGCGAGGCAGGGTTAAAACCGGCAATCTGGATTTTTCATCAATACGCAGGGTCAGCTTTTTTGCCAAAGGGGATTTAACCACTTTGATGGGAAAACCCAAAGCGGCTTCATAATCAAAGGTCTTCCCAGTCAACAAGGTGATTTTCAAAGTCTTCTACTCCTGTCTCAGAAACAACGGGGCGTCCTTTCAGGGATTGCCCGGCCTCGTGCACCGAATCGGCACGGCCGGTAATCAGCGGATGCCACGTTGGTAAATCAAAGCCGTTATCCAACAGCCAATAAGCACAGGTTTTGGGCAGCCAGCGAGGTTTTTCCCGGACGGCAGCCAGGGTGATGTCCCGGCAATCCGGCACTTTTTCGAAACGATGCGGGTATATTTTACACAAACAGCTGTTACAGTCAAGAAAACGGCAGCAGGTATCGGTAAATTTTATTTGTTTGCGAATCTGAATTTTGTTGAGACAGCATTTTCCGCAACCGTCACAAAGCAATTCCCATTCAGCCCTGCTTAATTTGTCCAGAGGTTTCTTTTTCCAAAATTCGGGTTCAAAATCCTGAAGGCTGTTGAAGCGTGTCTGCGGATTATATTCTTCGTCTATCCAGTCAGAGGTCATTTTCGCCGCCTTCCAAAATATAATCTTCCCATTCTTCTTCGGGGATGTCTTTTTCACTGACGGTTTTATTTTTGACGGAGCGGGTTTCTTCCAGCGGTTTTCCCGTTTTTAGCGGGTGCCATTCCGGCAAGTCACCATATTCTGCAAGAATTCGGTAAGCGCAGTCTTGCGGCATCCAGCCAATTTGATTCCAATTGTCCGGAGACAGTTTTATGCATTCCGGAACAAGGCGGCAACGGTTGGCATATTCGCTACAGCTGCAGTTCGAATCGTTGAAATAACGGCAGATGATTCTGGTATAATAAATTGCATCGTCCTGTTCATCCTGCAATTTTATTAAACAGCACCGACCGCAACGGGCGCAAACCGATTCCCATTCTTCGGGCGTGAATTCGTCCGGCTTTTTGTTTTTCCAAAATTCTCCGGTCATTGCGGTTTATTTGTCTTCCGGCGGAAAATAGGTGATTCTTCCCTGAGTTTTAAGCTTGTATTTCAACCAAAGCCAGCGGGCAGTGGCTATTATCAACAGAGGAATAAACACATATACAAAAGCAAGGGCAAAAATCGTTGCTCCGAAAGCCACCAGCGTTATCAGCAGGGCAATTCCCAGAGCCGCAGCCAAAACGGAAAAAACAATTTGAATATAATTGACGGGCATTTGCTTAATCTCCTATTCTGTCAGGCAGGTATTCTTCTTTGGCCAGATTGCCAAACTGGGCGTAATCTCCGTTCCAAAAGAGTTGAACGGTACCGGTAGGGCCGTGACGTTGTTTTCCGATGATAACTTCGCCGATATTAGCGGTTGCCCTGACGCGGGCTTCCCATTCTTCCATGCGTTTCTGCAAATGTTCCGGTGTTTCGGAGGCCTTTTGCTGAGGCTCTTCGTTTTGCAGGTAATAGTTTTCACGGTAAACGAACATTACGATATCGGCATCTTGTTCAATGGAGCCGGATTCACGAAGGTCCGACATTACCGGACGTTTGTCATCGCGTTGCTCGACACCGCGGTTGAGCTGGGAAAGTGCGATTACCGGTAAATTTAGCTCCTTAGCCAAAATTTTCAAGCCGCGGGAAATTTCGGACAATTCCTGCACACGGTTGCCTTCGGTTCTTTTGCTGCCGCTTCCGCTGATGAGCTGGATGTAGTCGATGACAATCAGTCCCAGGCCTTTATTGCGTTTCAGACGGCGGGCGCGGGTGCGGATGGTGTTGATGTTTAATCCGGGTGTATCGTCAATGTAGAGGGGAATTTGTTCCAGTTCGCGGACTGCTGCGGCAATTCTGGTAAATTCGGCGTTATCCAGTTCTCCCGTACGCATTTTGTGGCCGTTGGTCTGGGTGACCGTGGAGAGAATACGGGTTGCCAGTTGGTCGGCGGACATTTCCAGAGAAAAAAAGGCCACGCCGCGAGATTTTTCATCCAAATCTTTGGCATGTGCCATATACTCGGCGACGTTATAGGCAATATTGGTTGCCAGTGCGGTTTTTCCCATGGCCGGTCGTCCGGCTATGATAATCAGGTCGGAATTGTTCAAGCCGCCGGTTTTGTTGTCAAGCGCGTCAAGCGCCGTGGGCAATCCGGATATTTTGCCATCCTTCTGATAGGCTTGTTCAATGTGGCTCAGAGATGTGGTTAAGGCTTGTGAAAAGTCAACAAAGCCGCCGTTGATATCGCCTTGGTTGGATAACTCAAAAAGGCGTTTTTCCGCCTGCTCGATTTGTTCATTGGCATCGGAGTCCAAGTCTTCGCGGGAAGCGTTGTTGACGATGTCAAATCCGGTGGCAATCAATTCCCGCCGCAGGTATTTGTCATAGATAAACTGCGCATAATATTCGGCATTGGTCAGCGGAGAAGCGCTGTCAGCCAGTTTGACCAGATATTTGGCGCCGCCGACTTCGGCCAGGGATCCTTCCTGTTCAAAGTAGTTTTTTAATGTGATAACGTCGGCGACATGGCCGCGGGTGATGAGTTTGGAAATAACTTCAAATATTTTGGCGTGCATCGAATCTGCAAAATGCTGCGGTTTCAGAAATTCTGAAACTTTTTCAAAGGCTTTGTTGTTTGCCAAAATAGCGCCGAGCAGGGCTTGTTCGGCTTCAAGGTTTTGCGGCAAAGAGGTTATATCCGGTTGTTCCATCGTTCTCATGTTCCATGTTTTTGTTTTCTTCTCTTATAATCAATAATTTTTCAAAAGACAAAGAGATTAATTTTTTTAATTTTCGGGGTTGTGAATTATGGGGATAACGCGGATAAAAAAACCGCCGGAATTTCCGACGGTTTTTGGTGTTGATTATATATGCTTATTTTGAAGCTGCTTTTTTCTTGGCAATTGATTTTTTGATTTTTTTAGCTTCTTCGGACAGTTTGGTGTTGGATGTTGATTCCAGATAAGCATCCAGACCGCCGTTGTGCTCAATTGTCCGCAGGGTTTTGGTGCAGACTTTCAGTTTGAAAATTTTGCCCAGAGTGTCGCTCAGCAGAGAAACAACCTGAAGATTGGGCAGAAAACGACGGCGGTTTTTATTGTTAGCATGGCTGACATTGTTGCCGCTCATAACGCCGGTGCCCGAAATATCACATTTTTTAGCCATTGTAAAATTCCTTATAAAAAATCCAGTTGCCTCTTAATACTAATAAAAACCGTATAAGTCAAGGAAAAAATACGAAAAAACTGATTTCGTTTTTCCTGAACGGCGGTTTTTGCAATTTGCTCTTGTCTTTTGAATTATTTTGAGGTAATAAAGGAAGACATTGAATGTACCCGTAGCTCAGTTGGATAGAGTATCAGCCTCCGACGCTGAGGGTCGTGGGTTCGAATCCCTCCGGGTACGCCAAGTTAAAAATAACTCCTCACGGTAAAGTGCGGAGTTATTTTTGTGGCTTCCCGGCAGGGTCGAACCCGGGGTTCGTTCTCAGGCATCTAAATTCGTTTCGGTCAAAGAATTTCCCTCACTCATTAAGATGTTACAGAGAGCTTGCAGATAAAATTAACCGGAGCAACGGTTAATTTTACTTAGCACTTCCTCCGGGTACGCCATAAATAAATGTCCCCTTTTCAGCGGATGGTACATTGTATTGATGCCTTGCGGGGAGGGGGATTGGTAAGACTTTTTTGGATTAGAAAAACAAGTCGTTAATGAAATTTAAACCGAAAAAACCATATTTTAGCTTAAATTAAATTTAATTTGTCTGCGGTGAAAAGATGCATCATGTTCATACCCTTATTCTTGATTTGACGTTGATTACCATTTATGCGGCCATTATGACGCTGGTATGCAAAAAGCTGAAACAGCCGATTGTTTTGGGATATGTGGTGGCCGGTATTTTGGCCGGACCTTATTTTAATTTTCTGCCGACGGTCAGCGATCGTGAAGATTTGACGTTGTGGGCGGATATCGGGGTTATCTTTTTGCTGTTCGGGTTGGGGCTTGAATTCAGTTTCAAAAAAATGATTAATGTCGGCAAAGCGGCAATGATTACTGCAAACGCCAATATTTTGTTTATGCTGTTTTTGGGATATAATACCGGGATTTTGCTGGGCTGGTCGGCTATGGACAGCTTTTTTCTGGGCAGCATGATTTCAATGTCTTCGACAACGATTATTATTAAGGCGTTTGATGATTTGAATATTAAGAAGCAGAAGTTTACGGATTTGGTCTTTGGCGTATTGATTGTTGAAGATATTATGGGTATCTTGATGCTGGTTCTGCTGCCGACGATTGCTCTGGGTAACAACATTGACGGGGAAGCGCTGTTGGGGAGCGCCTTAAAACTGGTTTCTTTTTTGGTTTTGTGCTTTATTTCCGGAATTTATCTGATTCCGACTTTTTTGAAGAAGGTCGAAGCTTTTCTCAGTGACGAGATGTTGTTGCTGATTATTATCGGTCTTTGTTTCGGGATGGTTTATCTGGCGACGTATTCCGGTTTTTCAGCGGCTCTGGGCGCTTTTATCATGGGATCTATTTTGGCCGAGAGCAGTCTTATTCAACGGATTGAAAAAAATATTCATCCGATTAAGGATTTTTTCGGTGCGGTCTTTTTTGTGTCCGTCGGCATGATGGTGGATCCGTCCATGTTTGTGACGTATGCCTGGCCGATTCTTTTGATTACACTAATCGTCGTTGCCGGAAAAGTCGCTTTCTCCTGTCTGGGTTTTATTGTTTCCGGCCAACCGGTTAAGACAGCGATTTTATGTGGTTTTTCGTTGGCGCAGGTTGGTGAATTTGCTTTTATTATCGCCAGTTTGGGAATGAGTCTCAAAGTTTTGGACGCACAGGTTTATCCGATTATAGTGGCGGTTTCCGTGATTACGACGTTTTTGACGCCGATGATGATTAAAACGGCCAATAAATTTTATAAGCTGGTGCTGAAATTTAGTCCGGAGAGCTGGCGCAAATATATAGAAAGAATCGAAGAACCCGTCCGGGTCAGCCCTTCCGAAGAACGTCTGTGGTCGGAATTGTTTAAAAATTATTTGCTGCGGATGGTGCTGTTTTCGATGATTTTGTATACGATTATCCTGCTTGCGGAACATTATGTTCAGCCTGTCGTGCAGAATTATCTCCCGGGTAAGGGCGGAAAAGCGGTTATGACGGTCGGTACTTTGCTGGTTATGGCTCCGTTTCTTAAGGCGCTTATCGGATGGGAGGCTATTTTGCCGACATTTTTAAGAGATACCGTTATGCGTATCTTGTATTGGTTAAGCGGGCGTTCTCCGGATGAAGAGCATAAGGACGGCTGGCTTAAAAAGCTGGGTGACAGATTTACGTTTTGCAGCAATTTGAGCGGAAATGCGGAGAATATCAAAAACTTTTTTATTTCCAACAGTATTTTGGCAAAAATTTATTATAAGCTTTGGATTTCTAAAAAGGCCAACCGGCTGCCGCTGGTTTTGATGACAAGTTTCCGGTTGCTGGTTGTTGCGTTTTTTATTGTAACCGTGTTTCATACTTTTTTGACGGAAGACGCGAAAATTTCGTTGCTGCTGCTGTTTGTCTCGGTGGTTATTCTGGCTCAGTCGAAGTGGCTGCTGACGCAGTATATGAAAATTGAGGCCCAGTTTTTGGCAAATTTGCGCGGTCATTCTTCTGAAAAAAAGGAAGTTGAAGAAGAAAAAGCGGAATAGAAAAGGCCGGGCGTTATTCACATAAAAGCCTGCCGGTTGACACGCCGGAATGCCTGTGCTATTGAAAATTTCAGGTAATTTTTTGAGGAAACGGAAGATGGATGTTATATTGACAGGGGACAGACCCACCGGAAAACTGCATTTGGGACATTATGTCGGCTCATTGAAGCGCCGCGTTGAAATGCAGAACAGCGGCAAATATGAAAAAATTTATATTATGATTGCAGACGCGCAGGCTTTGACAGATAATGCCGACGATATAAACAAAGTCAGAAACAATATTTCGGAAGTGGCGCTGGATTATCTTTCCTGCGGTTTGAATCCGGAAAAGTCGACGATTTTTATTCAATCGCAAATTCCGGAATTATGCGAGCTGTCTTTTTATTACATGAATTTGGTGACGGTTTCGCGGCTGCAGCGTAATCCTACGGTTAAAAATGAAATTCAAATGCGGGGATTCAAGCAAAGTATTCCGGTTGGTTTCTTTACGTATCCGATAAGTCAGGCCGCGGATATTACCGCTTTTAAAGCCAATTTGGTCCCGGTCGGAGAAGATCAGTTGCCGATGATAGAGCAAACCCGGGAAATCGTGCGGTCTTTTAATACGCTGTATGACGGTGTTTTGGTCGAGCCGACGGCAGTTTTGCCCGAAAACAGCACTTGCTCCCGTCTGCCGGGATTGGACGGCGCCGCAAAAATGAGCAAATCTTTGGGCAACTGTATTTATCTTTCGGATTCTTCCAACGATATTAAAAAGAAAATCCAGAGCATGTTTACGGATCCTACGCATTTGCGGGTAGAAGACCCCGGTCATACGGAAAATAATCCGGTCTTTATTTATCTGGATGCTTTTTGTCGGGATGAGCATTTTGCCGCGTTTCTTCCGTCATATAAAAATCTGGAGGAAATGAAAGAGCATTATCGGCGCGGCGGATTAGGCGACGGTACGGTTAAGAAGTTTTTGAACGAAATTCTGCAAAGCGAACTGAAGCCTATTCGTGAGAAGCGCGAGATGCTGTCCGGAGATTTGGGACAGGTGTTTGCCATGCTGAAAAAAGGCAGTGAACACGCCCGTGAAATTGCGGCCCAAACGCTTGACGAGGTCAAGTCGGCTATGGGAATCAATTACTATAAGGGAAATGGTTTTTGCAAAAGGTAAAAAAAAGCCGCATATTTAAGAAATGCGGCTTTTTTCTTTTTACGAATTGTTTAAGATGGTGGAGAATAGTTTTACCGCAGCCGAGCTTGAGCCGGCTTTGATGTTGGCCATGTTGGTGTAACCGGCGGCCAGCATATTGGCGGCGCCGTCATAGCTGATGGCCTGAATCTGGGCGGCATAAGCCGCAGAGATTGTTGTTGTTCCGTATGTCGAGGTCGAACTTAATGAGGAATCCTGCGTTGTGGAAATTTCTTTATTGGTTGTGTCTGCGGAGTCTGCCTGCGTCATAACATAATCGTGCTTATATTTAGTTCCCTGCAGAACCTGCATGGCATAGGGGTAATCTTCACTGCTGTCGGCGTTTTCCGTTTTGCCGACTTCAATGTAGTAATATCCTTTGGTGGCCTTGTATTCGCCTTTCAAAATAGCAGACATGTTTTCGTATTCATCACTGCCTTTTTCGGCGGAACTGTCGGCAATCAAAACCTGCTTGCCGTTCTTTACCATATAAACCTTAAGCGTCATGTTCGGAGCGGTTGTTTCCAGCAAATCCATCTCTGCCAGTTCTTTTTCTTTTGCAGCCTGTTCTTCCGCGTATCCTTCCGGGTCGAGTTGTTTTTTTAAGTCTTCAAGGTATTGTTCGTATTGGGATAAATCCAAGACCTTTTCATCGCTTCCGGCTGTGTTTCGGAGGCTGATGCTCAGATTGCCGTTGGATTGCAGCTGAATTTTGTAAATATCCCGCTCGTTGTATTTTCCGAGGCTGGCAACAGTTGTGACGCGGGCATAATTGAGCCGCGTGTATCCCAAGTCCCGGGCATTTGCAAAACTTTCGTCAATATTGTTGACGTCAGTCACGCTCTTTTCCCAGCTTGAAATGCCGTTTTCATCTTTGTTGGTAACGCTTGAAATACTGCTGGTCATGGTTTTATCCTTTGCAAAAACAAGTTTTACAACAATATATATTTAATTATACCTGAATTAAGAAAAGATTAAAAGAGTTTTTTGATGGTTTGATTTTTTAAATACAGTGTTTTTTTTGAAAGCGGAAATTATTTGACTTGCTTCGGGGCTCTGTTTATAGTGTATAAAAAACGGCATGAGGAGGCAAAAAATGTCTAAAATCGGTTGGCTGGCAGGGGTAATTTGTCTTTTGGCAAGCTGCGGAAACGGTGACTATTCTTCTGTGGAAGGACGTTGGGTTGAGCCGGTTCCGGGGATGGAAAATCAGTTTCAGGGGTTTGATTTGCAAAAAGACGGCAAAGCCGAAAGTATCAATATGGCGACGTTGGTTTATGAACGTTGGGAAACGGACGGCAATGATTTGATTTTGTATGGCAAAAGTCTGGGAAACGGTCAGGTGATAGCTTTTCATGACCGAATGAAGATTGCCGAATTGACAGATAATACGCTGGTTTTACAATCGGGCGAGGTTCGGATAACCTATCATCGCGAAAATCCTTCTAAGGATTAAGGCAATCGGTTTGTTTGATTTTTTGTGTCTGACAGGCCATAAGCCGGTCGCTGTCGGGCAGGTCTTCGGCGTCTCCGAAATTGTACATATCCAGATTAAAAGCCTGTTCGTCGTCCCGTTCGGGAAGGATGTCGATTAATTTTTCGTTTTGGATGGTGCGGATTTCAAAATCTTTTTCGTCGTCTTCCCGATAATCCTGATAAGTGTAATCTTTAATGATTTTTTTCATGGGTTCCTCCTGTTTATGGTTTTTAAATAAGGAGAAAGATAATTTTTTGAAGAGGGGTGAACTGTTTTATTAATTTTCTTCGCCGGAAACGGGATTGGAAAGCGGAAGGCGAAAGCCGATTTTGATAATACCGTTGTTGCTTGAGGCAAAAACATCTCCGCGGTGAAGCCGGATAATGGCTTTGACGATGGATAAGCCCAGTCCGTGGTTGCTGCCGCTGTTTTGGCGATCTTTGCTGACTCTGTAAAAGCGTTCAAACAGATTGGGGAGGTCGGCCTCCGGAATATCATTGCCGAAATTGATAACGGTTACTTCGGCGAAGGAATCGGTTTCTTTGATTTCAACCGTTATCGGCGAATCCGGACTGCCGTGTTCTATTGCATTACCGATGAGATTTGTGAAAACCCGTTTCAGCAGTGACGGTTCGACAGGTGCCCGGGCATCTCCTTTGATTTCCAGGGTATTGTGGTTTTCTTCCAGCAAAATTTCCAGAAAATCCGCTGTTTGACGAACTTCGTCGGCCAGAGAACACGGCTCCAGATTTAAAGCAATTTCTCCCTGATCGGCATGAGAAAGGAAGAGCATATCGCTGATAATGCTGCGCAGCCGTTCCAGTTCCTCAAGGTTGGACTGCATGATTTCTTCAAGCTCTTCATAGCTTCTCGGTTTTGACAGGGCAACTTCGGTTTGTCCGATGAGGTTGCCGACCGGGGTGCGCAGTTCGTGAGCCACGTCGGAGTTGAAAGCGGCTTGTCGGCGGTATGAAATTTCGAGACGGTCCAAAACCCCGTTAAAGCTGTTTATCAGTCCCTGAAGTTCGGTCGGCAGGTCTTCTGCGGGCAGTCTTTGGGAAAGGTTGCTGGCGCTGATGCTTTGAGCATGGGACGATAAAACGTCAACAGGTTGCAGGTTGCGTTTGGCGATAAACATTCCCAACAGAGCTATGGTCGAGACGCTTATCAACAGAAAAACGTCAAAGGCAAGGTCCAGCCACTGATCAAAATCCTCGTAATAGTAGGCGTCAAGCGCTAATGATAAGATAACTTCGGGACGTTCTCCCGCGGCGGGAAATTTTTTTGAGTAAATACGAAAGAAGTTGCCGTCGATGTTTTGCTTACTGAAACCATGATGTTTATCCAAATGATCCGGGTTAATCCGGAACGGCGCATCTATCCGGTAACGGTCGTCGGCACTGTCGACTCTGATGTAAATGCGGCGTCCGTCTTCCTGGATGATTTTTTTGTATTTGTTTTTCAGGGCCAGCCAGGCATCGTAGTTTTCCGCTTTGACGACGTCGTAAGAAAAAAGAGAAAATCTGTTTTTGATTTCGGCGGTTTGGTAATTGTCTATTTCCGATGTTTCAAAATAAGCAAGGCCGATGACGGTGACGGACAGAATCAGCGCCGCCGACACGGCGTAAGATAAGGCCAATTTTTGAGCTATGGAACGCGGCTTTTGTATTTTTATCATTTACGAAGTTCCAGGATGTAGCCCATGCCGCGAATGGTGTGCAAAAGCTTGGGTTCGTCATCGGTTTCCAGTTTGGAGCGCAGGCGTTTGACGGTGGCCTCCACAACGTTGGTGTTGGTATCGAAGCAGATGTCCCAGACCAGCTCGGTAATGACGGTTTTGGAGACTATCTGACCGCGGCGTTTGGCCAAAACTTCCAACAGGGCAAATTCTTTGGCGGTCAAATCCAGACGACGTTTGCCCCGAAATGCCCGTCGGGAGAGCAGGTCAATATGTAAATCACCGATGTAAATATGAGATTCTTCTTTGGTGCGGGTTCGGCGGGTGATGACCTGCAGGCGGGCCAGAAGTTCCAAAAAGGAAAAGGGTTTGATTAAATAATCATCTGCTCCGGCACGAAATCCTTCCAGCCGGCTGTTAAGCGCGTCTTTGGCGGTGAGCATCAAAACCGGCGTACTGACGGACGGACGAATGGATTTGAGGATGCTGATGCCGTCCAGTCCGGGCAGCATGATATCCAAAATTATTGCGTCGTATTCGCCTTCTGTGGCCAGATGCAGGCCGTCAAGGCCGTTGGAGGCCGTGTCTACCTGATAGCCTTGTTCGGTCAGTCCCTGCCGGAGGTAGTTTACGGTTTTGGTTTCGTCTTCGATAACGAGTATCTTCATGGAAGTATCTGCCGTGATTGATGTGTTTTGCGCTAATGCTATCATGATTTTGGTTTTCCGGTCAAGATGTTGAGTTATGCACATCATAAAACATAAAAACGTTTTTATCGTGACATAAAAATGACAATAATGTCATTTAGCGCTTTGCCGCTTGCCGAAAGCTTCTTTATCTTTTATTCTTGCAGAGTAACCCGCGGGAAGCGTTTATAAAAATATCAGGGCTCCAATTTGTAAGATGTTTTCTCATGCAATTCCGGCGGGTTTGTTTATTTTAAAATCTGCGGGCAGGGACGCCGTTTTTCCAGTTTTTTTCAATTTTTTCAAGAGAAATTCCTTTGGTTTCGGGGATGAAAAAGAAAACGAAAAGCAGCGAAAGTACGGTTATGCCGCCGAATATCCAGAAGGTTACGGCTTTGCCGAGCGTTTCTATCATCGGCAGAAAACTCAGGACCACAATGAAGTTGAAGCCAAAATTGGCTACCGTGCATAAGCTCATTGCAAAACCCCGGATTTTGAGAGGCAATATTTCCGAGACGAGAATCCAGCCGACCGGTCCGAGACTCATGGCAAAAGAGGCAATGTAAACAAGAACGCTGCCGACGGCCAGCCATTTTAATCCGCTGCCGAGAATATCGGCAAAATGGAAGGCGAAACCGAGGCTTACCAGTGCGGCGAGCATTCCCCATAAGCCAATGTAAAGCAAGGGTTTTCGTCCGATACGGTCGGTAAAAACAATTGCGACGACCGTCATGCCGAAATTGACAAGGCCTACGCCGATGGTGGCATAAATGGCGCCGATGGCGGAATCAAATCCGGCAATGCGAAAAATAGTCGTGGTGTAGTAAATTACGGTGTTAATGCCGGTGCATATTTGCACAAACATAATGCCGATACCGGCAAAAATCGGCATCAGCATCCATTTTTTGAACGTAAACCGGGATTTTCCACCGCCGGTTCCGAGAGTTGTTTTAATTTCCTCAATTTGTTGCTGAGAATCGCATTCAGGGTCAATTTTTTCAAAAATCTCTTTGGCTTCTTTGTCGCGTTTTTTGCTAATCAGCCAGCGCGGCGTATCGCCCAGAAAACTGATGCCTATCAGGAGTATCAGAGCAGGGATGAGTCCGGAGCCGAGCATCCAGCGCCAGTTATGTTCAAAATTGGCAAAAATGCGGTTTATCAGGTAAGAAAACAAAATGCCGGCGGTAATGGCCAGTTGAAACAGCGAAACCAGCATGCCGCGGATTTTTTGCGGGGAGATTTCGGAGAGGTAAAGAGGAACGACAAATGTTACCATGCCGACGGCAATGCCGATGACTATGCGCGAGGCTATCAGCCAGCCGGCTGTCGGGGCATAAGCACACATGACGGAGCCGAGAGCAAAAATCAGGGCCGTTGCGATAATTATTTTACGACGTCCGTAGATGTCCGCAAGAATTCCGTTGGCGGCGGCACCGATGACGGAACCGACAATGGCTGAACTGACCAGCCAGCCCTGGGCCAGAGAGGACATCTGCCAGGTTTCGTTGATAAAAATCAGCGCGCCGGAAATGACGCCCATGTCGTATCCGGAAAGCAGCCCGCCGAGAGAAGCAACCAAAGCAATGACGTAAAGCCAGAGGTGGCGGCGGGGTTTGGCGTAAGCAGACATGGATGTCCTCCTGCGGTTTGATGTTTTTGTATGCGTTTATGTTAATATAATCTGTTTCGGCGGAACGGCAACAGTTTAAATTCTTTCAAAATCCAAAAAAACCGGGCGCCGCCCTTCTCGGAGAGCCTTGCGCTGATATTTGGTCTGAACCCAGTCGGCCGGTTCGTGTTTCCAATCATTTCCGCAAGTTGCCGTCCAGCGAAAATCTGGTGTTTCCGCCAGGCGCCGCAAGGTCCAGCCTTTGTATATTTTATGATCGGTGGCTACCCGCAAAATGCCGCCTTTTTTCAGAATTCTGGCGATTTCACGAAGATTTTCCGGGTTGATGAAACGTCTTCCGGCATGGCGCTTTTTCGGCCAGGGATCCGGAAAAAGAACAAAAACTTTATCCAGACAGGCGTCGGGGAGTTTGGGAAACAGCAGGCGGATGTCATCATCAAAAACGCGGATGTTGTCCGCGCGTTCGGGCAGAAGTTTTATTTTAGAAGGCAATGCGCTTCCTTCTTTGATGCCGGTTATCAGGCTGAGCAAATTGGCGACGCCGTTTTTAAAGACTTCGGCGCCAATATATCCGGTTTGAGGGTGTTTGAGCGCCTGGCCCGCCAAATGTTCTCCGTTTCCGAATCCTATTTCAAGGCAGACCGATTGTACTGGTATTCCGAATAAGGCGGCGGGCGAAAGAATTTTTTCGTCGGCGAGCTCTATCTTTATCTGCGGCAGAAAAGCTTCCAATAAGGTGCTTTTGGCTTTGCGGATACGACGACCCTGACGGCGGCCGTAAAATTTTGGTTTGTCATCAGAAAGCATGTTTAAGGTCCTCTACCAAGTCGAGTTTTTCCCATGAAAAACATCCGTCGGGCCGTGGTTGTCGGCCGAAGTGTCCGTAAACGGCCGTCGGCGTGTAAATCGGATTTTGCAGCTTCAGTCGACGAATAATGCCCTGCGGGGTCAAATCCGTCATTTCGCGCAGGGTTTTCAGAATTTTTTGTTCATCGACTTTGGCTGTGCGGTTGGTGTTGATATAAAGAGACAGCGGTTCGGCTATGCCGATTGCGTAAGATATTTGCAGCAAACATTCTTCGGCCAGACCGGCAGCAACAACGTTTTTGGCCAAATAACGCAGCATATAGGCTGCCGAGCGATCGACTTTTGTTGCGTCTTTGCCTGAAAACGCGCCGCCGCCGTGCGGGGCGTAGCCGCCATAGGTGTCTACGATGATTTTACGGCCGGTCAGTCCGGTGTCTCCGTCCGGTCCGCCGGTAACAAAGCGCCCGCTGGGATTTATCAAAATATTTTGCTCTTCAGGCATCCAGTTTTCGGGAAGGGCGCGGCAAATGAGCGGCATAACAATCTGGCGGATTTGTTCTAGCGAGAGTTCATTCCTGTGTTGGGTGGAAACGACAATTTTTTCGATGCCGACGGGTTGTCTTTCATCGTTATAACGGACGGTTACCTGGCTTTTGGAATCCGGTTCTATTCCGGGAATTTGTCCGAGATGTCTGGCCTCACTCAGGTTTTTCAATATTCGGTGGGCAAGTTTGATGGGCAGAGGCATAAAATCGCATTCGAATCCGAGTTCGTTTTTGGCGTAGCCGAACATGATTCCCTGGTCGCCTGCTCCCCGGCGGTCAACGCCGGCGGCAATGTCGGGTGACTGCCGGTGCAGGTAGTTTTCTATCTGCAGGTTTTTCCAAGAAAAACCCGTCTGGTCATAACCGATACGGCGAACCGTTTCCCGGACAAGCTGTTCGATTTCTTGTTTTTCGGGTGGTACGGCCGTATTAATTTCTCCCGAGATTATGACGCGTCCGGTGGTTGCCATGGTTTCTACGGCCGTACGGGCAAGCGGGTCCCTTTTCAGGCAGGCGTCGAGAATTGTATCCGAAATTGCGTCGCAGACTTTATCAGGATGGCCTTCCGATACGGATTCACTGGTAAATAAAAAGCTCATGAATATTTTCCTTAAGCTGTAAATTTAATTCAAATTATAAAAAAAAGCCGGTCTTCAAACCAGCTTTTTTTTCAGGTTTTATGCAGTTTTTGCTATTCTTCGTCTTTGTTATTGTTATAAGTGCTTTTGGACATGGCAATAATCAGGTCAAACATGTGTTTGGCTGCCTTGCGGTTGGGGATTTTGTAATAGGCCTTTACCAGTTCAATGGTTTCCTGCTTTTGCATCGGGTCTACTTCGTAAGTTTCCTCTTCTTCGGCCAAAAGCGCCGGATTGCTCTCGTTGAGACTGAACATCCGCGGACTTTGGCTGGCAACGGACTTATCCATATCTTCAAAGAAAAAGTTGATAGGAACTTCCAGAACTTTGCCGATATCCCACAAGCGACTGGCGCCGACACGATTCATTCCGCGTTCGTATTTTTGGACCTGCTGAAAGGTCAGGCCGAGCAAAGATGCCAGTTTTTCCTGACTGAGCCCCAGCAGGGTTCTCCGCAGGCGTATCCGGTTGCCGACATGTACGTCAATGGGATTCGGTTCGCCCTGTGGCGTACGTCCGCGGCAAGATTTTCTATTGATTCCTTTGGTCATAATCATCATTCCTTTTTTTGCTTCTCTCTATACTATTCATAAGATTTTGAGAGAAAATCGTCAACCTCTTTTTTATATAATATATTATATTAAATTATGCTAATTTCCTAATATAAAATTTTATATAAAACGCTTTATCTTTTCAGCTTAAGGATTGTCAGGCAAAAAGCAAGAACTATGTTGCCGAAACATAATATGACGATAAAATAATTGCCATAATTACCGTAAGGTGTGGATAACGATGAAATTTTCGGCAGGGCGGCATCGAGAATTCCTTTTTGATTGAGCGGCAAGGCTGCGATAATTTGCCCGTAGGGGGATATCAGGGCGCTGATGCCGGTATTGGCCGCCCGGGCGATGGTTATGCCTTCTTCCGCCGCGCGCAGACGGGTTGCCGTCAGATGCTGATAGGGACCGGCGGATTTTCCGTACCAGCCGTCGTTGGTTAAATTTACAATCCATTGCGGTCGGTTATCCGGATCGACAATTTGTCCGGGAAAAATAACTTCGTAGCAAATTAATCCGCTCAGGGACGGCAAGCCGGAAAGTTTGACGGTGCGAGGTCCGTCTCCCGGTTCAAAGGTTCCGATGACGCTGGCCAACGGGCGTATCCATTCCGGCAGAAAACGCCGTAAGGGGATATATTCGCCGAAAGGCACCAGATGGGATTTGTCATAAACGGCAGCAATTCTGCCGTCAGGGGCAATCACAAACATTGAGTTGCGAGGGCGGTAGCGAGAGCTTTCAGGAGCCGGTGCATAGCGGACAAGGCCGGTAATCAGATAGCCCCGGGGCGGTACGGCTGCTTGAATTTCATGCAGGCGGGCCGGTTCCATATCCAGCGGGTAGGGAGCAGCCGTTTCTCCCCAAATCGTAAAGGCTATTTTTTGGTTTTGCGGTTCGGACATTTTGATGTATTGGCGGAAATTGTTTTCTAACGTTTCTTCCCGCCATTTTAATGTTTGGGGAATGGCCGGTTGAACCAAACGAATTATTGTGTCAGAGGGGGTTTTGTCGGCCTGCGAAAGACGGACGGTGCCGTACAGAAAAGTTCCGCCCAACAGTAAAACAGGGAGAAAAACGGCGTAAAACAGGTTTTTGCGTCCGGGGGCGCAGAAGTATAAAGCCGGACTTTGCACTGCGTACAGGACAATCAGGGACAACAGGTAAGTTCCGCCCAAAGACGCCGCCTGAATAAGAGCATCGCTGAAACTGAGGGTGCTTCCGAGCAGATTCCAGGGAAAGCCGGTCAAAAAGAAACTGCGCAGCCATTCGAACAAAACCCATAGGGCCGGAAAAGCCAGAAAACGCGCAGGTAATCCCCGAAAGTAAAAGGTCAGTCCCGCCGGCAGGGCGATGAACAGGCCAAAAAAGAAACCGCAGGCAATCAAAACGACCGGATACAGCCATCCGAATGTTTCGGCTTCTATCAAAAGGGCATTGCCAATCCAGGAAAAGCCGGCGGCGAAAAAAGCGAATCCGAAAGCATATCCTCTTTTGAAAGCTTGTGCGGCGGTTTCGGCATTGTTAATCAGCCAAAATAATCTGGATAAACTGAGAAACAGCAACGGAAAGATATTGAACGGCGGCAAAGCCCCGACGGAGAGCCACCCGAGCAGAAAAGCCGTCGTGCAGGAATGTTTTCGGAGATAATTAAGCATTGTCTTTTTCTGATGTTTCTTCAACCGACGGGCAAATCATGATTTTTTTGATACGACGGGGATCCACTTCCAAAATGCGGAATTTGATACCTGCCGGTCCTTCAATAATTTCACCGCGATTGGGAATTCGCTGGGCAAGATGGAAAACCAACCCGCCCAAAGTATCTATTTCGAGATTTTCTTCGGCGTCCTGCGGTGTCAGGTCAAGGTTTGCTATTTCTTTGATTTCGGAAAGTTCGGCTTTGGCGTCGGCGATAATCGTGCCGTTTTCTTCGCAGGAAATCAAAGGATCTTCTTCCAAATCGTATTCGTCTTCAATGTCGCCGACAATTTCTTCCAGTAGGTCTTCAATGGTGACCAGGCCGTCTATGCCGCCGTATTCGTCAATTACCATGGCCATATGGACTTTGTTGAGCTGCATGTCGCGAAGCAAATCAAGAACTCTCATTGACGGCGAAACGAATTTGACGTTTGATGTGACAATATCGCTGACTTTGGTGTCCGTCTTGCCTTTAAGCAGGCATTTGACAAGGTCAATTACATGGACAATGCCGATAATGTCGTCCAGAGATTCTCCGTAAATGGGAATTCGCGAGTGGCCGCGGGTTATCATCAGTTCGGCCAAATCAACAAGGCTGCCGTCTTTGGGAAAACCGACAATATCCGCCCGGGGAACCATGGCGCTGCTGCATTTTTTGTCCCGTAAACAGAGAATGTTGTTTAACAGCAATTGTTCGTGTTCGCTGAACTGTTCTTCGCCGTTGATGTTGGCTTCTTCAATCAGGTCTTCGATTGTTTCGCGGACAGTTTCCGGTTGTTTGCGGTTGAAGAAATTTTTTACGAAACTGCAGAAATTGTGCGACGGACAAGCTTCTTCGGGCATGGGATTGATTACTCCTCATAAGGATTATTAATGTTTAATTGCCGCAAAATCGCAATTTCGCGGCTTTCCATTTCTTCGGCCTCTTCATCTGTCTGATGGTCGAATCCCAAAAGGTGCAGAATTCCGTGGGTCAGTAAATGGCAAAAATGATTGTGGAGCGAGATACCGGTTTCGTCCGCTTCCCGCTGCATGGTTTCAAGCGCAATGATGATGTCACCCAGTTCAATGACATCATCCTGCTTCAACATATTTTCAAAATCATCGTCATCAACCGCCGCAAAAGATAAGACATTGGTAGGCTTATCCATGTTGCGGAAATCACGGTTGAGCCGGTGAACTTCGGTGTCGTTTCCGAGAGAAAGGTTAATATTGAGCGGTTTTTTCAGGTTCAGAAAAGAAGGTTTTCCTTCCGCCGCGGCAAATGCCAGTGTTTTGTCAAAGACGACTTGTGCCGTTTCGGCAACATCTTGAAGTGCCGTCAGCCACAAAGGTTCGTCAATAATAAGATTGAGCGCGTTATTCATCGCCGTATTCTTTTTTGCTCCTTTCTTCGTAGGCTTTAACTATTTTGGCCACCAGTCCATGGCGGACGACGTCGGCCGCACTGAAACGGACGGAACTGATGCCCGGCGTGTTTTTTAGAATATCTAATGCGTCGCGGAGGCCGGAAATGGTTCCGCGGGGCAGGTCAACCTGACTGAGATCGCCATTGACTACCATGCGGGAATTTTCGCCCAGACGCGTCAAAAACATTTTCATCTGCATGGGAGTGGTGTTTTGGGCCTCATCCAGAATAACAAAAGAGTTAGACAAGGTGCGTCCGCGCATGAAGGCCAGCGGCGCAATTTCAATTTCTCCGACGGCTATTTTCTTGTCAACCTGTTCGGCCGGAAGCATTTCATACAGTGCGTCATACAGCGGCCGCAGGTAAGGGTCGACTTTTTCCTTTAAGTCTCCGGGCAGAAAACCAAGGTTTTCTCCGGCTTCGACGGCCGGACGGGACAGGATAATCTTGTCAATCCGGCCTTCCAGCATCATGGAAACGGCCAGGGCAACGGCCAAATAGGTTTTTCCGGTACCGGCAGGCCCCAGACCAAAGACAAGTTCGTTTTTCATCATTTCCTGAATGTAAGCGGCCTGAGTTGCCGAACGGGGATAGATGTGACGTTTTTTGGTTTTTAACACGATGTCGCTGAGATTTTGCGCTTCGGCAGAATCGGCGCTGTCTCCGCTCATCCGCAAGGCGGCCTTGACCTCTTCTTCGTTGATTTCTATGCCGCGGCTGACTTTGTGATATAAGACGTCAATCGCCCGTTTGCCTTGTTCGACGGCCTCGGCCGATCCTTTGAGAATCATTTGATTGCCGAAGGAACTGATTTCGATACCGAGGATTTTTTCTATCAGGCGCAAATGCACGTCCTGCGGTCCGACCAGCTGTTGGACCAAGGTATTGTTGTAAAGTTCAAATTTTAATTCAGCCATTTTTTTATCCTTCCATTACGCCGGAAAGCGAGTTTGTCGTTGCATCGGTTACTCTGACGGAGACGATGCGGTTTAAATTGTTGTTGTCAAGTTCGGCATGCAGGTTCTGCATGTAAGGCGTTCGTCCGATGAGCTGGCCTTTGTGGCGTCCTTTTATTTCAAACAAGACGGGCATTATTTTACCAACCGAATCTTTATTAAACTTTAACTGGTATGAAAATAACAGGTTTTGCAGAATATTGAGGCGCTCTTTTTTTACCTTTTCTTCTATTTGTCCGGGCATCAGGGCCGCGGGGGTTCCTGCCCGGCGGGAATATTTGAATGAAAAGGCCTGAATGAAACCGACCTGCCGAACCAGGTTAAGCGTGGCTTCAAAATCCGCGTCGGTTTCTCCGGGAAAGCCGACGATAAAGTCTGACGAGAATCCAAGCCGCGGATTGGCGGCTTTTAATTTGCCGATAATCTCCAGATATTGTCCGGCAGTGTGGCGGCGGTTCATGGCTTTTAAAATCGAATCGGATCCTGATTGAACCGGAAGATGGAGGTAAGGCATCAGTTTGGGTAAATCGCGATGGCAGGCAATCAATTCATCGGTTACGTCCGCGGGATAGGATGTGGTATAACGGATGCGCCGCAGTCCGTCAATTTCATGCAGGCGCTGCAGAAGATATGCCAGACTGCGTTCTTTGCCGGAAGCATCTTCGCCGTGATAAGAGTTGACATTCTGGCCGAGAAGGTTGATTTCCAAAGTTCCTTCGTCAACCAGCCGGCGGGCTTCTTTCAGAACATCTTCCACCGGGCGGGATGTTTCTATCCCCCGGGTATAGGGGACAACACAATAAGTGCAAAAATTGTTGCAGCCTTCCTGAATGGCAAGAAAAGAACAGCCGCCCTGAGATTTGCCGGCCGGCAGAAAATCAAATTTTGATTCGGCGGGAAATTCGGTGTCAATGGCGGTTATTCCCCGTTTGCGGGAGATTTTGGTCAGAATTTCCGGCAGGCGGTGGTAGGTCAGCGGACCGGTTGCAAAGTCGACATAGGGCGCCCGTTTGGCTATTTGCTCGTCTTCGGCCTGCACGACACAGCCGCAAACTCCGATGACGGTGTCCAGTCCCTGGGCGGTACGCTCTTCTTTTATTTGTTCAATCCGGCCTAAGTCCGAAAAAACTTTTTCGGCCGCTTTTTCTCTGATGTGGCAGGTGTTAAGGATAATCAAATCGGCACTGCGGAGAGTTGACGCTTCCATATAGCCCAATTGACGAAGAACGGCGGCAATTCTGTTCGAATCGTAAACATTCATCTGGCAGCCGAAAGTTTTTATATAATATTTTTTCACCGGATACTCTGTAACTTTTATTTATTAACCTAACTTACAGTTTATGATATTGCGGTTATAATTTCAAATATTTTTTAGCCCGGCGGCAGAAAGAGAACAAAATCTCCGTGTTTTCCGGTTTTGGCTTGAAAATGCTGAGTTTTCTGTTAACATAATCATACATCTTATAAAAGGAGCAGCTTATGTCACGGTTTTTTACGGAGAATGATATGGATTATCTGAAAGAATTATCTTCGGAAGAAAGAGTAATTTTTTTGAAGGTTTTGAAACGTTTGGCCGCTTCGGACGGCGTGCTTGATGACGACGAACTCGGTTTTATCAAAGAACTGGCCGTTATTTTCGGTGTTAATGCCGCAGAATTAAATAAAGTTTTGGAACCGGCCTCGGATGATGAAATTGTCTCCGAAGCGGGAAAAATTTCCGATCGGCGCAAGGCTTTGGAGCTTATTAAAGAGATGTGCATGCTGGCCAATGCCGACAAAGATTTGTCCGAAACGGAAACCATGCTTATCGGTCGGATTGGGCAGGCTATGGGGGTTGAGCTTGATAAGATACAGCAAATCAGCCAGTGGGTTATAGACAGGATTATCTGGCTTGAAGAAGGCAAAATTATTTTTGAAAAAGCGTAACCTTTATTCAAAAGAGGCTGACAATGGCTTATACGGAAGAAAATGCGCTGCGGGATTATGAAAACTCTGAAACGGAGTATGCCCGGGCGTGGGAGGAAAGAGAGCGGAACAATACTTACAGCGGGCTCGACGAGGAGCAAATCCAGAAAGATTTGTCGGTCAGAGCTTTGTTGGAGCATGAACCGAAGAAAAAGCTGCTGAATAATGCTGAAGCTTTTTTGGCTGCGCAAAAAGAAAGAATAGAAGAAAGAGGTTTGGCCAAGGTCGAGGGCAATAAGGTGCGTATCGGCAACGAAGAAGTGCCGGTGTTTGATCTTAACTGTATGTTGGCTGACAGCCTGCAAAAACTGTATGCCGGCGAAGATCCCAAAGCCGAATATTATGACTGGGTGAATTCTCAGCGGACCATTGAGGCGGATTATCATGTTAACGGCGTGAGCGATGAAGAACTGAGCGCCGGGCGAGGTTTTGCCGCTTTTCTGGATGATCGGGAAACGGAAATGAAACTGGTGATGAGCCTGTATATGTCCGCGGCCATTCACGGCAAAGGGTATTATAAAGAACGAGCTCAGGAACAACTGTATTTTATGCGTTTCAAATTGAGAGAGCTGCGGCGTATCCGCACAGCCATTCAAGAAGCCAACCGGTCGGCGCAACTGCAGAATCAGGCGGAAAAAGAGCGGGAAGAACAGCGCCTGCAGAAACAGGCCGAGCATGCGGCCTATATGATGATGAGAGCAGGTGTTTATGCGTATGAATTGGAAGGCCGTTTTGCCGAGCGGGTTGACGCAATTCGTCCCGGAGCCATAAATGCAGGCGATGCCCGGGAACGGCTGGCTCAAATCAGAGAGCGCCGGCTAAACATCAGGGATTTGATAAGCAAAGGGTATCGCATGGGCAAAAGCAAGGAGGCGCTTGAGGCGGAACATTCCGAAAAGACGAGTGATAAAGATTTGTATGCGGAACATCTGCGGGAACGGGGCCGGCAAATACGCGGTTTCAGGGAAGATGAGTATCTGCGGCTTAACGGGCGGCAACGGAGCTATGCGTAGTTTTAATGATTTTGTTGACAGATTTCAGCAACTGAATTATTGTATTTGCAAATCAGATTTTATTTATAATTAGGAGACAAATTAATGGGTGCAATATTTGAACCGTTTTTGTATATTATCGGCCTGCTGGTTGATATTTATTTTAAAATTGTCGTGGTTCAGATAGTTTTATACTGGCTGATTCATTTTAAAGTTTTGGAGCCTTCCAACAAATATGCTCAGAAGACGGTTGAAGTTTTGGATAAACTGACGGTTCCGGTTTATAAGAAAATCGGCGAAAAAATTCCGCCGTTTTCGGGTTTTGATTTTTCTCCGTTTATCCTGCTGTTAGCGTTGTTGTTTGTGAGCCGGTTGATTCTGCGGCTGAGCGCGCTGCTGGTGTAAGTTTTGTTTTTTGATAAAAATCAAACGGGAATCATTTTAAGAGTTAGGCTTACGCCTAACTCTTCTTGTTGTAAGATAAACGGTGTTTTTGCGGCGGCAGACGGGACGCTGTTTTTGAAAATCAATGTTGTCAGTGTTCCGGAAAAAGGAAGGGCCAATCAGGAGTTAATCAAATTCTTAAGCCGGCTTTTGAAAGAGCCCAAATCGGTTTTTGAAATTGTCGGCGGAGAAACCGACCGGTGCAAAAAAATCAAAATAACCGGAGATGCCGGTGTTCTGGCCGAAAAAATAAAAACGGTCGTAACGGAGGAATAAATGGGTGCGGAAATTATTGACGGAAAACAAACGGCTGCTGAAATAAGAGCTTCTCTCAAGCAACAAATAGAGGCTTTTGACGGTGAAGATATGCCGGTTTTGTCCGTGGTGCGGGTCGGCGACGACGATGCCGGCCGCGTTTATGTCCGCAATAAGAAAAAGGCGGCGGAGGAAGTCGGAATCGGTTGCGAGATTTTGGAATTTGCCGGGAGTATCGGCGAAAACGCTTTGCTGGAGAGCGTGGCCGAGCTTAATGATAATCCGCATATTAACGGCATTATTGTTCAACAACCGCTGCCCAAGCAGATTAATCCGCAGAAAATTCTGGAAGCAATCAGCCCGGATAAGGATGTTGACGGTTTCGGCGCGCTCAATATCGGCAAAACGGCTTTGAAGGAATCCGGGGCTGTCTTGGCGGCAACGCCAAAGGGCATTATCCGGCTGTTAGATAAATACTGCGGTGATTTGCGGGGAAAACATGCCGTGATTATCGGACGCTCCAATATTGTCGGGCGGCCGTTGGCTCTGTTGCTGCTTAATCGGGACTGCACGGTGACGGTTTGCCACAGCAAGACGCAGGATCTTCCGAAAATTTCCCGGACGGCCGATATTTTGATAGCGGCCTGCGGTTGTCCGAAAATGGTTCAAAAAGATTGGATAAAACCGGGAGCCGCCGTTATTGACGTTGGGATTAACCGTGACGAAAACGGAAAATTGTGCGGTGATGTTGATTTTGACACGGTTAAAGAAAACGCGGGGTTTATTACACCGGTGCCGGGCGGTGTCGGACCGATGACCGTGGCCATGTTGCTGGAAAATACCTGGGAGGCTTATAAAAAGCAACAGACCGGGCAGACGTCTTCCTGCTGCTGCGGACATCATCACTGCCACTGCGGTCATCATTAAAGGATTGGGATAAGCGGGAATATTCGGTTGCAGAAGCCGATTAATCTTATATGCTTGATTTGAGTTGTTTTTTGGGGATTAGAAAATGGGAATCGTCGGTGTCTTGCGCAATCGTTTTAATCTTTTTGTAAAAGCGGTTTATGATTACATGCTGGATTTGGCCAGCCGGCCGAACGCCTTGTTTTTTTTGGCGGCGGTCTCGTTTATTGAAAGTTCTTTCTTTCCTATTCCGCCGGACGTGATGTTAATCCCCATGGTGCTGGCAATGCCGAAAAAGGCTTGGACGATTGCCGGCGTTTGTACTGTTTCAAGCGTGCTTGGCGGGTATTTCGGTTATGGTATAGGCGTTTTTGCCTTTGATTTGATTGCTCGTCCGATTTTAGATTTTTACGGTTATATGCAGCAGTTTGACGTGTTTAAGGATTATTATCACGAATGGGGGGCCTGGATAGTTTTCGGCGCCGGAATTACGCCTTTTCCGTATAAGGTCATTACGATTGCCAGCGGGGTGGTTCATCTTGATTTGATAACCTTTACCGTGGCTTCGGTGGTTGCACGCGGCATGCGGTTTTATCTGGTTGCCTGGCTGCTTAAAAAGTTCGGTGAACCGATGAAGGATTTTATTGAGAAAAATCTCGGCATTTTATCGGTATTGTTTTTGATTTTGCTTATCGGCGGTTTTATGGCTATTAAATATATTTAAATCCGTTTATCCGGACTGCGACAAAATCCGGCGACCGGACATTCGCCGCAGGCTGGTTTTTGGGCTTTGCAAATATAGCGGCCAAACAGAACCAGCCAATGATTGATGTGGCGCTTGTAATCATCGGGAAGGCGGTTCAGATCCGCTTCGACGCTTAACGGGGTTTTACCGTCGCTGAGCTCCAAACGTTCGGCCAGGCGCAGCACATGGGTATCGACGGCAACGGTCGGTTCGTTCCACCAGACGTTGAGGATGACATTGGCGGTTTTTCTGCCGACACCGGGCAGTTCTTCCAGAGACTTCCGGTCATGCGGTACTTCTCCGGCGTATTCTTTTATTAATTTTTCGCTGAGGGCCAGGATGTTTTTGGCCTTGTTGTTGTACAGACCGATGGTCTTGATGTATTCCTTAAGCTTTTCAAGTCCCAGATTATACATTTTTTGCGGTGTGTCGGCGATTTTGAATAATTCTTTGGTTGCTTTGTTGACGCCTTTGTCCGTGCTTTGCGCAGACAGGACAATGGCGACGAGCAGGGTAAAGGCGTTTTTGTATTCCAGTTCGGTTCCGGGGTTGGCGTCTTTGGCTTTAAAAACATCTAAAATTTTGCAGATTTCTTTTATGCTTCTCATGCTTTGACTCCTCCGGCTCCGGCCGCTTTGGGCGCATTTTCGTCAAGGGGCCAGCGCGGCCGCGGTTTGAAGTCCAAACTGTTATGAAGTCCTTTTAAAGCCCGTTCCATACCGGCCCAGGCAATCATAACGCCGTTGTCCGTGCAATATTTGACGGGCGGGGCGGCAAAGTTCAGACCTTCCAAATCGGCCAGCTGCTGCAGTTTGCCGCGGAGATAAGTATTGGCGGCAACCCCGCCGGAAACGACCAAATCTTTTCCCTGCGGGTAACGGGTTTTGAAAATGACAATCGCTTTCTGCAGCTTATAAATCAGGCTGTCGGTTACGGCTAACTGAAAGGAAGCGCAAATGTCGCAAACGTCATGTTTCTGCAAAATGGCGTGTTCGATATTGTCATTCGGCGCATAAGATTCGATGATTTTGCGTACAGCGGTTTTCAGTCCGGAAAAGGACAGATTGCAGTCGCCGGAATTGCGCAGCGGCCGCGGCAGAATAAAGCGGTTTTCATCGCCGAGTTCGGCCATTCTCTCTATTATCGGTCCGCCGGGATAGCCGAGGCCGAGCATTTTGGCGACCTTATCAAAAGCTTCGCCGGCGGCATCGTCAATGGTTGTGCCCAGACGTTCAAAGTCGCCGACGCCCTTGACTATTAAAATCTGACAGTGTCCGCCGGACACCAGCAAGAGCAGGTATGGATATTCGACGTTGTCGGTCAGGCGGGCGGCCAGAGCATGGCCTTCCAGATGATTGACAGCGATAAACGGTTTTCCGAGAGCCAGACTGAGCGCCTTTGCGGCCATCACACCGACGACGACACCGCCGATGAGGCCGGGGCCGGCAGCGGCGGCAACAGCATCAATATCCTGCGGATGAAGACCTGCTTTTTTGAAGGTCTCCTCAAGAATGTCGTCGATATGTTCCAGATGCGACCGGGCGGCGATTTCGGGAACGACACCGCCGTAAGTTTTGTGCTCCATCTGGGTCAAAACGCATTCACCTAAAATTTCGCGCTTATCGTTTACAAGAGCCGCGGCCGTTTCATCGCAGCTGCTCTCAATGCCAAGAACTATCATATTGCCTCTTTTTAATTTTGTGCATATATTTATTGCAGTTTTGAGAATATTATATACACTATAAAAAGTTTAATGCCAAGAATTTACTGTGTAAAGGAATCTAAAAAATGGTCAAAACTCAGGAAAAAGAAACGGCGGAAACACCTCAGCCTTCACAGTCATCCTCAAATCATCGGCTGGCAACGAGCCTGCGGCGCATTACGCTGGTGGCGGTGGTGGTTTTGGCCGCTTACGGTTTATGGCGGAATCCGCAGATTGTAACGCAGATTAAAAGCTCTCTGTCTTCTTTTTCCTCTGAGAAACAAGAAGATATTTATCAGAAACAGATAAATCTTTTGGAGAGCAGACTGCAATCTTTGCAGAACCAGCTGGCGATGATAGCGAATCGGCGGCAGAATCCGGTGGCGGACGAGGAACTGGCCGCAATGAAAGAAAAGATAGCGGCGATAGAAAAGACTAATCTTAACGTTATTGATTCAAAGGCCGATGTGGCAACGGTTCTCGGTGTGGTTACCCGGATGGATAAGGCTGAGCAGCGGTTGGACAAGATGGCTCAGGTTTCGGAAGAGGGCGCCTTGATTCTGACGGCCGTGATGCTGGTGAAAGACAGCGCGGAAAGAGGCGGAAACTATGAGTATGAAATGGAAGTTTTAGAGCAGATTTCCGCGGATAACACTAAGTTTGCGGAGCAATTTGCCGTCATGAACAAATATGCCGCAGAGGGTATTGCGTCAACAGAAACCCTCCAAAAAGATTTTAATGCCGTTTATCGCAAGTTGATGAAGGTTCAGAAGGAATCTTTTGAAAAGACCTGGAAAGACCGTCTGAATGCCAAAATTAACGAAATCGTCAAGATTAAACGCAAAAATGCCGAATATGACAATTTGGCTGCCAATGCCGACCTGAAACGCGCCAAGGATGCCGTTGAGCGCGGTGCTTTCAAAGAGGCATTGCAAGCGCTTGAGAATCCGGCAGGAAACGAGCTTTTGAAAAATCCGGATTTGCTGGCATGGAAGGACAAAGTTCAGGCGCGTCTTGATTTTTACAGCGCCGTTTCAAGAATTTCCGCCAGTTCGCTTGCTATGATGAAGGTTAATTTTTTGAAAAAAGCAAATTAAAGGATGAATAAGATGAGCAGTGCCGATTATTGGGACGAACGGTATGATGCCGCAGACGAAACTCTAGAAAAAATGCGCAATGTTGTTTCGGCGGCAACGGCGTTTAATACTAATATTGACGCTGTTGTCAAAATCAGCGGCGCCCGGTTGGCCGAGATTGCCGATGCGTTAGGTCTTGACTGGGATAGTCTGAGTTTTCCTGAGCGGTCGGAAATATTGAGTCCGGCAGACGTCGTTAAAGGGGCTTTTCGTTGTTTTTCCAAGGGAATTGCCGAAGAGTGGCTGGTTAAAGACAAGGCTGTTTTTGACTGGATGCAGCAGCATCTTGGTTTTGACCGGATGCAGATGGGCGGTCAGGGCGGTATTGTGGCAAATGCATTGGCCGTATGCGGCGTGCAGAAAGTGGTGGATCATTGTAATTCTTTGCCCAAAGCGCAGGCCGAACAGTTTTTGAAGCTTGACAATCTGCAATCTTTTGATGAAACCGGTCGGCTGATGCCGGCTTATCAGATAGACCGTAAAGAAGATGTTCCGCTGATTCACTGGATTATAGAATTTGATAAAGGCGATGTTTTTGACGTTGGCGGTCACCGGGTGGTTTGTCCGAAATCAAACCGGTTTATTGCCACGTATGATCCGCTGAATTTTAATCTGGTGATGGATGCAAATTTTGTAAAATATCTTGACCGGCATCCGGTTGAAGTCGTCGTTTTGTCCGGATATCATGCTTTGACTTCGGAAGGCGACGGTGTTCGTCTGGTGCGGGACAGTCTGCCGCTTGTTAAGAGTTGGCAGGAAAAAGGGACTCTGGTTCATTTGGAAGTTGCTTCTACCCAGGATACCGCGGTGAGGAAGGCTATTGTTGACATTATCGCTTCTCAGGCGGATTCCATAGGATTGAATGAGAGAGAAACCTGTGATGTTTTGCGGGTTATCGATGAAGGAGAGCTGGCTGATATTTGTGACAGAAATCCTTCGGCAACCAACTTGTTTGACGCCGTGTTGCGGATTAAAAAGAAAGTCGGCTGCCGGCGGATTCAGCTGCATATGTTCGGGCTGTATCTGACGATTCAGGATAAGGGCTTTCCGATTACGCCTGAGCAGAATCTGCACGGTATGTGTCTGGCCGCGACGGTAGCCGCCAGCAAGGCCGGCACCGGGCATATCAATGAGGTGCGGAATTTGATGTGGGCCAAAGGGATTAAACCTTGTGAAATCGGTTTGCGGGAGCTTGACAACTTAGCCGGTTATGCCGGAAGCCGGGCCTTGGGCGATACGGGAATCGGACAGTATGATGCTTATGATGTCATAGCCGTTCCGACCCTGTTGGTCGAAAAGCCTCTGACGTTAGTCGGGATGGGCGATACGATTTCTTCGATTTCTTTAATCGGGGCTTTAAAAGCTTAGTTTGTCTGATGTGCGCCATCGGTGCAAAGCAGGGTAATTTTTATCTGATTGAGTTGGTTTTTGTTGCGTTTGACAATTTCAAACTGAAATCCTTCAAAAATAAATTTTTGTCCCTGTTCAGGAATGGATTGTGTCATGTCCAGCAAATATCCGGCGACGGTAACGGCATTTTCGTCATTTAAATTCCAGCCGAATTTGCGATTGATGTCGCGGATGGGGACCTGACCGTCTACCAGCCAGCTGTTCTCGGTGAGTTTGCGGATGCCCATGGTGTCAAGATTTTGAATATCGCTTTCGTCGTTGATGTCGCCGACAATTTCTTCCAAAATATCTTCAAGAGTGACAATACCCTGCAAGACACCGTATTCGTCGACGACAATGGCAAAATGTTCCCGGCGGGCGCGAAACAGCTGCAGTTGCTGCATTAACGTTGTGTTGTCGGGAATAAACCATGGTTTGGTCATTATATTTTCGATTTTGATGTTTTGAAAATTGTTATGCTGTTCGATGATTTCCCGAAACAAAGTTTTGACCCTGATAACGCCGACGATGTTTTCGGGGCGGTTACGGTAGAGGGGAATTCTTGAAAAGGGACTGTTTTTGACTTTTTCGAGGATTTGTTCCACCGGCGTGTCAATGTCCAGTGCAAAGAGGTTTTTGCGGTGATTCATGACGTCATAAACCGTTACGTCGGTAAGGTCAAGGATACTTTTGAGCATGGCTTTTTCCTGGCCGGCATCTTTATCGCTGCATTGCGAAAGGACGTCTCTTACTTCTTCCGAAAGTTCGTCTTCAGCGGGTGTTTCTTTCCGGGAACGGAGGCGACCCAGCCTTCCCAGCAGCAGACCGAGAGAAAGAAAGATTATTCCGCTGATGACGACAGCTTCAATCATGGCGTATCCTTTGTCAGAAAGTTTTGAATGGCGTTAATAACGCGGTTGACGGTGATGTCAACCTGTTCTTCTTTGGTTTCGACGATGATATCCGCTTCCGAATAATAGGGATATTCATCATGGATGTATTTTTCCAGTTTGTTTTTAAGCTGGTCATCTCCGGCACGGAGAAACGGACGGTGTTTGCGTCTGGCCGTGCGGTGGTAAAGAACGTCTATGTCTGCTTTAAGCCAGATGGTGATAGCGTTTTGCCGGGCATATTCACGGGTTTGTTCGGCAACAAAGGAGCCGCCGCCGGATGCTAAAACGCAGGGCGCGCTTTGCAGCAGGCGTTTCATTACCCGGGCTTCTCCCGCGCGGTATTCTTCTTCTCCAAAGCATTTCAACACGTCAATCAGAGACAGCCCGGCTGCTTTTTCGACTTCCTGATCCCCATCGACAAAGGGCAAATCCAGTTTTTTGGCAAGACGTTTGCCGACGCTGGTCTTGCCGCTGCCCATTAATCCGACCAGAAGAATTATTTTATCAATCTTATTTATCATTTTGCCGTTTTGTGTTAATCTATCTTTCAAACTTGTTATGTTAAATATAGCGTAACGTCAGTTTTTCGCAATCATTTTTTAGGGGAGTGTGATTATGAGACAGAAGAAATCCAATGCGATTTATTATATTATCGGTCTGCTTGTTTTGGCAGCGGTTGCCTTTGTGGTAATGCATGAGGTGCCGATGCAGGTTGAGCATGTGGAGGAAAATATTCCGGTTCAATTGTAATGGCCTTTCAAACGCAAATTTATGATTTTTTGGATATGATGGCGGCTGAAACCGGCGCATCGGAAAATACTTTGTCCGCTTATGAGTCTGATTTGCAGCAGTTTGAAGTCTGGTGTGCGGAGAAGCGTCCGGAAGTTTTAACAGCCGATGATATTGCGGCATATATTCAGGAGCTGGGCCGCCGGAATTATGCGCCGAAGTCAGTTGCCCGGAAGCTTTCGGCCTTAAAGGATTTTTTTAGGTTTTTGTTTATTGAAAAAGAAATTTCACGCAATCCGGCAGCAGATATTCTGGCTCCGAAACAGGAGAAAACACTTCCGAAATTTTTGACGGCGGATGAAACGGCCCGGTTGATTGCCGCGGCGGAAGAGGATAAGAGTTCCGAAGGGCTGCGCATGACCGTTATGCTGACGCTGATGTATGCCTGCGGATTGCGGGTTTCGGAGTTGGTTTCGTTGCCGGAAAACTGCATTAATTTTGATAAGAAGCATATTCTGGTCCGGGGCAAAGGCAATAAAGAACGATTGATTCCGGTTGCGGATGAGGCTTTGAAGGCGGTGGCGTCTTATTTGCCGCGACGGGAGGAGTATATCCGCGGCCGTAAATCAATTTGGCTGTTTCCTTCGAAAAAATCCAAGCTCGGACATTTAACGAGAAATGCTTTTTTTAAGCATCTTAAAACATTGGCGGTAAAGGCCGGAATCAGTCCGGAAAAGGTTTCCCCGCATGTGATGCGTCATTCTTTTGCGACGCATTTGCTGCAGCATGATGTCGATTTGCGCTCCATCCAGCAGATGCTGGGACATTCCGAAATCGGAACAACGGAGATTTATACGCATATTTTATCAGAAGATACGGCGCGGAAAGTTTTTGCAAATCATCCGCTGGCTTCCAGAAAAAAATGATTTTCCGATATAAGAAAAGAGAGCCGTTGCGGCTCTCTTCTTTAAAAAGGTTTTTATAATTATTTTCCGAAACAGTCTTGGAAAACATCCAAGAGTTCGGCGACGGTGGTTTCGGGTGTTATCCAGCCGAGATAGGTTCCGTCTTTTTGGAGCGTTCCGGTCGCGCCTTTTTTTATGACATCATCTTCGACGTCAAAAATAGGGCTCCGCCAGTCTTTTGTTCCCGGAAAATCTTTGGAATAACATTCCATGACTTTCCGTTGTTCAAAACTTTCATCTTGGGCCAGTCCACAATAGGCCGCATATTTTTTTGCAACCGTCGGGCGGAGATTATCAAGGCGAATGGCTACTTTCGGCATTTTGGCGGCTTTTATTCTTTCTCGAATTTCATCAATCCGGGGGCAGCCTTCCGAAAATTCGTCGTCAATCATTCCCATTGTGATAAAAGGCGGAAGCCATTTCAGCGGTTGTTCTTCCTGCGAGAGGAGAACAATACCGGTTTTTTCCTGAAAGTCTTTGACAACTTCTATCAACAGAGGCCGCATAAAGTCTTCGGGGGTTCCGATTGTTCGGCGAGCCAAATCTTCGGAGGTCATCTGTATTCCGCAGTTGGCCAGCATGTTTTGAACAAATTTAATAAACTCTCCTTTTTGGGTTTTGTTTTTTGTTTCCATAAACAATGAATTTAAAAAAATTAAACATAAAAATTACTTTTATGATGTAAACATCAATAACATCTCTTGCAGAAAAAATCAACAGAAAAATGTTTTTTTTGTCAAAAAATATGTGCGCGAAGTTAAGATTTTTACAGAAGGTTGGCGAGTTTTTGAAATTGTTCGGGGGTTATTTGTTCCGGCCGCCAAGAGGTTTCAACGCCGATTTTGGTACATTTTTCTTCCAGTTCGGGAACGGATTTGAGGCTTTGGCGAATCATTTTACGGCGCTGGCCGAAAGTCATGGCTGTCAGGTGTTCGATTTTTTTTAACTGTTGCGGAGGCAGGGGATTTTCCGCGGGACGAAACAGCAAGACGCTGGACCATATTTTGGGGGCAGGCACAAAACAATCGGGACTAAGGTCAAGCAGCCGTTCGATTTTGCACTGAAGTTGGGCGAGGATGGAAATTCGGCCATAATCTTTGCAGCCGGTCGGTGCCAAAATACGGTCGGCGACTTCTTTTTGAAACATCAGGGTCAGACTTTGATATTCGGTAATTTGATACAGCCAGCCGGTAAGCAGGGGGACGGAAATGTTGTACGGCAGATTGGATATGATATGCTTGGGTTTTTCCGGAAAAGCGGCAAAATCCGTTTTCAACGCGTCTCCGTTAATAATATGCAGGCGATTTCCTGTCTTTTCACGGATTTCTTCCATAATGGCAATACAACGCTCATCCATTTCTATTACGGTCATTGAATCCGGATTGGCGCTTAGGGCCGAACGGGTCAGTCCGCCCGGTCCCGGACCTATTTCGATGAGATTTGATCCGGAAAAATCTTTCAGTTCCTGCCGCTGCAGGGTTGTTCGGATTATTTTGTCGGTAATGTTGCGATCTAACAGGAAGTTCTGTCCCAGGGCTTTTTTGGCCATTAAACCATGTGCTTCCACGGTCAGCCGCAGAGACGGAAGCTTTTCAAGCGCCGCAGTCAGGTTGTTCATGTCAGCTCCGGATTTCTATGACGGCCTGTTGACGCAGGTCCTGGAGAAGTTTTTTTGAAATTGCTTCCATTTTCTGGTTTTGGAGAAAAACGCGTATTTCGTTTTCGCTCGGAAGCTCCGGTTTGTCTTTTTCGGGATCAAAAGTTTTTTGCAGTTTTAAGATATAGTATCCGTCTCCGACAGATATCGGTTCGCTGATTTCTCCCGGCTTCATTTTTTTGAGGGCGCTTTCCAGAGCAGAAGCCAATTTTCCCGAGTTAACCCAGCCCAGATTTCCGCCGTTGGCCGCGCTCGGGCTTTCCGAAAACTGCATGGCATAAAGTTCGAATCGGGGATCGTGGCGCAGGTTGTAAACCAAGTCGGATAAGTTGCGGGCATGGTCTTTGCGGATAAAAATTTCCGAAACCTGATATTTGGGCGTTGTTAAATCAGATTTGGCTTCCTGCATGGCTTTTTCTATCTCTTTTTGGGTCAGCGAGCCTTCAGCATAGGATTTTTTGCGCACCAGACGAACCCAGGCAATGTCCGATTTCATCTGTTCTTCAATCGTATCTCGACTGACTCCTGCCTGTCGGAGCAAAGTATTAAGCTGTCCCATGGGAATATTGCGGGATTTTTCAAACTGGCGAAGCTGTGCGCCGATTTCTTCTTCCGAGACTTCAATGTTGTTTTTAGCCGCTTCCTGCAATTTGATTTTTTCATCTACGGCGGCATTGAGGACACGCTGGTTTATCATGCTGCGGGTTTGGGCATTATAAGGAATACCGGTTGTCATTAAAAACGCGTTGACGCGATTTTGGATGTCTTCCGAAGAAATAATTTCTCCGTTTACCAGGGCCACGATTTTGAGCGTGGCCGCCGAGGCTTGCGAAACAAGACAAAAACTGACGGCAATCAGAGAACACAGTCCGCTCAAAAAGTTTTTCATGTTAGCTCCTTTCAGTAAAATAACGTTAGTTTCCCGCACCGCCCAGCGTTTTGAGGAAGAAGTTGAAGGTTATTTCAAAATCGCCCTCGTATTCCGGATCGCTGGAATCATCCTGCCGTATCTGGAAACTGAAGATGGAACAGTCATCTTCGTAAGTCAGGCTGCCGCCGTGTTCCAAAGAACCGCCGCCGTCAGTCAGGTCCTGCCGGTTATAAATGCTGGCAGACCAGTTGCGGGTCAGTTTGACGTTCAATATCGAGAACAATTCTTTGCGTTCGCGATTGTAGTCCAATGAAGACGAGTTATTGCTGGGCGGAAAATAAATGTATGAAACATAAGCATTTAAAATGTCCGCTCCGGCGGAAGCTCCCAGTTCACTAAAGTTAATGTCAAAATCGCTTTTATCAAGCTTAAAACGGTAGTTGAGGTCAAAGTACGGGCTGGGGGCAGCATAAATGCGGCCGACGTAATCGCTTAAATGTCCGTCCTGATCATCGGCAATCGAGAAACTTTCGTTTTTGTCAAATTCGTAACTTTGGGCCAGGAAAATTGAGGTTCGGCCGGTTTGATTGCCGTAAGCGCTCCAGTTGACGCCATAACTGATGCGGCTGCCGGTATCATTGCGGTCATATCCGGCGTAGCGATTCAAATCTAAAATATTGGTATCGGTTAATTCAACGTCCTGGCTGTCTTCATTGGGAATTTTTTCGGGTTTGTTGTCCTGGTCAGGTGCCAGCACGCCGACGATTATCGGTTCTAAAATCTGGCGGGAGTTTTCGGTTGCCCTGATAAACGGCAAACGCCATTCCAAACCAATTTGAGGAAAAATACGGCCGACGGTTCCGTCATAGGGGCTGTTTCCGTCATATACATAGTCGTCTACATAATATAAGTCGGATTTTACCGAGGCGGCCAACAGGTATTTTTCGCCATAGGGGCTGGTATAAGGCAGGTTCCATGAATTAATCATGGTCATGCGCTGAGTTGAACTCGATTCATCGCGGGAAACCGAAGCAAAGCCCAAGCTGGTTTTGGTATAGGCGCCGTAAGCGTCGGGAGAACTGATGTTTTCGTAATTAAACAGCGGGAGGACCAGAGGTTTGTCCAGATTGCGGAGGTTATAGCTGATGAGGTTATAATGGTAGGCTTCCAAAGAGGCGTAATTGCGGTTGTCAAATCCTTGCAGGGCAACGCGCGAGGTCAGCCAGGCGTCGTCTTTTTGAGGAAGCGATAAATCTTTCAGATAAGCGCTGTCAGAGGCATAGTTGATGCTGGTGTCGGCAACCCAATAATCGTTCAGTTCATATCGTCCGTTTAATATTAAATTACCGCGGGTTTCTTTGGTGTCCGGGTCGCGGAGATAGGTTCCGGTGGCGCTGATGTTGCCGTTGTAAAAGAATTTGTTGTATCCGCCGCTGGCAACGATGCCTTTGTCACTGCTGAAAATCGGATCTAACAGCAAATCTTCGTGGTCGGAGATGTTCCAGAAGTATTTGGGTTGGATTGCGCCCCCCAAATATGAGTTTGAAGATATTTTGGGAAACAGAAAACCTGAGCGCCGTTTGACCGTCGGATCCGGGTGGGAAAGGAAAGGCGTGTAAAAAACGGGAACACCTTTTATTTCAAGCGTTGCGTTTTGGTAATTGACATCTTTGGTTTCGGCGTTGTGCTCTACTTTGCGGGCTTTTATCTGCCATAAAGGGCTGCTTTCCTGGCTGCAGACGTCGCAAGGAGAGTAAACGACGTTGGTCATGATTTTTTTGTCTTTTTCTCCCCGGCGGAACGTGCTGGCGGCAACCCGGCTTTTATCGACCAGAATGACCTTGATGTTTTTCATTTCGCCCTGGGTCATTTCGTCGGTCAGTTCGACATAATCCGAAAAGACGACATTGCCGTCTTCTTCAACCAGAACAACATTTCCGACTGCCGTCACAATGTCTTCTTTCTGATTGTAAATAACTTTGTCGGCTTTAAGGGTCAGGTTGTTGCGGATGATTTCAACATTGCCGATGGCGGTTACAGTGCTGAGTTCCTGATTGTTTTCAACTTCGTCGGCGCTGAAATAAATGTCGGGATTTTCTTCGTCTTGTTCCGGCTTCGGCATGACGGCTTCCGTCAGGTTCAGCGACGGGGTCCGGTCATGAATCCGACCGGTGGAAACGTTGGTAATCCGGGTATCCGTTTCGTCTTTAACCGTAGTTTTGGCTATTGCCGATAAAGATGTCAGTGCCGCACAGAAGAAAGTAAACAGAGGCAGAAGACGATATTTAGGCATTCTGCTCTCCGTTCGGGTTATTTCTTTTCTTTTTAATCAGAGAGAAGCCGGGATGGTAACAGTGAAGCAGGTAAACACATCCGCAGAAAGGCAAGAACAGGTTCAGATAGAGCAGCGGCAGCCAATAAAGGTTTTTGGCGGCAAGATTGCCGAAAGCCAAGTCCAAAGCCTGAACGGCAACCATACTGCCAACAGACATTGAGACGATTTTGATTTGGCCGCGGCGGTTGAAATTGCCGATGAGCAGACCGGTGCAGGCCAATAGGGCAAAGACAACATTGAGCAGGGGCGTGGTGATGCGTTTGTTGCCTTCGACAATCCAGCGATTGACTTCTTTAGGCGTCAATTCGGGATTTGAGGCGGCGGTCATCAGCTCCAACATGCTCTTTTCCCGGACGCCGGCTTCTTTGCGGGCCTTGGTTTCTTTGGCGCCAAAATCAACGGAATAACGGTCAAAAGTGACAGAGGTGAACTGATGGTTGGTTTTGTTGATTTCCTGCCGGCTGCCGTTGACCAGAATAATCCGGGGGCCTTTGTCCGTATAAATAATGCGGCCGAGTTCCGCAGAAATTGTTGATTTGAGATTTGGGGTCCGCTCATCGTTAATCAGAATGCCGCCGACGGATCCGTCGGGATTATGAGTGGTAATGAAAACCGTCAGGTTATTTTGCAGGGTGGTAAATTCTCCTTCGCGGAACATCAGGTGGGAGACATCGTTTTTGACCTGCCATTGCAAATCTTTGAAGTGATTTTCGGAATTCGGGGTAAGAATGTTCATATTATAAACGTTGAAAAGGCATAGCAAAAACCCGATGAATATTGCCGGCTTGGCGTTTTGCCAGGGGCTGATGCCGGCGGCTTTCATCACAATCAGTTCCCGGTCGGAAAGCATCCGGTTGTAGACAAACAAAATTGCCGCAAACAGCGAAATAGGGGATAAAATGGTAAATATCCGCGGCATTAACAGCGACGTCATTTGAACAAAAATGCCCAAGCCGATGCCCTTGTTGGTTATCAATTCCACAAAGCGCAACGACTGTGTCAGCCAGATGATTGACATCAGCGAAAAAGAAACCAGCAAAAAACCGACGGTGATTTGCCGGGCGATGTAGATGTTCAGTTTTTTCATGCGGGTAATTATACTCAAAATATCTTATTTAGAAACAAAATTTTTCAAAAAAACGCAAATTTTTCTGAATTTTCTGGATAAAGTCTTCTTTTTCCCCTTCGGGATTGATTTTCCGGGAAATTTGCTTGAATAAGATTTTATTTACGAATATCATTTATTTTATTGAAAGACAACGTAAACAAGGTTCTGTCGTCAGAGCCTGAAAAGAAAGGAAACAAAATGGCTGAAGATTCCGTTGCGTCACAGGTTGCGGCCAAATGGCGCAAAAAACGCGGGTCGCTGATTATGGCCCTGCATGAAATTCAGGGTGTCAAAGGGTATGTTCCCTGGGAAGACGCCAAAGACATTGCCGAAGGCATGGGGATTCCGCTGGCGCGAATCTATGAAGTGCTGACGTTTTACAATTTTTTCAAGCTGGATGCTCCCGGCAAAGCGGTGATTTCGGTTTGTACGGGAACCGCCTGCTATCTGAAAGGCAACGACAAGGTGCTGGAGGAATTTAAGAAAGAACTGGGCATCAAAGAGGGCGAAAGCACGGCAGACAAAATGTTTCACCTGCAATGCGTGCGCTGCGTCGGGTGCTGCGGTCTGGCTCCGGTCTGCGTGGTTAACGGCAAAACGTACGGAAGAGTTACGCCGACGGACGTCAGGGGTATTCTGGAAGAATGGAAAAATAAGCTTAGCGAGGAGGAATAGCCATGGCCGCTGCAGATATAGATAAGAGGTTTGACATTCATGAGATTGCCAAAAACAAACTGGCCGAAATAGATGCTTTTGAGTGCAGCATTTATTGCTGTCATTCTACCGGCTGCAAATCTTCGGGGAGCGATGACATTATCGAGCTGCTGAAACAAGCGGTCGTCGACCACGGAATCGAAGACAAAGTTCGAATCGTGGCAACCGGCTGTATGGGGTTATGCGCCCAGGGGCCGCTTATCCGGGTGGAAATCAAAGGGCAGAAAGACGTCCTTTATAAGCGCGTGGAACCGATGGCGGCGCGGCTGATTATTTCGGAACATGTGGCTCCGGCACTGAAACTTTCGGAAGGCGAGGCTTTTGAGGTTCCCGAATTTCTGGATAAATATGTTTTGTCTTTGGATTTGCCGTTTTTTACCAAGCAGGAAAAGGTGGTTTTGAAAAACGCCGGACATCTTGATCCTGAAGATATTCAGGAATATATCGCCCGGGGCGGCTATCTGGCGCTTGAAAAAGTTTTGAAAACGATGACGCCGCAGCAGGTGATTGAAGAAATCAAAAAATCCGGCTTGAGGGGACGTGGCGGCGGCGGTTTTTCCACCGGAACAAAATGGGAGTTTGCTTCCAAAGTGCCGACGGTTGACGAGAAGTTTATTATCTGCAACGGCGATGAGGGAGATCCCGGCGCCTATATGGACCGCAGTATTTTGGAGGGTGACCCGCATGCGGTGATTGAAGGAATGATGATTGCCGCTTATGCCATCGGCGCCACCGAGGGGTGGTTTTATGTCCGTGCCGAATATCCGCTGGCGGTTGAACGGCTGGAGAAGGCAATCAAGGCCTGCAAAAAGAATCGGCTGCTCGGCAATAACATTATGGGGACGGATTTTTGTTTTAATATTGACGTGCGTCTGGGCGCCGGCGCTTTTGTCTGCGGCGAAGAAACCGCATTGATTCATTCAATTGAAGGCAAACGCGGCACGCCTCGTCCGCGGCCGCCGTATCCGACAAACAAGGGGCTGTGGGACAAGCCGTCCTGCGTCAACAACGTGGAGACGCTGGGCAATGTGCCTAAGATTATACTCAAGGGTGCGGACTGGTTTGCTTCTTTCGGAACGGAAACCTCAAAGGGGACAAAAGTTTTTGCCTTAACCGGACAGGTGGAACATTCGGGACTTATCGAGGTGCCGATGGGAACGACCATTAATGAGATTGTCAACGAAATCGGCGGCGGAGTTCCCAACGGCAAACATTTGAAGGCCGTGCAGACCGGCGGACCGTCCGGCGGCGTGATTCCCGCGGAACATCTGGATTTGCCGGTTTGTTACGAAGAACTTAAAAAGGTCGGTTCAATTATGGGGTCGGGCGGCATGATTGTCATGGACGACAGTTCGGATATGGTCAATATTGCCAATTTTTACCTTGATTTTACGGTGGACGAATCCTGCGGCAAATGCGCGCCCTGCCGTATCGGCGGCAAGCAAATGCTGCTTTTGCTCGAAAAAATCAATAAGGGCAAAGGAACCAGGCAGGATTTGGCAGATTTGAAGCGAATTGCCACGGCTATGCAAAAAGCGTCGCTGTGCGGTCTGGGACAAACGGCGCCTAACCCGGTTCTGTCCACTCTGCGTTTTTTTGAAAGCGAATATTTGGAAAAGCTTGTCGATACGCCCAAAAAGGCTGAGGAGGCATAATTATGGTAAATTTGAAAATTGACAATTTTGAAATAGATGTTCCGGCCGGCACCAGCATTTTGGAAGCGGCGCGAAAAGTGCAGATAGACATTCCGACTTTGTGCAAGCACCCCGATGTCGATCCGACGGCCGGCTGCGGCATGTGCATTGTCAAGGTCAACGGACGGATTATGCGGTCTTGCTGTACGCCGGTTGCCGAAGGGATGGAGGTGATTACCGGCGATGCCGAGATTATGGACGTGCGGCGGACGGTGCTGGAGTTGATTCTCAGCAATCACCCCAACGAGTGTCTGACCTGTATTCGTTCCGGCCACTGCGAATTGCAGGATATGGCCAACAGTTTCGGAATTCAGCATTCCAATCTGCCGAGCCTGAATAAGAAGTATGACAAGGATGATTCCACCAAGGCGATTGTGCTGGACGCGTCCAAGTGTATTGTTTGCGGGCGTTGTGTGGAAGTTTGTCAGAATCAGCAGAACGTCTGGGCGCTGAGCTATCTTAATCGCGGTCTGGCGACCCGGATTACGGCAGCCGGCGGGATTCCTCTGGCGGACAGTCCCTGTATTAAATGCGGGCAGTGTTCCGCGCATTGTCCGACCGGAGCGATTGTTGAATATGACGAAACGCAGAAGGTTTGGGATATGCTGCGCAATCCTGACATTATAACGGTGGTTCAGATTGCTCCGGCGGTCCGCGTGGCCATCGGCGAAGAATTCGGGTATGATTTCGGCGAGAATCTGACGGGCAAAACTTATGCCGCGCTGCGCCGTCTGGGTTTCAACAAAGTGTTTGATACCAATTTCGGGGCGGATTTGACGATTATTGAGGAAGCCACCGAGTTTGTAAACCGTTTTACAAAAAATCCGGAAAATCTGCCGATGTTTACTTCCTGCTGCCCGGCCTGGGTAGATATGCTGGAAAAATATCATCATGACATGATTCCGCATTTTTCAACCTGCAAGTCGCCGCAGTCGATGGTCGGGGCGCTGGCCAAAACCTATTATGCCGAAAAAATGGGCTTGAATCCGGCTAAAATCCGGGTGATTTCTGTAATGCCCTGTACGGCCAAGAAATGGGAAATTGTCCGCAGCAAGGATATGAGCTGTTCCGGTTATCAGGATGTTGACGTCTCTTTAACGACGCGCGAACTGTGCCGGATGATTAAGCAGGCGGGCATAGATTTTCGCCGTTTGCCGGATGAAGAGGCCGACAGTCCTTTGGGCGAGTATACCGGCGCCGGAACAATTTTCGGAACGACCGGCGGCGTTATGACTGCCGCGTTGCGGACGGCTTATTATTACATTACCGGCAAAGAGCTGAAAGAAATTACGTTTAAAGCTCTGGAGGGGCTGGAGGGTATCAAAGAGGCCGAGGTCGACATCAACGGCACCAAAGTGCGGGTTGCGGTGGCTCACGGGGCCGGAAATGTGGAAACCGTGATTGACAGAATTCGTGTCGCCAAAGAAACCGGCGGGGAGCTTCCGTATCACTTTATTGAAGTGATGGCCTGCCGGGGCGGCTGTGTTTCCGGCGGCGGACAGCCACGAGTCATGATGCCCGGACAGCCGAAACCGCGCGGTATTACCGACGATATTCGCAAAAAACGCGCGGAAGGCTTGCTGAAAGAGGATTTGGAGGCAAAGGAGCGCTTTTCTCATCACAACGAATCCATTAAACGGTTGTATCAGGAATATTTGGGCGAGGCCGGCGGCCATCGTTCGCACGAGTTGCTGCATACGCATTATGTGGCGCGGGACAAATATTCCAAGTAAAGAAAACCCCGGATAATAATCTGTCGCTCAGGATTTTTTGTTTGTTCAAAATCGGGATGACAGTTGATTATCCGGGGAATGTCTGTTTTGTTATCTAGAACGTGAGGAAACAACGAACGCGGTGTTTGATATCCTTATCATGAGACATCGCGCTGTTGCTGGGTATGGTGACCCGCCACGCTTGGTTAGCATCGTCTTGGCTTGAAGACCAGTATATGTCTCTACTAAGTTGTGTGGAGCCCGACAATTTTTGCAGCGTATAATTAATATCCGAATAATTTCCGTCTATTTTCATTAGTTCGCTGGATCCCGGTAAATACCACCCGCTGCTGCCCTTGCCGCTGGAGACCGGCTTGTAACTGTTGCAGTATTCTGCCGCCGGATAAGAACCGGACTGACTGTTCAAACAATAACTGTTGGCCATGCCATTCATATCTGACTCACTCAAGCATGAAACATTTATTTTTTCATCACTCCATGCAAGTCCGGAATTTTCTTCTAATGCAATAATTGCTTTCATAACGCCGTCAACATACGCCACAACGCCTATCGGCTTTTTTCCCTCTATCACATCCGTTGCAACGGTGCCGTCCGAATAATAAATCATTCCCGGCAAAACTTCCGTTGTCGGTATGCTTCCGCCCAGACCTTTCAGAACGCAAAAATATTTGCTCTCGTCAAACGGACAAGTCAAAAAATCAAGTCCCTGACAGTCCGTGGCCGTTTTGGTATAGCCCAGACTTTCACAGTTCGGCGGCGTTACACAGGTTTGAGCCTGTACGGAGCGGCTTAGCAAAGACAGCGCGCCGCATATCATCAAAATTTCTTTTCTCATCTTTTTTCTCCTTTTTATCATTACCGCCAAAAACATCTCAGGGCGCCGCCGCACCAGTAATCCTCAAGGCTTATCTTTCCGGGGGCGCAGCCCGTGATACAGTATTTTCCGTTGGTTTCGTCTTTTTGGCAGAGCGCGTTCGCCGGGCACTCATTCAGGGTGCAGTCTCCTGATCCGGGAGCGGCACATTCCTTATATTTGATTTGCTCTCCGCTCAGACATCTTTCCGTCCCCTCTTTGCCGCCGTATGCGCAATCCTGATAACCGGAACACTCCTGAGCTTCAACCCGATATCTTATGATACCGTCGCATCCCTCGCACCATCCGGCCTCAACGTATCCGGGACGGATGACCGTTTCCGGATAATCTTCACAGCTGTTGCAGCATTTGTAATAATTTTCGTCATACGGACAACGGCGCTTTTCATCAACTTCCCAGCCCTCCGGGCAACTTCTGACATATCCCATGCCCGCGCAGTCTTCTTTGCCGTCCGGCCACCAACAGCTCAATGCATTGTCACACCAATAGTCTTCCACTGACGTATAATTTATTTCGCAGCCTATCGGACAATAGAGGCCCGAGCAGTCTTCCTTTTCGCAGATGGTCCCTTCCGGACAGGAGGTCAGCGAACAGTTGAACGGACATTTTTTGCATGAATTATATTTAAGGGTTTCGCCGCTTTGGCAGATTTCGGCATCCAAGGCCGGACCATACTCACATTCCACGAATTCGTCCGGGCAGTCGTGAGGCACAATCTGATATCTGACGCCGTCACATCCGGAACATCTGGCGCTCTCGTCATATCCGTCGGGAACAGTCTCATGAGGATAATCCCTACAGAGATTGCAGCATTTTGCAAAACTGTCGTCATAGGGGCAGCGTTCTTCCGACATGGCCCATCCGTCGGGACAAACCTTTTCATAGCCCAGAGAAGGACAAAGTTTGTCCGGATCTGGCACGCAGTTTCTGTAACAGAGTTTGACATTATCGGGACGGATTGTGTCACAGGTATAGAACTCGGGCGGCTCAGACAGGAAGCCGTATCCTTCGCAGGTTCTTGAAGCGTCCGGAGGCCGATAGTCCGGGCGGTCGGAAACGTCATAATCCCGGGAATTAAAAACATAAGAACAATCCGGCAAAAAACAGGTCTTGGCCAGTTGATATGATGTATCCGAAACAAAAGATGCCGGTTCCAACAATGGTGTGTGTATTGTGCATGAGGCCTCAGCCGGAAACGCGCCCATCAACAAACATATTAAAACAAAATATTTTAAGAGAATGTATGATTTCGTCATTTCCGCAGCCCTTCTTGTTAAAACCGGCAAACGAAATCTACAGGGATGATAAAGAAAAGATTAACCGCATTTATCCGTCCGCAGACGCGGACAGATTGTTTTTTGCTGAGGCAATCCATAGACTTGAAGGGCACAACTCCTTCAAATATTCACCAACACACTATAGATTATGTTTTTACTTTAACATAA
>CALXLC010000053.1 GCA_944389095.1 uncultured Alphaproteobacteria bacterium
GGAACCGCCTCTTCCGGTGGTGCTGGCGGGTCATCATCTTCATCAATGCCCGCCGAATGTAACGGAAACTGTGTTAAACAAAGCGGACATTGGTTTTTATATGAAAAAATGGGAGATTTAACGGAAGGTGAGTGCGACACCAAATGTCGTTCAAAAGGAATGCATATTCCCGGATTTCCGAATCATATGGCGCTGTGTTCTGTCGAAGTCGGATTTTGGGTATATGATTTAGGTGTAGGGGGAACTGCTTACTCATATTCAACCTTTGGATGTGCTAATGGTACTGTGGGTCATTATGACCAAAATTGGATTGAGGCGCCCTGTGTCTGCGTCAAAGAAATTTAGTCCGCAAAAAATCCCGGAAATTTTATTAAAACTTCCGGGATTTTTATTATCATAACGCCGGACCGCCAAAGACATGTCTTAAAGCAGCCCGAAACGGCAAAGATTAAAACTGCTCCTGCAGTTCAAAGAAATAAGCCTGCGGATGGTCGCAAACCGGGCATTTTTCAGGAGCCTTGGGAGATTCAACGCGATGTCCGCAGTTGGCGCATTCCCAAATCACTTTAGTCGGACGCTCAAAGATTTTACCTTCGCAGAGGGAATCAAGCAGCGCCTGATAACGCTCTTCATGGCCTTTTTCAATTTTGGCGACGGATTCAAACAGAAAAGCGATTTTTTCAAAACCTTCTTCGTGCGCTTCTTTGGCCATCCGGGCGTACATATCGGTCCATTCATAATTTTCACCGCTGGCCGCGTCTTTGAGGTTGGTCATGGTATCGGGGATTTCGCCGCCGTGCAGAAGCTTGAACCAGATTTTGGCATGTTCTTTTTCATTATTGGCGGTCTGTTCAAATTTATCGGCAATAATGTTATAGCCTTCTTTTTTGGCCTTGGAGGCATAATAGGTGTATTTGTTGCGGGCCTGAGATTCGCCGGCAAAAGCTTCCATAAGGTTTTTCTCTGTTTTTGAACCTTTGAGTTCCATATAAGTTCTCCTAAGATGTTAGTTGTAGAGTTTTTGACAATCAGGGCAAATGCCGTGCAGGACAACATCAGCCGATTCTGTTTTCAGCCCGGTGGCCGCCGTTGTTCTGGCTTCCAAATCGGGAGCAATATCATAAGGCACATCATATACCTTATTACATTTTGAGCAAATAAAATGATAATGCTTGTGGGTATTGTGGTCAAAATGAGCGGAACCGTCCAGACCGCTGACCCGGTTGATTATCCCGTTATCTGCCAAAAGGTTGAGGTTGCGGTAAACGGTAGCCAGACTGAGCTCCGGATTGGCATCTTTCAGGCAGGAATAAAGATAATCCGCCGTCGGGTGGACGGGATTGTCCTTCAGAGCCTGAAGAATAAGCTCGCGCTGCTTGGAATATTTCATAACCGCTTCCTAACTAAAATCAATAATGATTATCATTATTGTTAATATCTTTTTTTTGTATTGTCAACAACTGATTTAAGGATTATTTGAAGAACTATGTTAATTAATAAAGGAGAAGAAGATGAACGCAGTCGAAATCAAAAAAGATGTTTACTGGGTCGGCGTCAAGGACTGGAACCTGAAGGAGTTTCACGGCTATACCACGCCCAGCGGCTCAACCTATAACTCGTATCTGATTATGGATGATAAAATTACGTTGGTTGACGGCGTCAAGCATTATATGTCCGCCGAGCACATTGCCAGAATTAAAAGCCTGGTGGATTTCAGCAAAATTTCTTATGTCGTCGTCAATCATGTTGAAATGGACCACTCCGGCAATATCCCCGAAATTATGAAACTGGCGCCTCAGGCCAAAATCATTACCAACACGGCCGGCAAACAGGCGCTGGAGGCGCATTTTGATACCACCGGCTGGGAATATGAACTTGTCAAAACCGGCGATTCCGTTTCCATCGGTCGGCGCACCCTTGCTTTTATGACCACGCCGATGCTGCATTGGCCGGATTCGATGATGACCTATGTCAAAGAAGACAAACTGCTGCTTTCCAACGACGGTTTTGGCCAGCATTTTGCCTGCGATGCCCTGTTTGTCAAGGATGCGCCGTTTGATGTGGTTATGGACCATGCCAAAAGCTACTACGCCAATATTTTGTTCCCGTTCGGAGCCCAGGCCGAAAAGGCTCTGAAAACCGCCGGCGATTTGGGGCTTGATATTGAAATGATTGCGCCGTCGCACGGTTTGATTTGGAGCGGCAAAGAAGAGGTAGGTGCCATTCTCGGCAAATACTGCGAATGGGCTTGCGGCGGCAATAAAGGCAAAGCCGTTATTGTTTATGACAGCATGTGGGGTGCCACCGCAGCCATGGCCGAAGCGGCGATGGGCGTTTTGCAGGATGCCGGTATTCCGGTTGTCAAACACTGTCTGAGCGTTAAAAACGTTTCTGAGGTAATGGTTGATTTTCTGGATGCAAAGTATGTCTTAATCGGTAATCCGACCCTGAATAATCAATTGTTTCCGCGGGTGGCCGGATTTGTAACCTATATGAAAGGTCTGGCTCCGCGCAACAAAGTGGCCCTGGCTTTCGGTTCATACGGCTGGCGTCCGGGCGTAGTCAAACAGATTCAGGCGGTTTATGAAGAACTCGGCTGGCAGACGGTCGAACCCTTTGAAGAAAAATACACGCCGAAATCAGACGTGCTGGAAAAATTCAAAGAGCGCGTAAAAGAATTGATTAAGCTCTAAAGAAGCAAATATAAAAAAGGCGGCTTTGAAAGCCGTCTTTTTTTGCGAAACAAAAGTTAACGCAGGCCCTCCGTTTTGTCGCGCCGCCGCAAATAGGCATAACGACCGCCGTTGAGCACCAGCGAACTGAACCCGCCGCAGGCCAGTCCCAAAATAAGACCTTTCAATCCCAGATTATAAACAAAAGCCAAAAGATAACAGGCGCTGATGCGGACGCCGAGAAAAGAGACAATCTGGAATATCGTCGGAATCTTAACGTCACTCCGTCCGTTCAGTGTTCCCATGATGTTGAGCGGCAGGGCATCAATGAACACATCGGCCAGCAGATAAAAAATCAGGGCCTTAATAACAGTCATAACGGACTGGTCGCTGGTAAAAATTCCGAAAATCTGAGTCGGAAAATGATAAATCAAGGCAATCAACGACAAAATAACACTGAGCGAAATAACATACCCCGAAATCGTTGCCGCCAAAATACCGTCGGCGCTTTTCCGTCCGTATGCGTTTGCCGTGACGATAGAAGTGGCTTGCGAAATTGAAAAACAAATCATAAACACCATGGACGAAACGTTTATCATAATCACATAGGTTGCCATGGTATGCGCACCGAGCCAGCCGGCAAAGGTGCTGATAATGGCAAACGAACCGTTGGTTGCCACGGTGGTAATCGCCGCGCCGTAGCCGATTTTGCGGGTGTTTTTGCTGTCCATCCACCAGGTGTCGTACGAGCGGTCAAGTCCGAAACGCTTGTTGAGTTTGGGGTTTTTCTGCATTCTGCGGATGTAATAAACCATATACAGCGCCAAAAAAATTCGCACAATCAAGGTTGAGGTTGCCGAACCGCAGGCACCGAGTTCCGGAAAACCGAATTTACCGTAAACCAGCACCGGATTAATCATAATATTTAAAATATTTGCCGCCAGAATGGCATACATCGCCACATAGGGACGCTTGATTGATTGCAGAAAAAAGTTGCAGTTGACGTAAATCAAAATAAAAGGAATGGAAACCGAAAAAATCTGCAGCACCCGGCCGCCGTGATACGCCAAATCGGCATCCTGCCCCATCAGCGTCAACAGCTTTTCTCCGAATAATCCGACGGTTGTAAAAAAAACGGCCAGGACCATGGAATATTTGCGGCCCTCGTTATAAATTTTGCCGCAGGAATGAAATTTGCGCGCGCCGAACTTTTGCGATGATTTAATCAACACCCCCTGCAACAGCCCGATGGGAATGGTAAACAGCAGCACAAAAATAGAATTGGCCAGTCCGATATAAGCCAGCTGGTCGGTATGATAATGCCCGACAATCATGGTGTCGACAATGCCCATCAATCCCATTGCCACAAAAGCGGTGGTAATCGGCAGCGTTAATTTGAGGATTTCTCTCAGAGTCCTTTTAATCAATTCAATATTTTGCATGATTTTTCACAACAAAAACAAGACAACCTCAGCTTCTATAAATCAAAAAAAATTTTTTTGCAAGCCGGATACTCAAACTTTTTTGGGAAAAGTCAGACGGCAAAACGACCGATGGCTTCAATGCGTTTTTTGACGTCGGAAAGGCTTTCGTCCGGGGTATAGCCGGTAGCCGATTTGCCCGGGTAGATTTCGTAAAAACGTCTGTATTCGGTCAGTGTAACATTAGGCATAATGACATTGGCGCCGGCGCGCAGAGCTTTTATTTGTCCGTCGGTCTCCAGAGTTTCCATGGCGGTGGTCGCCGGAATATTGATTGCGGGCAACAGCAGCCTGGTCAGCGCCATAACCTTGAGCGCCAGCCGGAAGGAACCGGCCGGAACCCTGGCAAGCGGAGTGTCCGGATGGGGAATAAGCGGTCCGATGCCGATCATGTCGGCCGGAATTGATTTGAAAAACAAAATATCGTCAGCCAGGCTGTCAATCGTCTGTCCCGGCAGCCCCACCAACACGCCGGTTCCGGTTTCCAGACCGGATTTTTTCAGATTTTTGATGCATTCAACGCGGTTTTCCCAATTCATGCCCGGATCGTTTTCCAGATAAAGCTTTTTGTCGGTGGTTTCGATTCTGAGCAAAAAACGGTCAGCCCCGGCAGCTTTGTAGGCCTGATATTCTTCGGCGGTTTTTTCTCCGATGCTGAGCGTCAGGGCCGCATCCAGCGTTTTTATCCGGCGGATGAGGGCGCAAAGCTTTTCCTGCGTAAAATAAAGATCCTCGCCGGACTGGAGGACAATCGTTTTCAGCCCCATGTGTGTTACCGCATGTTCTACCAGACGGAAAATCGTCTCCTCATCGATCCGGTAACGAAAAATATTTCGGTTGTCCCGCCTCAGACCGCAATAACAGCAATTGTTGCGGCAGAAGTTGGAAAACTCTATCAAGCCGCGCAGATGCACGCCGTCGCCGACATAAGTGCGGCGCACGTCGTCCGCGGCCGCAAACAATTCGGAATCACAAGCGGAATCCCTCAGCAGAAGAATCAGTTCTTCTCTGGTGAGAGAATGGGTGGAAACGGCTTTTTCAATCAAATTTTTCATACCGCCGAAAATATCGTTATTATGATGAAAATACAAGCAAAAAAATGTGTAAAAACTCTTGACAGCAAATATCAAAGTTGTATTGATACAGCCGTTGAAAATTTAAGTATCGGAAGTCAGAGAAATGTTTGGTTTTGTAAAGAATTTTACGACGGCTTACGGCCGCAATTTTGCCCCCAAAATTTATGAAGTTTTAAAACACGGTTACGATCGCGAAAAATTTCGCAGCGATTCGATTGCCGGCATGACGGTTGCCGTGGTTTCCATTCCGCTGGCGCTGGCTCTGGCCATTGCGTCGGGCGTTTCCCCGGCACAGGGATTGTACACGGCGATTGTTGCCGGATTTTTTATAGCCCTGCTGGGCGGCAGCCGTTATCAGATAGGCGGACCGACGGGCGCCTTTGTGGTTGTTATTTTTAACGTCATGCAGCAATACGGATACGACGGTCTGGCCATGACGATGCTGATTGCCGGCGTGGTTTTGATTTTAGCCGGATTCCTGCGGCTCGGAACATATATCAAATACATTCCTTATCCGGTCGTTGTCGGTTTTACGGCCGGTATCGGGCTGCTGCTGATTTCCACGCAGGTCAAAGATTTGCTCGGGTTGCAGATAGACAATGTTCCCGCGGATTTTCTGCCCAAATGGAAGCTTTATCTGGCCAATTTGGAAAAATACAGCCTCAGCTCGCTGTTTATCAGCCTGTTTTCCTTTGTGGCCATTTTGTATACGCAGTTCAAAAAGCCCAAGCTTCCGGCCTATTTAATCAGCGTTGTCGGTGCCACGTTGCTGGTTGCGGTTTTGCAGCTTGATATTGACACCATCGGCAACAAGTTCGGCGGTATTCCTCATTTTCTGCCGATGCCGCATTTTCCGGAATTTAATCTGGATTTGATGCTGAAAGTTCTTCCCAGCGGTTTGACGATTGCTTTTCTGGCCGGAGTAGAATCTTTGCTGAGCGCCACGGTTGTTGACGGTATGAGCGGAGACAATCATAATTCAAATGCCGAATTAATCGGCGAGGGTGTTGCCAACCTGATGAGCATGTGTTTTACGGGGGTGCCCGCCACGGGAGCCATTGCCCGCACGGCCACCAATTACAAGGCCGGAGCTTATTCCCCGATGGCCGGAATTATGCAGTCGGTCTTTTTGTTGCTGTTTATGCTGCTTCTGGCGCCGATTGCGCAGTTTATTCCGCTGGCCTGTTTGTCGGTGGTGCTGGTCCTCATCGGCTGGAACATGCTTAATCTGGAAAAAATTTATAAACTTCTGCTTGGCCCCAAAGGCGACCGCTACACACTTTTGGCAACATTGCTGCTGACGGTTCTGGTCGATTTGAATACGGCCATTTCGGTTGGTTTCATCATGGCCAGCGTTATCTTTATGCACCGCATGAGCCGCGAAATTGAAATCGAAACCGATGAAGAAGTGATAGAAGATGTTCCCGGCGGCCGGGATTTGACACAAGTCCTGCACGAAAACGGCGTTATGTCTCTGCGTTTGTCCGGTCCGCTGTTTTTTGGCGGTGCGGCGCAGGTATCGCGCTTTTTCCGCAAAATCGGCGAGCACCCGAAGGTGCTGATTCTGCGCATGGGATATGTTCCGGTCGTGGATGCATCCGGAGCCAATATCATCGTCGAATTTATCAAAAAGTTGAAAAAGTATAACACCAAGGTTATCTTGTCCAATGTCAAAAAACAGCCGCGCCGTGTGCTGCATGATGCCTTTCTGAAAGAAGGACTGGACCGCCGGATGATTGCGACGGCTTCAACTTTTGAAAACGCCCTCAAAATGACGCGTCGTTATCTTAAAATCAAAGAAGACGGTTCTCCCGAGGCAAAAAAAGAATAAAGATTGCGCAAAACAAATTAACACTTGACAACTTTGATATATATAAATAATCATATATATAGTTTGTTGTTTTAAGGAGAAACAAATGACTGTTTTGTTAAGTTTGGGAATTTTGCTGCTTTGGAGCGGCAAGGCGCTGGCCAATCCGGCTTGCGCGGTCTGCACGGTTGCCGTTGGCGCGTCACTGGAAGTTGCCCGCCGCTATGGGGTTGACGACAGCGTTGTCGGCGTTTGGGCAGGTGCGCTGCTGGCATTGCTCGGGTATTGGCTGATTTTGTGGTTTGAGAAAAAGAACTGGAATTTCATCGGACGCAATTTGTTGCTGATGGTAATTTCCGTCGGGTCAATCGGCTTCATGTATCTGGGCGAGTTCAAATATTCGCCGAAGGTGATAGGTATCTTCTACCTTGATCCGTTGCTGTTCAGCACGGTTTTAGGGGCATTGACATTTATTTATGTGTCAAAATTTTATCAGTGGATGAAAGCCCGCAACGGCGGTCATGCGCATTTTCCGTTTGAAAAGGTTGTGCTTCCGGTTGCCGCTCTGTTTGCTTTGAGTGTTTATTTTAATTATTATCCGTTGTCCGCTTCGCCGCTTCAGGGTTTGCCGGACACTGCCGGGTTATATGAATTCTCAAACGAATAGATAAGCTTGGTTCAAATAGTGTAAAATCCTGCGGAGCCGGAAATTTCCGGCTCTTTTTTGAGCAAAGAATTAAAGTCCCTTACCGGTTACATTTTTTTACATCTACGGGAAGTTCAACCACGGTTACCGTATCGCCATAATGAATTTTGGTGGGACTTTCAGCACAATAATTAAAGACCCGTTTTGAAAAAAAAACGGGTCTTTATAGTGGTTGAAAAGAAAACAGTCTTTTAAAGCAATATCTCTTATGTATCCGGTCAGATACCGTTATAAGGAATAACGCGGGCCTGGTCGCCGTAAAGAACGATGCACTTTTGACCCGGTGTCAGCAAAACATCGGTTCCCTGCGTAACGGTAACCAGACGTCCGCTGTCAAGCTGAATAACATATTGATAGCCCGTCTGGCTGGATAAAGCGCCCTGTGCGGCATTTCCGGCAATTCCGCCGACGGTGGCGCCGCCGATGGCACCGAGAATATGTGCGGTATCGCTGCCGCCGATAAGGGATCCGGCCACGCCGCCGGCCGCCGCGCCGAGCAGGGTTCCCGTGCCGTTTTCGTTTTGAATCTGAACCTGCCGCACACTGAGAACCGTGCCGCGCGCCGCCTGATTAACGGTTCCGACGCTGCTCAGATTATATTCGTCCGCGCCGATTCTCGAAGTACAGGCGCTTGCCATCAAAGCCAAAGGAAGCACCAGCAGCATAAGCGATTTTTTCATATAATTTCTCCTTAAATGTTATTTATTAATAAGATTTAATATGTATAACCGCAATTGTCAATCTGGACAAGTCAGGATTCTTATTATATATTTACCACTCGGTTATGAGGCAATAAAAGCCGCAAAAAGAACAGATTAAGGAATAAAAAATGTTGCAAAGAACAAAAATAGTAAAACTGCTGGCCTCCGAACAGCCTGTCGAGGAGGTTTTGATAAAAGGGTGGGTGCGTACCCGCCGCGATGCGAAAGATTTCTCTTTTATTGAAATAAATGACGGCTCCTGTCTGAAAAATATTCAAGTAATTGCCAATAATAACCTGAAAAATTATGAGGAAGTCAAAAAGCTTACCACCGGCTCGTCTCTGGAAGTCCGGGGAGCGCTGGTTTGGTCTCAGGGCGGCAACCAAAAATTTGAGATTGCGGCGACGGAGGTTGTGATTTATGACATGGCGCCGGAAGATTATCCGCTGCAAAAGAAAAAACATACCGATGAATATTTGCGCACGATTGCGCATTTGCGCCCGCGGACCAATAAATACGGAGCAGCGTTTCGGATTCGCTCGGAATTATCGTTTGCTATTCACAAGTTTTTTCATGAGCGCGGATTCCGTTATGTCCATACGCCGCTGATTACCGGGTCGGATTGCGAAGGCGCCGGAGAAATGTTCCGGGTCACCACGCTTGATATGGATAACATCCCGCATACCAAAGACGGCAAAGTCGATTACAGCAAGGATTTCTTTGGCAAAGAGGCGCATTTGACGGTGTCGGGGCAGCTTAACGGCGAAATGTACGCGATGGGGTTGGGCGATATTTATACGTTTGGTCCGACGTTCCGCGCCGAAAATTCCAACACCACCCGCCATGCGGCAGAATTTTGGATGATTGAGCCTGAAATGGCGTTTGCCGATATTCACGACGATATGGATTTGGCCGAAGACATGGTCAAGTTTTGTATCAGTCATCTGTTGGAAAACAGCCGTGAAGATTTGGAACTGTTTGACAAATTTGTGGAACCGGGGCTGTTTGACAAGCTGCATAATATCGTAGAAAAAGGCTTTGCCCGGATTACCTATGCCGAAGCCATCGATATCATGAAAAAATCCGGACACAAATTTGAATATACGCCGGAATTCGGTATAGACATGCAGACCGAACACGAGCGCTATCTGGCGGAAGTCCACTTTAAGCGTCCGGTTATCGTGCGTGATTATCCCAAAGAGATTAAGGCTTTTTATATGCGGCTGAATGATGACGGACGCACGGTTGCCGCCATGGATGTTTTGGTGCCGGGTATCGGCGAACTGATCGGCGGTTCCCAGCGTGAAGAACGGCTTGATGTCCTGCTCGGACGGATTAAAGAGCTGGGCATGAATGAGGCCGATTATGAATGGTATCTGGATTCTCGGCGTTATGGTTCCGTTCCCCACGCCGGTTTCGGGTTGGGATTTGAGCGGATGATGATGCTTGTAACCGGCATTGGCAACATCCGCGACGTGATTCCTTTCCCGAGAACCCCGAATTCGATTAATTTTTAGGAGAAAACGGATGCGCATCCTGCTTGCCCTGTTGATAGTTTGTCTTTCGGCTGATTTCTGCCGGGCGCAGGATGCCTCGCCGGAATTTCCGAAGTGTAACGATTCGGAGTTAATCTCTCTGGTGAAGGAGCGGGTTGATACTTTCCAGCAAAAAAATCCGCCGGCCAACAGTTATCAATATCGAAAACAGCGGCTGACCGTCAAAAACATTTCTGATTTTGAACCGCTGGATATCCGGAGTTTTAAGCCGTCTTCCAATTACAAAGTGGCAGACCGCATTATTACCCTTAAAATAAACGGCCGTATTCCGGAAGATTTGCTGCGCCTGTGCCGCGGGGCGGATAAGGTGGCGGAAAACAGCGTTTACCTGCTGATGTATCCCGAAGACGGAAAAATTACCGTGGATATTATCAATTTTCAGAATCAGGCGACATCGGAAGCCTTACGGTTTAGCTATCCGCAATAATAAAAATTTTTTTGAAGAATACTTGCAAAAATAAGAAAAAAAGAATACTATTTGTCTTCGTCGGGTATTGAAACGAAAGTTTTAAATCCCTACATTGTAACACGATTGTGTTGACTGAAAAGAGGCGTAATTTTTATATGAGTACAGGTTCTGAACTTATTGTCAGGTCATCCTCCAACCTTCCGACGCTGGTCTCGGAGAACAGCCTTGTCGGGTATTTGGAGAAAATTAAACAGTTTCCGGTGTTAACCGAAAAACAGGAAACGGACTTGGTCAAAGATTTTCAGGAAAACGGCAACATGCACGCGGCGGAGGTGCTGGTCACGTCCCACCTGCGGCTGGCAGCCAAAATAGCCTTTACTTACCGCCATTACGGATTGCCGCTTGCCGATATTATATCGGAAGCCAATATCGGGCTGATGCAGGCCGTCAAAAAATTTGACTTGGGCAAAAATGTCCGTCTGGCCACTTATGCCATCTGGTGGATTAAAGCGGCGATTAATGACTTTATCCTGCGTTCTTGGTCTTTGGTAAAAATCGGTACCCGCGCCGCGCAGAAAAAATTGTTTTACAATCTCAACCGCATCAAAGCACGTTTGGGCTTGTACGACAACCGCGAATTGACCCCCGAAGAAGTCAAGACCATAGCCGGAGAGCTTGTGGTCGATGAAGCCGATGTCAAAGAAATGAATCAGCGTCTGGGCGGAGACAAATCCCTGAACGTGGCTGTTTCTGACGAAGATGAAGATGAGCGGATAGATTTTCTGGTCGACAAAAGTCAAAATATTGAAGAAAACCTGGCTCGCCGTCAGGAAGCCGGCTATAAGGCTCAAATTCTCAAAGACTGTCTGTCCAAACTTGATGAGCGGTCTCAGTACATCATTAAAAACCGGATGCTGACCGAAACCCCCGTAACATTGGAAGAAATCGGCAGCCGTTTCAACATCAGTCGCGAGCGTGTCCGCCAAATAGAAAAAAAGGCGTTTGAACAGCTTAAGTCTCTGGTTTTGCTTGCATTAAAACCTCAGGCGTGATATAATATTCAGACACACCGGGGGAGGCGGGTGGTCATGACAGAGACGTTTAACATCAATAAAACCGAGGGACGACTCTCGCCGTCTGAAAGAGCGGCGCTGGGGCTGGATGCTGACAGCTTTCAAATGCGTATGGACGCGCGTTTGGAGCGGGTTCGCCGTATAAAGGACGAAAACACCGAAGAAGACGACAAAAGAGAGCCGCTGAAAATTTTAAAAGAAGAAAACGTTCGTTCTTAAACAATTAATAAGATTTTTTCTGTACAATCAAAACAGATAAGGCAGTTGTGCGTGTGTTTCTGTGAAGATGGCAGAAAATGAACCCGAATATTGAAGCTTTTTTAAATAATACCGCAGCCCGGCTGGAAAGCGCGGGAATAGAAAATCCCCGTCAGGATGTCAAAATTCTGCTGGCGCATGTTTTGGGCATAGAGCCGGGAGAAGTTCCGTTTTATCCGCATGATTTGAGCATGGACCGTCTGCATGAGTTTGAAACATTGCTTGATGAACGGTTGCAGCGCAAACCGATAGACAAGATTTTAGGCAGCAGGGGCTTTTATAAATACGATTTTATCGTCAATGGCGCGGTGCTTTCCCCCCGTCCCGAAACCGAAATTTTGGTAGAAGCGGCGGCAGAATGTATTGAAATGCATCAAATCGGCAATATTTTGGATTTGGGGGTCGGTTCGGGATGTATTCTGTTGTCATTGCTGGCGGATTTTCCGGCATTGAAAGGCTGTGGCATAGATATTTCCGCCGAGGCGCTGGAAGTCGCCGGACAAAATGCCCTGAAGCTCAAAGTCAACGACCGGGCGCGGCTTCTGACCGGAAGCTGGTTTGAAGAAAATCTGTCGGAACGTCTGGGGCAGAAATTTGACGTTATTGTGTCAAATCCGCCTTATATTCCGACCGGAGACATTTCCGGTCTGCAGGCGGAAGTTAAAGAGTACGATCCCCTGATTGCGCTGGACGGCGGCGACGACGGTTTAAAAGATTATTGCCGGATAGCCGAACTGGCGCCGGAACTGCTTAATGACAACGGCTTTGTTTTTTTGGAGGTCGGAATTGGTCAGGCAGCCGAGGTTGCCCGCATTTTCGGCATCCGCGGCTTTAAGCTGCTGCAGATAATCAAAGATTACGGCGGCATTGAAAGATGTGTAATCTTAAAAAAATAATTTGCATTTAATGAATTATTATGTAATATGACGATGTTTTCGGCGGCTTTGTTTATATTTTTGTTTTGCGCCATTTATTTCATCTAAAACAAAATTTGAATTTTAATCAGTTTTAATAACCGGCTTTGGAAAATCTGGAGCCAATATTTATGGTAAGTGTGTATGAAAAAATTAAATAACAAATATCGTAACAATAACAACAGTAATAATCAGATTTATTCGTTGAATTACAAATTCGACAGCATCAGCAGCGCCGGCAAAATCTGCGGAACGGCTCTGGATTTGATAAAAAGATATAACGAACTTGCCAAAGAGGCGCACGGCAACGGCAATTATGTCGAGGCAGAAGTCTTCCGTCAATATGCCGAACATTACCGCAAAATCGTAACCGAAATTAATGAAAAGAAAAATCAGCGTCTGCAATTCAGCCGTGAAAATGAAAATAATACCGCTTCGGCCGAGCCTTCTTCTGTAGACGCAAAAGATGAAACCGTCCAACCGGAGAAAACCGAAATTCCGGCAGAGACGCTTCAGCCGGAAACCGCTCCCGCCAAAAGGGAATTTAAAATTATTGAAATCAGCGCTTCCGAAGCCGATACCACTGCGTCCGCCGCGGCCCCGGCCGGAGGCAAACCCGTTCGCACCCGCCGCAAAGCCGCTGCCGAAGCTGCCGCGCTTTAGCGCCGGAACCGAAAAAATAATGCAACTGTTCTGGACCGGAGATAAAATTGTTTTTTTACGTTGCCGCATTGATTGTTCCGTTAGCTTGTACGGTCATCACCATTAAAACGCTGGTCGGATACAGTTCGCTGAAACCGCTTTCCAAAGTAATCGTTTCCCTATTAATAGCCGTTTCCTGGTTTGCACCGGCGATTATCGGTCTTTTGCGCATGCTGATTCAAACCGACAGCACGGAGTTTAATATCATAAGCTACGTCGGTTTCACGATGTTCGGCTTTGTTTTTATATTGTTTTCCCTGCTGTTGATGCGCGATATCGTCTGGTATGCGATTTATGGGGTATCCCGGCTGATAAACATGGATATTTGGGCCATTAATCCCAAAAACATCAGTGTTTTGGGAAGAGCCAACGCCATCGTGTTGTTTTTGGCCGTCTGCATTACCGGTTATGCCTTGTATGAAGGTACCAAAGCGCCGGAGGTCAAAACGATTACGATTCATTCGTCGTTGGTTGAACGTGAGATTAGGATTGTTCAGCTGACGGATTTGCACATTACGCGTTTGACGCCGGTGTCAAAAGTGCAGCATCTGGTTTATCAGATAAATGCCCTCAATCCGGACATTATTTTTCTGACCGGGGATATTATTGACGACAATACCGTCAAAATAGAAAATCAGCTTGATATGCTGATCGGGCTGAGTGCACCTTATGGTATTTATTATTCCATCGGTAATCATGAATTTTATCACGGGATTAACTCGTGGAGTTACAAATCCAGGCAGCTTGGTTTTCAAACATTGTTCAACCGCGGTATGGAGATTGGCAATACCAACATTTTTGTTTCGGGAATTCCCGACTTGCACACGGCCAGCGCGCATGAAACGTTCCGGATTGATTTTGAGCGGGCCTTAAAAGGCGTTGACAGAGATAAATTTAAGATTCTGTTGTCGCACAATGCCGAAGTTGCCGATAATTTAACCGGATATAATTATAATTTGATTTTGTCCGGACATACGCACGGCGGACAGATTTTCCCGTTTCATTTTCTGGTTAAGAGGGCCAGCCCGTATTTGTCCGGCATGTATAAAATCAACGGCATAGATGTTTATGTCAGCAACGGGGCCGGAACCTGGGGGCCGAGTATGCGTCTGCTGGCACCGTCAGAAATTACGCTTTTCATCATCAAACCTTGACGGGTTTTCGTCTGCGGATAAATTTTTTGTTGCAAAATCACTTTGATTTATTATCATAATTCCGTCATTCGGAGAGCGAATGACGGAGTGTCACAGCTCCACACAAGAAAAAAGAACAACTCCTTAGATGGGGAGCCGGGGGAATAAGCATGCCTACGCATGACGAAGAACCCGGACTGTTCTTGTGCAGTTGTGAACTCCCCGCCTTAACGTTGTTTAAGGCGGTTTTGTTTTAATCAAAACAAATAAGGAGTTACAAAATGTCAAACAACAAAGCAATGAAGGATTTGTCCCGCGGCGGCCGCCGGTTGGGACAGCAACTTCACGACCTGAGAATATTCAATCAGTTAAGTATTGAGGAAGTCCACGTCAAAACCGGCATACCCACCTGGTGGATAGACGCGATAGAACTCGGCAACCGCGAACTGAGACTGGAACATCTTTATGTTCTGGCTAAGTTGTATAACCGGAAGGTGGTTATTTCTTTGGAAGACAGAGAATAAATCAGAAGGCCGGGAAACCCCCGGCCTTTTTAATTCTCACCCACCACCAGTTCACAGAAAGGTAAAATTCTCGCCACCTCCGCTTAAGTTACGCCTCCGCCCGCCGGGCGGTTTCGTCCAGATATTAAATACTGTTTGACACTTATGCAAGATTATGATAAAATTATTCTATAATCTATAGAGTGGTGAGTGTTTGAGGGAGTAGTGACCTTCAAATAATATGGATTAGTTAAATTAAGTAACATACTCTGACTGCTGCCGCAGTCGGAGTGTTGAGGCTGTCAATAATCCTTTTCTTCTTATCTCCTGTAGATTTCGTATGCCGGTTTTAACTATTTTAAGGACGACGGAAATGACGAAATCATACAATATATTAAAATATCTTGTTTTAACGTGTTTAATGATGACGGCCTTTCCGGTTTCGGCCAACAGTCAAATACACACCACTAAGTTGGAACCGGCAGCCTCTTTGTTCTCCTTGGAAGAAGGCTATCAGGTTGCGGGAATATACTGGCTGCCCGATTATCTGAAAGACAATACATCCCGGGACTACAACACTAATACCGACAATGAGGATCCCGGCGGCGGGGATGTTGAAAAGACCTGCGAGACCTATGGGTATGCCTCTCCGGGGTCGGTAGACCTGAATTTGTATGACTGTACCGACTATAACCTCAAACCGGTTCATGGCTTAACCTGTTATACGGGCTGCTCCTGTAAGTCAAAATTCAAATACGATTCTTCCAATTGCAGCGGAAATTATAAGCCGAGCGGAACATCCTGCGGCGACAAATATGAGAGCTGTGTTTGTGCCTCAGGATACAAACTTTGTAACGGAAAGTGTATTTCCAACTCGTCCTGCTGCACCAA
>CALXLC010000054.1 GCA_944389095.1 uncultured Alphaproteobacteria bacterium
AAAAAGGCCGGATGGCGTGCGTGGATAATAAGATTTTAGGGCGGCGAAAGCGGAGTTTACATTAAGCGTAAATGAGCATTTCGCCGTCCCGCTAAATCTGTATTAGACACCAGCCAGACGGCCTTTTTATTCGTATCTCAACGCACTAATAGGATTTAACTGCGACGCCTTATAAGCCGGATAAAAACCGAAAAAAAGTCCGACCACGCCGGCAAACGAAAACGGCAAAAGAATATACGCCAAAGAGACCTGAGCCGTCAGCGAGGAAAAAGATGATACCAGCTCACTGCCGGCCAAACCGAGAATTACGCCGACAACACCGCCAAGCAAAGACAAAACCAGCGATTCCATCAAAAACTGACAACGAATATCCCAGGCTTTGGCACCGATTGCCATACGAATACCGATTTCTCTGGTTCTTTCGGTGACCGACACCAGCATAATGTTCATAATGCCGATACCGCCGACCAACAGAGAGATAGAAGCTATGGAGCCAAGCAAAATCGTCATAATCCGGGTTGAATTTTCCATCATTTCCATCATCTGGGTCAGATTGCGAATAACAAAATCATCTTCTTTATTGCTGCCCAAATTGTGACGTTGCCGGAGCAAACGGCGAATATCGTCCTGAGCGGTATAAGTGCTCTCCGCATCAACGGCCTGCACCATGATAAAACGAACCTGATCGGGAAAACTGGTGCCCATAACTTTTTTCTGAGCCGTCGTTATCGGAATAAACACGCTGTCATCCTGATCCTGCCCCATACCGCTTTCACCGCGTTTTTCCAAAACCCCGATAACCTGAAACGGCATCCCCTTAATGCGAACCACTTTCCCCAGCGGATCGACATCGCCGAAAAGTTCGTTAACCACGGTTTGTCCGAGAATTGTCACTTTAGCGGCGTTCTTAACATCCGCTTCGCTGAAAAAACGACCGTATGCCAACTCCCAATCCTTAATTAAAAAATTCCGGTTATCAGTTCCGGTAACACCGGTAGACCAGTTGGCATTACCGTAAACAATCTGGGTTGTTTCCTCCAAAACCGGAGCCACCAGCTTAATCTGACTGATTTTTTCCTGTATTGCATCACCATCGGCCGCCTTCATGGTCGGTTGGGAACCGTGTCCGCCGCGAGCCCCGCTGGAAGTCGCCACCCCGGAACGAATAATCATCAGATTGGCCCCCATAATTTTCATCTCGTTTTGAATCGAAATCTGCGCCCCGTTGCCTATGGCAAGCATCACAATTACCGCAGCCACGCCGATAATAATGCCGAGACTGGTCAGAACTGAACGCATTTTATTGGCTTTGACCGCGCGGACGGCAATACTGAAAATAGTTCTGAAATCAGTCATCGCTCATTCCTTTCGTCGCTGAAAATTTCCCCGTCGACGATTTTGATAATCCGTCCGGCATAACGGGCAATATCTTCTTCATGCGTCACCAAAATAATCGTCCTTTTAAGCTCCCGGTTCAGACGGGTAAACAAATCCATAATTTCGACGCTCATCTTGGTGTCAAGATTGCCTGTCGGCTCATCGGCAAAAATAATCGGCGCATTATTGACCACGGCCCGGGCAATGGCCACCCGCTGCTGTTGTCCGCCCGAAAGTTGATTGGGTTGATGATACATCCGCCGCTCCAGACCAACCTGCCGCAGGGCTTCCCTGGCCCGCTTTTCCCGTTCCTCGGCCACAACATTGGCATAAACCATCGGCAACGCAACATTCTCAAGCGCCGTCGTGCGCGCCAGCAGATTAAATCCCTGAAAAACAAAGCCAATCTTCTGATTGCGGATTTCCGCCAACTCGTCTGAAGAAAGCTTTTCCACATTGCGGCCATCCAGCACATAATGACCGCTCGTCGGCTTGTCCAGACACCCCAGAATATTCATCAGAGTCGACTTTCCCGATCCGGAGGGCCCCATAATGGCCACGAATTCCCCGTTTTCGATTTCAAGCGAAATTTTTTTGAGAATCTGCAGGTTAAAACCGTCCAGCGGATAACTTTTGTAGATATTTTTAAGCTCAATCAAGGCCATTAACGAGGCATCCTTATTCTGGTGCGGCGCCGCTCGGCTTCTTTTCTGTCTTCAATAATCACATTGTCATTTTCTTTAAGTTTGTCAGAAATAACTTCCGTCCTGTCCTCATCGGCCACACCGGTCTTAATAACGATTCGCTGGGGCTTTCCCTTATTCAAAATCCACAATCCCTTATCCTGATAGCGCCTGGTCTCACCGTTTTCATCCGTAAGATAAAAACGCAGCGCCTTGTTGGGAACCAGCAAAACATCCTCTTTCTCCGCGGTAATAATTTCCACGTTGGCCGTCATTCCGGGCTTCAGCTTCAAATCGCGGTTGTCAATTTCTATAATGACTTCATAGGTGACGACGTTTGAAGTGGTAATCGCCTCATTGCGCACCTGCGTCACAATGCCGTAAAATATTTCATCCGGAAAGCTGTCTACGCTAAACTCAACCGTTTGACCTTCTTTAACCTTGGCAATATCCGCCTCAACCACGGAAGCTTCAATCTGCATTTTAGTCAAATCTTCGGCAACGTTAAACAACGTCGGCGTCTGAAAACTGGCGGCAACGGTCTGTCCGACCTCCACTTCTTTGGACACCACAATACCGTCAACCGGAGAAACAATTCTGGTATATTTCAAATCAATCTCGGCCGATTTCAAAGCGGCCTCCGCCTGTGACACCTGAGCATTTTTCAAAGCCAGCTGCGCTACGGCGTTATCGTAATCCCGCTGCGCCGATTCCAGCTCCTTATCAGCCGAATAACGGGAAGAATTCAGTTTTTTGATACGTTCCAGATGCTTTTTGTAATAAACAATATCATTTTTGACAACTTCAACTTCGGCCCTGGCAATATCCAACGCCGCTTTACGCTGAGCCACCGTCGCCTCAAACAAGGCCGGGTCAATCTGTGCCAATAGCTGATTTTTTGTCACCTGAGAGTTATAATCCACAAAAATCTCGGCAATGGTTCCGGACACCTGCGTACCGATATTAACGGTGGAAATCGGATTGATAATGCCTGAGGCCGTCACCTTTTCGGTAATACTGCCGCGCTGCAGCTTGCGCGTGACAAACGTCGGTTCCGTCCCCTCGTCCGTAGTCAGATAAACCGCCGCACCGGCCAACAAAACGACCGCCAGCGCAGCTTTCACAATTCTGTTCATTGCCCCTGTCCCGATAAAAAAAACAATCCTGACATAATATAAACCCTAAAAGAATAAAAAAAGTTTAAAAAAAAGAAAATTAATTGTTGCCAAAATGAGTTTTTTTGTCTATATTAAAAAACGCATACAAATTTTTTAAATATAATTATAAACCCGCCGGAACATTTAGTGTCGTTATGCAACATTAAAGGTGAAGGCACAAAACAAAAAAACTATGGCTAAAAAAAACAAAAAAGCTACGGCTGGTGCTAGTGAAAAACAAGGTGTAACAATGTTGGCAAAAATAAAGGAGGGACTGCCTTCCGGATGGATTGCCACCAACAAAAAGGAAGCCTATCAAAAAGACCTCCGCAAAACAGACTCGTTTAACAACGAAGTCGTATGGACGTCCTGGGCTCAAAACACCGAAACCGGTGAGAAAGGATTAGCCATCCTCGGCGGAAAAGTTTCCGTCATCCCGGCTGCAAAATTCGGTGGTTACACCTTGAACGGCCACGAGCTGAAGTAAAAAAAACAAAACCCAAAAAAAAAGAAATTACCGGAAAAGGACAGACGGCGGAAACGTTTTCTCCTCTGCCCTTCCGGCTTAAAAAATTATTTTATTTATTATGGAACAAAATCTGTTAAAAAATTTAGCGGGAAAAACCGCAGACGAAAAAATTCTTCTGCTCACGGCTTGGGCAGAAAGTGGTTTGATTGATGCTGATATGGCAGGTGAAATGACTGCTAAAATAGAACAGCGTCAAAACCAAAAACAGCGACAACTGCAGCAAATAAAAGAATTTGAAAAAGACGTTCATGCGTTTGATGCCCTTTTCAAAACTTCGACTTCCGTAGCCAAAGAAATGGCTCTGGAAAAACTGCAACAGATTTTGCGCCTTAAGCGCAAGGCATACCTGACGGACAGATATTTTAATGCCGAGTTGTCTCCGGCGGAAAGAAAGGCGCTCAACATCACCTTACTGGTGCCGCCCGAATTATACCCGATTCAAATCGGAGACATCTTGATTGAGGTGCTCAAATACCCCGTCAAGCCCGTAAAAATGCAGGGCAATGCATATCTGGACAAATTGCTGGAAGAAGGCGTCATTGACATTTCCTTCTGGATACGGCTGCTAAATCGAAAATATGTGGCCAAACGTCAGTGGCAGCAATTGATAAAATATGCCGACCGTTTCAAAATATATGCCGGCGGCGCCATCATCACTCCCTATATAAAAGAATGGGCGGAAAGAGGCGATCCCGGAGCCGTTGAAACACTTAAAGCATATCAATAACCGAGCCGAACAACAATCCCCTTGCGGCAAAACAGCCGCCGGGGATTTTTTTTGCAAAAATCCCTTGTCAATCCGGGATTTTGAGCCTAAAATATCTTTCAATAAAACAATTATTAAAATACGCATTATGAAAAAAAACAAAGAACAAATCAAACAAACCCGCCCTTTAACCAATTTAGAGCGTGTTTATCTGAAAGGCCTGCACGGCATCTTTCGCAAAGAAGCGTTTCGCCTGTTTATGAACAACGTCGACTTTGAAAGCGTCTCCCGCCATATCTGTAATCTGCAGCAAAAACAAAAAATCAAAGACATGCGGCGACCGGCCGTAGAAACGATGATTAATACCGTTTTGGAACTGCAAAAAAATAAATTTCCGATTCCGGAAGAATACTATAAGGTGGCGTTAGACATTGACTTTGCCGACGATTATGAATTATTCGGCAAACAGGCGCTGATTATGCTTCAAAGTTACAATCCCGATGGCAGCGGCGTAGAATACCGCAAACTCAAAACCTTTATGTATGACACCATTCACCGGTGTTTTGCGCGCAATATCGTGCCGCATCCCCTGATGTTTCAGTTCATTCTTGAGGGCGGCTGGATAAGCGAAATGAGTTTTGTGCTGCTGCATCGCCATATTGCCCAGATTGAAGAACGCGGTCTGAACGGCATGCTGCTGTCTCCGCTGCGAAAAATGCTCAAAGCCAGAAAAAATGCGGTTAATCCGACACCGCCCTTTACGCAGGCGGAAGAAAATTATTTTCTCTCTTTGCTGGCGTTGCTCAGCCGCCGGCAGAAAAAATGAACGCAAAAAAAATCCTGAAGACGTCAAAGCTTCAGGATTTTTTCATCTTAAGCCTGCAAAAGGCTCCCTGGTTCAAAGCGAAAACCGCGTAACAACTCGGCGGCACTCATTGCTTTTTTGCCCTGTCGCTGAATTTGAGTCACCAGCAGCATTCCCTGCCCGCACTGAATCAAAATTCCCGTATCATTGGGCACCAAACTTCCCGGCGCCATTCCGGCATCGCCGTCAAGCGCCTCCGCCGCCAGCATTTTGAAACGTTCGCCGCCATATTCAAAATAAACCGCCGGATACGGATTAAAAGCCCGGATTTTCCGCTCCAGAACAACCGCGGCAACCGAAAAATCCGCCCGGCTTTCTTCCTTTTCAACCTTAGAGGCATAACACGCCAAATTATCGTCCTGCTTTTGCGGGGTTATCCGATCCCATTCGCGCAATGCTTTAACAATCAATTCCGCACCCTTTGCAGCCAAAGCGTCATGCAACAGTCCGCCGGTTGTTTCGGGCGTAATGACAACCTCACCTTGCAACAGCATGTCTCCGGTATCCAAACCTTCATCCATTTTCATGATGGTAATTCCGGAACGGTCATCTCCCGCTTCAATCGCGCGCTGTATCGGCGCCGCACCACGCCAGCGCGGCAGCAGAGAGGCATGAATATTGATGCACCCTTTCGGAAAAGCTTCCAAAACCGGTTTAGGCAAAATCAAACCGTAAGCGGCCACCACTGCGACATCGGCATCAAGCGCCCTAAATTTCCGCTGTTCGTCCTCATGACGAAGCGTTTTCGGCGTACGAACCTCGACACCATGCGCTTCCGCCCACAGATGGACCGGCGACTTTGTTTCTTTTTTGCCGCGGCCGGCCTCTTTAGGCGCCCGTGTATATACGCAAACAATCTCATGCTCCCGGCTCAGGGCATCCAATGCCGCTACCGAAAAATCCGGCGTTCCCATAAAAACCAGTTTCATCGTTCGCTTCCTTTTTCCGCTGTTTTTAACTTCTTTTTTCTTTCCGGTTCTTTTCAAGCTTCTTAACCAGCATTTGCCGCTTCAGCCGGCTGACATGATCAATATACAAAATACCGTCCAGATGATCCAACTCATGCTGAATGGCCACGGCCAGAAAATCTTCCGCCAACAGTTCACATGCCTTGCCGTCATAATCAATATACCTCACCCTGACGCTGGCCGGACGTTCCACTTCCGCCCTCAGTTCCGGAAGCGACAAACAGCCCTCTTCGCAAATTTCCTTTTCATCGGATTTCCAAATAATCTCCGGATTAACCAAATACATCGGCGCCGGCTCTTCCCCCTCCCGGGCAATGTCAACGACAACCGCTCTTTTGGACACGCCGACCTGAGGAGCCGCCAGCCCGCAGCCGTTGGCCTCGTACATCGTTTCCAGCATATCGTCCAAAAAACGGCGCAACTCATCATCAACGCCGGAATAATTTTCCGCCTTTTTTTTCAATATGGGATGCGGATATTCATAAATTTTAAGCTTTGCCATATTTTTACTTTTTCCCCAAAAAAACAGACAACCGGTTTACGCTCGTCAGACGGCGCGCACTTCTTTGGCTATCTGATCCAGCAGTGCGTTAACCATCTTCGGCTCGTTTTTATTAAAGAACGCATAAGCCAAATCGACATATTCCTGAATAATAACTTTAGCATCGACGTCTAAGGTGTTGATTAACTCGTATGCGGCACATAACAGCAATGCCCGCAGCGTCCCGTCAAAACGATCAAACACCCAGCCATCACGCAAAAAATGCGCCAAAGACTTCTCCATAAATTCCTTTTTAGCATGCACGCCGCGCACCAGTTCCGCAAAATAAGATGTATCCATCTCACCGACCTCAACCAGCTCCTCATGCCCGAAATCTTCTTCGTCAATCACATAGCGTCCGACCTCGCCGTTGATAAAATCCTTGATTACTTCGTCAACCGAAAGCTGGCCGTATTCAATCATATAGGTTGCCTGAACGGCAGCCAGACGGGCCGCGGACTTCATTTTAATTTTTTCGGAAACAAACTTTGCCATCAATTTTCTCCCTGCGGTTTTGCGAGCTTGTCAATCGTATCCACAAAATCCTCAAAATCTTTAACCTCCCGAAAATCCCGATACACCGAAGCAAAGCGGATATAAGCGATATGATCGAGATTAGACAATGCGTCCATCACATATTCGCCGATAACCTGCGACGGAATTTCCGCCTCGCCGGAACTTTCCAGCCGCCGTTGGATTGAATTGACGATTTTCTCAACCCTGTCGTCGGAAACCGGACGCTTGCGCACGGCCACCTGAATGGAACGAGCCAGTTTGTCCCGGTCAAACTTGGTCTTTTCGCCGTTTTTCTTTACTACGGTCAGTTCACGCAGCTGAACCCGTTCAAAAGTCGTAAAACGCGACCCGCATTCCGGGCATTCACGGCGGCGCCGGATAGCCGTATTATCTTCGGCCTCGCGGGAATCTTTCACCTGCGTGTCATTACAGCCGCAAAAAGGACATTTCATGATTAAGCTCCCTGTTTAATCAGACTTTCCGTCACCTGATAAAGTTTTGAAGAATACCTGGCTCCTTTTATAAGGACAATATCATTATTTTGCAACAGTTTATTTAGCAAAAATTCATCCAAACCATCCTTATTTTCAAAATAATACTGTTCCACAGACGGCGGCAGCTGCGCCAGCATATCCTTCATCTCCGGACAGACGCCGACCACAACGTCAATCCCGGCCGCAGCGGCCGTTCGTCCGATTTCTATATGGCGCTCCCGCGAAGTTTCGCCCAGTTCGGCCATCTTGCCGAGCACGGCAATTTTTCTTCCGGAAGTTTTCATTTGTCCCAAAGCCTCCAGCGCAATTTTCATCGCCTCGGGCTGCCCGGAATAACTGTCGTCAACCAAAGTATAAAATCCGCCCGGACAACGAAGCTTATGCATTTTTCCGCGGCCGTCCGGCGCTCCGAAATTTTTGAGCGCGGCAGCGGCCCGGACGGTATCCAGCCCCAGAACGTTGACCACGCTCAGCGCACACCAGGCGTTGTAAAAATGATGTTCTCCGATTCCTTCAAGCTCTAAGGGGACATCAGGATGCGTTTTTTTGCCGAACCAAACAATTTTATCCGTTCGTTCCCGGGCCCGTTTTTCCAGCAGCGCCGCAAAATTGGTATCTTCATTGATAATTGCCGTTCCGCCTGGTTTCAATCCCGTAAAGATTTCCGCTTTGGCCTCGGCTATTCCTTCAAAGTTCGGAAAAAACTCAATATGCATCGGGTAGACATTGGTAATCAGCGCAATATCAGGCCGCACAAAAGACACCAGCTCTTCAATTTCGCCCTTGGCGCTCATTCCCATTTCAATCACGGCGTAATCGGCGCTCATATCCATATTGCACAAAGTCAGCGGCACGCCGACATTGTTGTTGTGATTCCCTTCCGTGGCATAAACCTTTCCAAACAAAGACAAAACAAATTTCAGCTCTTCCTTGGTCGTCGTCTTACCGGCACTCCCGGTCAGCCCGATAACCGTCCCCTTAAACAGAGAACGGACATAGGCTCCGATAAGCCCGTAAGCGTGCAGTGAATTTTTGACAACAATCAGCCGCTCCGCCGGAACGCCGGCCACCGGATGTTCGACAATGGCCGCGGCCGCGCCTTTGGTAAACACCTCCGGCACAAAATCATGCGCGTCAAATTTTTCACCCCTGATGGCAACAAACAAATCTCCCGGCCGAACGCTGCGGCTGTCGGTACAAACATTTTCAATCGCGTAATCAACGACTTCCGACGCGGAGTTAACAATTTCCGCCAACTTTTTCAGGTTTATTTTTATCATGATTTTTAGTATCCCGTTTTGTTCCGGCTCAATAAATCGGAAATTTTTGACACAACGCGACAACCTCGTTTTTAACGCGTTCTATCACGTCATCTGCCTTGCTGGCCGCCAAAGCGTCAATCACGTCACCAATCCAATTTCCTACCTGTGCGAATTCTTTTTCTTTAAAGCCGCGGGTAGTTCCGGCGGGCGTTCCGACCCGTATGCCGGAAGTAACCTTCGGCGGCATCGGATCAAACGGAATGGCGTTTTTATTACAGGTTATATGCGCATCTTCCAAACGGCGCGCCACCACGTCGCCGGTCAGTCCTTTGGGTCTCAAATCAACCAACAACAGATGAGTGTCCGTTCCGCCGGAAACAAGATTCAAACCGCGTTTTTGAAGCGTTTCCCCGAGCACTTTGGCATTTTTAACCACCTGCGCGGCATATTCTTTAAATTGCGGGGTCAAATCCTCTTTGAAACACACGGCCTTTCCGGCAATCACATGTTCCAGCGGTCCGCCCTGAATCCCCGGAAAAATTGCCGAATTAATTTTTTTGGCCAGATCTTCGTCATTAGTCAAAATCATGCCGCCGCGGGGCCCGCGCAAAGTTTTGTGGGTCGTCGTTGTCACCACATCGGCATATTCAAGCGGATTCGGATGCACGCCGCCGGCAACCAATCCGGCGAAATGCGCCATATCCACCATCAGATAAGCGCCGACCTCATCGGCAATTTTACGAAATCTGGCAAAATCGATTTGCCGCGGATAAGCCGACCCGCCGGCAATAATCAATCGGGGCTTAAATTCACGCGCCAGTTTTTCGACCTGTTCATAGTCAATCAGCCCGTCAGATTCCCGCACCCCGTATTGAACGGCCGTCAACCACTTGCCCGAAAGTGAAACTTTAGCACCGTGGGTCAAATGTCCGCCGGCATCGAGCGACATCCCCATAATAACGTCGCCGGGTTTCAGCAAAGCCAGATAGACGGCGGTATTGGCCTGGCTGCCCGAATGCGGCTGAACATTGGCAAACCGGGCATTAAACAGCTTTTTAGCGCGTTCAATTGCCAGATTTTCAACTTCGTCAACGAATGCGCAGCCGCCGTAATAACGCCTGCCCGGATATCCTTCGGCATATTTGTTGGTCAAAACGGAACCTTGCGCTTCCATAACGGCTTTTGACACAATATTTTCAGAAGCAATTAATTCGATTTGATTTTGCTGACGATCAAATTCTTTTTGAATGGCAGCAAATATCTCGGAGTCTTCTCGTTCCAGGTTTTCTGAAAAATCCATCGTCATCATTATTCTCCTTCCGGCATATCGTCCAATTCATTAATCCGGCGCAAATGGCGGCCGCCTTCAAAAGCGGTCTGCCTGAAAATGTCAAAATATTCGATCACGTCCTCCGGTTTTTGCATTCTGCCGCCGAAGACCGCAATATTGGCATTGTTATGCTCACGCGCCAACCGGGCAACTTCTTTGTTGTAGAGCAACGCCGCGCGAATACCTTTGACTCTGTTGGCGGCAATAGAGATTCCGATTCCGGTGCCGCAAATCAAAACCCCCAGATCAAATTCCTTACGCAACAAAGCAGAGGTCATTTTTTGCGCAATCAGGGGATAATCGCAAGAGTCGGAAGAATGCGTCCCTAAATCGTGCAAAACAAGCCCTTCCCGCTGATAATGGCTTTTCAAAAATTCTTTAAGTTCAAAACCGCCGTGATCCGACGCGATTGCAATTTTCATATTTGCCGAACCTCCCATAAAATAAGCACTTGCTACATCATATAACAAAGTTGTGATAAAAAAACAAATTTTTTAAAAAAAGATATTGACGTGGGAAAAAATTTCTGTATATATAAAGACACCGATTGAGAGAACGGTAACCGAAGGCCGGTTGGCAGAGTGGCTCATGCAGAGGACTGCAAATCCTTGTACATCGGTTCAATTCCGGTACCGGCCTCCAATAAAAATTAAGCTTGTTCCGGCTTAGCTCAGCGGTAGAGCAATCGGCTGTTAACCGATCGGTCGCCTGTTCGAATCAGGCAGCCGGAGCCAATAAAAAAAATCCCCTCTTTAGAGGGGATTTTTTTTATTGGCTTAGACTATCTGAGACGGCCGGGCGGCCGAAGGGAGCCTGTCGAGCGGTGGGGCGCTCAAGCTTGCCGAAGGCATTGGTGAGCGCCGAAACCGCAGATAACGAGCAAACATTTTTGCGAGTTATCAATCTGCAGCCGGAGTCCCTCTTTAGAGGGGATTTTTTTTATTGGCTTAGACTATCTGAGACGGCCGGGCGGCCGAAGGGAGCCTGTCGAGCGGTAGGGCGCTCAAGCTTGCCGAAGGCATTGGTAAGCGCCGAAACCGCAGATAACGAGCAAACATTTAAATTTCAAAAAAATCCCGGTTGCCGACAAACGACACACCGGGATAAAATTAAATCATTAAAAAGCGAGGACACAACGAACGCGGCCATAGTAGTCATACTTACTGCCGTAGCCCATACTGCCGTCGGACGGGCGCACAACCCACGCGTAGCGGTAATAGGTCTCGGACGAAGACCAATACCACTTATACTTATCAAGCAATGACCTATTAATCTTCTTAAGTGCTTTTTGAACAGCATCAAGATTTTTAAATATCTTGACCAATTCGTCCCCGTTGGGCAAAAAAGCCTCTCCGGGTTGAATTTCGTCAAAATCATACGCAGCGCACCATTCGGCTGCCTCTGCCTTTTTATTCTGCTTCCGAGCCGCTTCCAAAATCAAACGGGTATTTTTCTTGCCATCTCCTAGGAAAGTATCAATCACCAACCAATCACTGGACCACGGCAACTCAGCTTCCCGCAACCCGAGAACCAAACCGTGCTTGCTGCTTTCATCAACCCAGCCAACAACACCGGAAAGCTGTTTCTCCTGAATAACCTCTGCCGAAATCGTCCCGTCAGAATAATAATACATACCGGGACAAACGACATCAGGTAATACAGCTTCTTCTGTTTCTTCAGAGTGAACAGAAATTTTGCCAAAATACGCTGCTGCCTCTTCTGCCGTCAACCCAAAACCTTCTGCAACGGCCGCTAACTCTTTTAATTTTTCACTTTTTTTCATAATTATAAAGTTTAAGTTAATAATTCATTTTCTACCCAATAACCTAAATCACATCCGCCTTCCTGTCAAGGACAAAATAGACAAACAAAAAAATCCCGGCTGCCAGACAAGGCAAACCGGAACAATGTAATAATTTTCAAAAAGTCAGAACACAACGAACATGATGCGCGCTATTCTTATCAGAATCATACGCATAAGCATCCGCAGGAGAAACAACCCAGGCAAACCTTCCCGTATCTCCCGAAGAAGACCAGCACCAGTTTTGCCCAACCCAAAGTTTTGTCTCAAGTTTTCCTTCAAGCTTTACTAATGCATCATGTATTAAAGAGGCATTACGAAAAATCTTACGCAATTCATCTCTGCTTGCCAAAAAAGCCTCTCCGGCACAAATTCCGTCAAAATCATACGCAACGCACCATTCGGCTGCTTCTGCCTTTTTATTCTGCTTCCGAGCCGTTTCCAAAATCAAACGGGTGTTTTCCCTGCCATCGGCATTTTCGGGAAGATTCACCTCTAAAAAAGAACTCGACCACGAAAGTTTAACCGTGCGAATTCCCAAAAGCAAACCATGCTTTCCGCTCTCATCAACCCAGCCGACAATTGCGGAAACCTGCTTGCCCGCAATAAGTCCTGATGAAAAAGACCTGTCCCCGGCATAATAAAACATACCGGGCTTAATCTTTTCAGCCTCTGCATCCGTATTATTCAACAGCTCTTGCAAAAATTCCCTGCGGACATGCTGATTTTGATACCATCCTTTAACGACATCTTCCGGACTCAATCCAAAATTTGCGGCCGCAAGTCTTAAATTTTCTAATTTATTCATAATGATAAAATTTTGAAGTTAATAATTCTTTTGCACGGCAAGCATAAGCACATCTTCTGCCGCAAGTCAAGAACTATAAAACAAATTATTTGTGAAGCATCAGTTTAAGAATGGCCCACTGTTTCCGCAGCTTAAAATGTCTCAGATTAATAATCTTCTCTTTCCACAACTGAAGCAAATACAATCGCAAAGCCCCGGCCATCTCATCGGCCTGGGGAAGCCCTTGTTTTCCGGCCTTGCGAACCTGCCCCACCACCACATTGATGAACTTCGGAAACACCCTTTGCCGCACCGGACGCAACCAGACCGCATACGCCGGCTGACTGAAAAACTTGTGCATTGCCCGAATATTCTCAATATAGCTCCAAACCTTTTGCGGTGTAATTGCCGAATGAGAAACGGAACCCGGATTTTGATAAAAATTATACAATACCGCGTCAACCATACCGAGTCGTTTTACTTTCGCCAACAGACAAAAATGAAACGCTATATCGTCAAAATGGCATCCTTCCGGAAAGCGTACTTCGCCGATAAGCTCCCGTTTATACAACTTTGTCCACGGTGCAATCGGAATAAAACGGCGTTTTTGCAAATAAATCGCCAACGGCTGTTCCAAAATATCAAAACCGACCTCGCCCGCATTGATATCCGCCGCCTGCGGCCTGTATAAATCCGTACACTTCCGAAAATGACAAACAACGCCGTCCACATCGTTTTGCGTCAAAAAATGACTTAAAATTTCCAATGTTTGCGGATGCAGCCAGTCATCATGATCCGTAAAATAAATATACCGTCCACTTGCCGCCTCAATGCCGCGATTTCTGGAACAGGCTTCGCCCCGGTTTTCCTGATGAAAAACTCTGATTCTGGCATCCTTGGCGGCATAAGCGTCTAAAAGCGCCGCCGTACCGTCCGAACTGCCGTCATCAATCGCCAGCAGTTCAAAGTCTTCATAAGTCTGCGCTATAATGCTGTCCAAACACCCGGCCAACAAACCGCCCGAGTTATAACACGGCAGAATAATCGAAATTGTCGGAGCCCCGGAACTCATCCCAACAGGCGCCCTCCGACGGCAACAGTTGAAGCCGGCATATCAACCAACTCAATATTTACAAACCTGCGCTCGACATCAATCGTCTTCACAACAAAATCTGTCAGGATTTCAACCAATTTTTGCGTATCGGCAAACCCCACGGACTTCATTTCTAGCAACGCCCCGCGGTTTTCCGTCGAACCGCCGAAAGCCATGTCTTCATTATAATTAAATGTGGCAACCACATAAGAAACCGGCTTTCCCAAAGTCTGCGCCACCAGAGCAGACGCATCATCCACCAACTCTCTGCCGCTGATTCCGGATGGTTTTGCATTCGTATTAATCGTCAAAAAAGGCATTTTTGTTCCCCCCGGCTAATTTATGTAAGCAGATAGTAATCTGTCTGCCCGTGGTTTTCAACACAAAAAAGGAACCCACCGGCCTAGCCGGTGGTTCTTCTTTAAGGGTGTAACCCTAACGGTGCCAGCGAACGCCTTAAGGGCGCATGACGGTCTGACGGGGCGAAGGTTACTTGCTACCCGTAAACGGG
>CALXLC010000055.1 GCA_944389095.1 uncultured Alphaproteobacteria bacterium
TATCATGACGTTTTTTATAAACCTTTTTTCCCCTTATGTCAAATCTGTGGATAAAGATATTTTAAACGCATTACTCATCATGCTCTAAACAATTATGGGTTTGATAAACCAGATCATCAGCCCACTTTTTGCAGCATTTGCCGTTAACGTCATCCCACCGATATGATTTCTCTATACAGTCTAAAAATATTTTATCGTCATCATAAACCTGGCATGTCCAGCCTTTCTCCTCTCCCGAAGGCTGAACACAACACCGGTTTACCTTATAATCCCACACCATGCCGTCATCGACACAAATATCCTTGGCAAATTCAATCGGATAAAACGTTTTCTTAAAAACAGCATAAGCCATCAGAAGTGCCACCAGTACCAAAAGGCCGCCGATAAAATACAAAACCGCCTTCAACAGACTTTTCAGCCCCTGACATAACGACAATAAAAACTTATGAAACATATTACCGCTCCTCTCAATATTCAATTATCATATCAGGGAACTTTTGAAAAAACAACCTTTTCTAAAAACTCTGTTGTTCAGCAATCTCAACAATCGTCATCACCGTTAGGCGATGCCACAAACCTCACCAAAACCGGTTTAATTTCCACATCATCATCTTTGTTTTTATCAAACAACAAACCCAAAAGTTTAGCTTTGCCGAGCGTGGCCGAAATCATCGGCGTTGGAGAAGAAGCCTCCTGTGCCACGCACCGCGCCTCCTCCAACTCGTCAATCAGACGTTCAATTCTGTCCTCCAGCGAACCTGCCTTTTTTCGCACAGCCATCTGCCATCTCCTTTAATAATACAGCCCAAGCCCTTTAATCAAATTGCGCAAAGCCCATCCGTGTCTCTTGCGATAATTTTTTTCAACCTCTCTGGCACTTTGCGCAAAATACAGCAAATCCACAATTGCACGGTGGCAAACTCTGTCTTTTTTGCAGGCCTCTGCCCAAGACAAATAATCATCCTTGCAACGCCGCAAATAATCCATAAAACCTTCATACCCGAGTTCTCCCTCAAAACCGGATCGTTCGCAGGAATCTATAAGACTCCTCGCCCGGCACATGCCTCCCCAGCAGATATAATGAAAACCGCGGATAATCCGCAAAGCCTCCCGCTCATAATGATTATCTTCAATACAGTTCCAAATTCTGGCATCTTGAATCCGCCGGCGGCACAAAACCGGCACCCGCGAATTGTCATAATTAAGCTCGACAATTTCCGTCGGCGAATGAACCTCCTGCCACTCCCACGGAAGCTTGTCGCATTTGTTCGGGTATATTTCCATATCCTGCTCCTCATAAAATACGAATTTCATATATAAAATACACAAAACCATAACAAAAAGTCAAGAAAATAATACATTATTCGTATATTTACACACCGTATTTTTTGAATTACTTTTTCCGTACAAATAAATCAAAGGAGTCGTTATGAACAGGTGGGGCTGGCTGAGAGAACGCTTAAAAGAACTCGGAACCAACCCGGCGCAGTTTGCAAAAATTATAAACTGGCCGGCCAGCCGGGTTTATGAATTGTTTTCCGGAAAGACTAAAGCAATTCCGCAAAACCGGGTTGTTGCCGCGGCCAAATTTCTGGGAATCAGCATTGACAGCCTGATTAACTTCAATTCCGGAAGTTCCGAAGACGTCATATTTCAAAGCCGTCTGGTCGGCCGTTTTTCAGTTCCGGCCGACAGCAAAAACGTTCCCGAAATTGACAGTGATATTCTGGCTCTCGTCCTGGAACAGATTGAAACTTTCATGGACAACCGTAAACTGCGGCTTGGCAACGCCGACAAAGCACGATTGGCCGCCATCATTTATAAGCATGCCTGCGGCCTGCCCGAAAAAGAGCAAAATACCCGTATTTATGACATGATAAACATCTATAACGATCTTAAAGCAGAAGAAAACAAAACCAAAGTCAGCTGATACAAAATGCCTATGAACAATTTAGAAAAAGAAATCCAGTCAATTATGTCCCGCGCCGCACCGGTCAACGACAATTCCGCCGAAGCGTCTTCATCGGAAAAAATGGCGGAAAACATATCCGCCAAAATAATCAATAACTCAATCACCGTCACCGGCAACCGCAATTTTATTTTTGCCGGCCATGGTAATTCCGTTTTGGCCGGAGCGTTATTTGTCATTTTGACAATCGCTTTCATTTTTTTTTGAATCCTCAAGATTAGACAATTCTTATATAACCGCGTGGGAAGCGGAGCAACTCAGACAGCAGATTAAGATTGTTGCCGCCTGCGAAAAAAAGCACCCGAACCAAATTCACTCAGAGCTTCGCAAACGCTACAACTACAACAGCTACAAAAAACTGGAACGACGAAAAATTCCAAAGATTTTCGCCGAACTGAAAAAACGCAATTGCCAGACGGGTTCCCATAACGGGGACCTGTTTTTTTATCCGGCAACCTAAGGTCGTCTGCTTCAAAAAAAGCCTGTCTAACGGGCTGGGGACAAACCAAACGTTACGCTTGACAGACAATACGTTTTTTGTATATACGATAATCATATATACAGAAGACGAATAAGATGAATCAAGCAAACCTCAAACAAAAGGCCGACGAACTTTTTTATTGGTTCGAAAACAATCGCTTTCAAAACCGGATGAATTACAGCCGTCAGGTTAATTTGGTGCTGGAGTTTTGCGAATATATGGAAACACTTGAAGAAGACGACTTGTATCAGCTCCTGAACACGACGGATCCCCAAGACGTTACGGCTTTTCGCAGGCTGATTTCCGAAGGGATTGACAGCTGGCTTGACAGCAGAATAAAAACCATTTTTTATTCGTGAAAAAATCTTGACTCAACCGACTTCCGGACAGATAAATAAAAAAGAATACACGGAGTTTTTTTCAATGTCGGACACACCTAAACTTTATCTTAACAAAGCCCAGCTGAACGCGGAACTGAATCGCTGTCTCAACTGTAAAAACCAACCCTGCATGACGGCCTGCCCCGTCAACTGCAATCCTCACGAATTTATCCGTCACGCCCTGGAAGGCAATTTTGATCAGGCGGTCGAAGCCATTACCCGCACCAATCCCATGGGACAAACCTGCGGACTGATTTGCCCTGACAAATTTTGCATGGCGGCCTGCACCAGACGGCGGATAGATTTTGCCGTCAATATACCCAAAGTCCAGGCGACAATTTTGGAAAATTATCGCAAACAAACCGAGGTCCGACTGCCCCCGGAAAACGGTAAACGAATTGCGGTTGTCGGTGCCGGACCGGCCGGAATGGCCGCGGCGGCAGAGCTGATAAAACTGGGTTATCTCATCACCGTTTATGAGGCTGCTGCTCAAATCGGGGGCGCCTTAAACCTGATTCCCGACAGCCGCCTTCCTCATGATGTTATAGAAAAAGACTGGAGTTTTATCTTTAATCCCGAGCGTGTCACTTTGCGCCTCAACACGCGGATTGACAATGTCGAAAAACTTCTTGAAAAGGGATTTTCCGGTGTAATTGCCGCCGAAGGAGAACCCCACTGCGCCGTTCTGAACATTCCCGGAGAAGAACATATCCTTCCGTACACGGAATACCTTGCCGCACCCGAAAAATACCGCACAGAAAAACCCGTGGCCGTCATCGGCGGCGGCGCCGTGGCCGTGGACTGCGCCGTTACCGCAAAAAACAACGGCAGCGCGCAGGTTAAAATGTTTGTCCGCCGCCAGCTCTCGGACATGCGGATTACCCGCGGAGAACTTGACGAACTGTTGCGCAGCCGCATAGACATCACCCCCATGACCAGCCCCGTCGAAGTCCGAAAAGACAACCGGGGCCTGTCTCTGCGCACCGTACACAATTGCTTTATCAACGACAAACTTTCCCCGCTTCCCGATTCGCAAACCACATACACCGGATTTGCCTGCATCATCAAAGCCGTCGGAAGCTTTGCCGACAAGAATGTCGATTCGGAACAAATCTTCTATGCCGGCGACTGCAAACACGGCGGTTCGACGATTGTTGAAGCCATTGCTTCCGGCCGCAGTGCCGCCCACATGCTGCACAGAAACGTTTCTTCAAAAATTTAATACTTGACTCTTTTAATATATAGTTTTTATACTATATATAAAGAATGACAGATATGAAAGGAAAATCACATGAACAAAGCCAAAAGCGTCAAGGAATTTGTCGAACGTATTGATGCCACCAAAAAAGTCAATCCCAAAGATCTCTCTTCCGATCAGGATTTGACCATCGGCATCATGAACCTAATTAGCATTGAAGAACATCTTGTTTTCTCCGGCGCCAAAACCGGCAAAACATCTTTCTACGATTTGATAGAAGAAATCCGCGACACCCGCAAAGCGCTGATGCAAAAAGTCATTCCCGAATATGAAGGAGAAGTCTGGTGCATCTCCAAACATCTGCTGGCTTCTTCCATGCGCCTGATGGAAGTGGGAACCAAACAGCAGTCTCTCGGCAACAAGCAGGCCGCTTACGACCTGTTTAACAAAGCATATGATCTGTACTGCCTGTTCTGGGGACTGAACATGAACATGCTTAATATTGCTGATGTCAAATGGGTAGAAGACAAAATGGAAGACGTCAAAAAACTTTCGGCCAAAGTCGAAGCCGTTTCTCAACCCGCCGAAGCGCCGGCCGCCGAAGAAGGAAAAGGCGGCGCCCTGTCCAGAATGAAAGCCTTTGTCCGCAAAGCCGTGGATTGCTGCATAGAATAAGGATAAAGCCATGAAAAAATTCTTATACGCCTTGTTTTTGATACTCGGTTTTACGACGGCCTGCAGCGCCGATTCCCAATCGGAGATTCAACCCGGAAAAATTTATATGTTTTACTCCAACAGCTGCCCGCACTGTCATGATGCTCTGCAATACATTAACCGCAAATACCCGGATTTAAATTTGACCATGATTAATGTCGCCAACCCGGAAGGTTATCAGCTGTTGATAAAATGCGCCCGAAAATTTAATCTCGGACAAAGCGTCGGCACGCCGTTGTTCTGCGCTGACAACCGGCATCTGATGGGATGGTCTCCCGCCGCCGAAAGAGATTTTGATCAACTGGTAAAACCTTATCTGAAAAAATAACCGCCATGAGTGAAACAGAACCGCTGCCGCCGGAAACCATGAAAAAAGCCGCCAAGGGGATATTGTCGATTGCGCATCCCCTGCGGCTGCGTATTTTGGAGTTTATCGACGTCAACGGTTCCTCCTCGGTCTCAGCCATAACCAAGGCTCTGGGAGAAGAACAGGTTATCATCTCTCAAAATCTGAAAAAACTGCGTGACGCGGGACTTGTCAAAACCGAACGGCGCGGTCTGTTTATCTATTATAATATCTACGAAGAATACCCCGCCAGCATCTTTGTCTGTATCCGCAAACTGTTTGGCTACATGACCAACAATTTCTATTTTCTGGCGGACGGATACAAAGCCATTCTGCCCAAGGATTACACGACCATGGTTGCCAACCAGATTAAGCTTTTTGCCAACTACGACAAAATGCGCATTCTGGAATATCTGACCCTGAAAGGGGAAAGCAACGTATCTGACATTGTCCGCGCGATTCAATGTGCTCAGTTGAAAGTATCTCAATACTTGAAGCGGCTCAGAGACGATGGGTTCGTCACCTGTCGCCGCGACGGACGCTTTATATTTTACAGTATTACCGCCGGAGTTCACAAAACGGCCATTGAATGTATTCACAAACGTTACGACAATCTTGCGGATAAATCCATGTTTTAACTTTTTTGCCCGCATTGTCCGCAGTTGGAGCAGCCGTTGCAAATCAGCCTGCTGCCGCAGGTCTCGCAGCGTTTTGACCAATAAGGACGATACACCTCCGTATTTCCGAACAAATCGCCCTGAGGCAAATTCCGTAATTTAAAATCTATTTTCCGCCCCTCATGCTGAAGCCCGGATTTCCAGGCCATTTTACTCTGCAACGACTTATCGGGCAAATGATAGGTTTTCCCGTCCTTGACAAAGCGAGTGCCTGTTTCGATAAAACAAAAGCGGACATCTGCCCCGACACATTCGTCATAAAGCTTTTTTACCCAGAGATATTCAAGCGGCCGCGAACCGTCGTAATTTTCTCCGCCGGCAATAACCTGCTCAATCTGCCCGCCGGCAAGATATTTGCCGATACTCACTTCTCCGATAAACGGCGCCGCCATAATACCTTTGTGTTTAAACGGCAAATCCAGCAACAGCGGAATCCTTTCATCCGCGCGCCGTTGATTTTCACAGGTAACGTTAAAAAAAACATTTTCCCAACCGTCATTCCAATTTTCAGGCAAACAACTTCTGACGCGCTCGGGACGCTTGGTTAATAGAAAAAACACCACATCAGGCCGCTGCGCAATAATCCGCCAGGCATCCGGCCGCCACCGGTCGGCCTCTTCCAGAAAAAAATCCGACGTCATGCAAACGCGCAGCTGCTCACCGCTTTTGACTTTATAACAACCGCTTTTATCTTTCTGCAGCGGATAATCAAAATTGTTTTTGACTTTATAAATCAAATCCCCCTGTTGATTGCGCCGGCGATCCAAAAAATACATATAGCAGTTTTGGCAACCTTCGCTTTTTTTCAGACAACCGTGCCAGGGATTCCAAATATCGTGCATTTCCGCCCTACTCTGAGATTGATAAAGAACAAAAAAAGCCTTAGTTTCTCCTAAGGCTTCAAGATGGTAGCGGGTGAGGGATTCGAACCCACGACACAAGGATTATGATTCCTCCGCTCTACCGACTGAGCTAACCCGCCACAAAAAATTCTGGATATTTAATAATCGCAAACATTCTTATTGTCAACTAAATTTTTTTGCAATCCTCAAAAATCGTTTTTTCCCGACAGACATTTTTTCCGCAACGGTCTTAAATAAGTTTTTTCAAATATTATATAGCTCGCAGATACCCAACAAAATACGGAAAACTAAAAATGAAACGTCTCATATTCCAAACGGTCTGCGCGGTTCTGCTCCTGTCGGGAAAATGTTCGTCGGTTTCAGCCTCGGACAATCTGGGCTGGCAGGCAAATTTTCGAAGAATAGCACTGGACATCAGTTCTACGGAAGTCTCCAATGCACAATATTATCAGGATTCGCCCAATACACAGTTGAGCACCGACAGCGAAACCGTCTTCAAAGGCGTTTTTGACTTTGTTCTGGAATACGGCACACCAAACAGCCAGTGGAACAACAGCCTGCTGATGGAATACGGCAAAACCCGCCTCCGGCCGGTTGACGGACAAAACACCTCTAACGAAAATACCGACAAAATTCTGCTCACTTCGGACTACAGCCGCAAATTATGGCGATACCGCGACATGGATTTGGGCCCTTTTGCCAGTCTCGGCTACCAAACCGAATTCACGGCCAACGACGACGCCCCGCGCAATAAAGTCTTCCGGGCCAAAAGCGGCCTCAAACTGTTTAACGGGAAATATCTTCGGGAACTGTATTTTGCCGCTGTCGGAGAAGCCGACCTGACTTATGCCGAAACCAATTATAAATCGGCTTACGAAATAGGCATCCGTGCCGAATATCCTCTTCGCGACGGCGTCAAATTTCAGTTGGAAAGCTATTTCCGTGATTACCTTTCTTACAGCCGCTATATCGGAACCGACTTTCGTTATGAATTTAACCTCACCTCCCGCATGGAAGTTAAAATCAAAGACGAATTCGGACTGGCTCCGTTTATAAGTTATTTTCAAGCCCAATCACGACAGGTTGACAAATCCGGCAGCAACTTTATGATTGGTTTATCATTATCTTACTCACAGATTTTCAATTTATAGGAAACACACGATGACCGAAATCTTTTTTCTGGAATATCCGCCCTGCAGCACCTGTCAAAAAGCCCGCCGCTGGCTGGAGGCAAATCTGGTTGAATTTACGGCGCGCCATATTGTCAAAGACCGGCCCTCGGCCGATGAACTTCGCCGTTGGCACAAGCTCAGCGGCCTGCCGCTCAAAAAATTCTTCAACACCAGCGGCCTGGTTTACAAATCTCTTAATCTGAAAAACCGACTGCCGAATATGTCCGAAACGGAACAATACGAAATTCTGGCTTCCGACGGCATGTTGGTCAAACGTCCGTTGCTGATAACCAACAAAGGCGTCATCCCCGGGTTCAATCCGGACGCTTGGAGCAAACTTCTCGGCCTCGCTTGAAAATCAGACCGAACACAATATATAATTTTTTAGTTTTCACCCCAAAAAAAGGCCAAGTCATGAACACATCCTGCTTCAGAGAACTGATAGCCAAACGCCGTTCAATATACAATCTGGATAAACTGCCGGCCGACGACTTCGAAAAAATTACTCCGATTATCATCGATTGCCTGCGGCAGTGCCCGTCCGCTTTTAATGCGCAGCCGGGACGCATTGTCCTGCTTTATAATGAAAATTCCGGACAATTGTGGAACATCGTTCGTCAGGCTGTCAAACCGCTGACTCCGCCGGAACGCTGGACGCAGACATCCGCAAAAATCGATTCGTTTGCGGCCGGAAGCGGAACCGTTTTATTTTTTAACGACACCGGCGTCACGGCCAAACTTCAAAAAGACTTTCCGCTTTATGCCGACAAATTTCCCCTTTGGGCGGAACAGTCCGCCGGCATGCTGCAATACATGGTCTGGACCGCGCTGGCCGAGGCGGGCATCGGGGCCTCTCTGCAGCACTACAATCCGCTGATAGACGATGCGGTCCGTCAACGGTGGCAAATTCCCGAAAATTGGGAACTTTTGGCTCAAATGCCGTTCGGAAGCGTTAAAACACCGGCCGGAGAAAAAGACTTTTTACCCATTGAAGACCGGTTAAAAATCTTTGTTTAAAATCAAATCGGTAATTACTAATCCTTAACCTTTATTTTATATAAATATTCGTGTCTTAGAATAGATTTTTATAAAATAAAGGATTAAAAACATGGAAATTGCTGATGCTTTGGGTAGCGCCAATCTCATCATGGGAATGGATCCGAAATTGGTTTCCATTATCGTTGTGACGGTGGCCTATCTGATTATTTTCACGGAAAAGGTAAATCGGGCTATTATTGCGCTGCTCGGCGCCGCGGCCATGATTTTGACCGGCATTCTGACCCAGAAACAGGCCCTGGCCGGAATTGACTTCAACACGCTGGCTCTCCTGATTGGTATGATGATTATCGTTGCCATTACCGAAAAATCGGGACTGTTTCAGTTTGTCGCCGTCTGGGGAGCAAAAAAAGTCAAGGCCAACCCACGCGGCCTGCTGATAGTTCTTGCGGCGGTGACCGCAACTTTCTCTGGATTTCTGGATAACGTAACGACAGTCTTGCTCATCGTCCCCGTCACCTTCCAGATTACCAAAAAACTTAACGTTACGCCCTACCCCTATTTGTTGATTGAAATTTTTGCCTCCAACCTCGGCGGTACGGCAACCCTTATCGGTGACCCGCCCAATATTTTAATCGGATCGTCGTTGGATCTGACCTTTATGGACTTTGTCATCCATTTGACGCCGGTTGTCATCGTGGCGATGATTCTGCTGATTATGGCCTTTGACTTTTTCTGGAAGAAAAAACTGGTTACGACCGAAAAAGCCCGCCAGTCGGTTATGTTAATGGATGAAAAGGAATGTATCCAGAACCGCTCTCTGCTGATTAAATCTCTGTTTGTTCTGGCAATTGTCATTGTCAGCTTCATTTTTGCAAGAGAACTGTACTTGGACAACGGCACGATTGCTCTGACCGGTGCCGCTTTGCTTCTGCTGTTTTATACCTTCAATGACAAAGGACATGAACGGGAAGATAAAGTTTCCGAAATTTTCAACATGGTAGACTGGACGACCATCTTCTTTTTCATCGGCTTGTTCGTCATCGTTTACGGACTGGAGGTTACCGGCGTTCTTTCCCTTCTGGGACAAAAATTCATCGCCCTGACCGACGGCAGCGTTCACAAAATGACCTATCTCATCTTGTGGAGCTCGGCCCTGTTGTCCAGCGCCATCGACAACATCCCGTTTGTAGCCACCATGATTCCGATGATTAAATCCATGGAGGAAGCCATCGGCGGCCGCGAAGTCATGATGCCGGTCTGGTGGGCATTGTCTCTGGGGGCCTGCTTCGGTGGTAACGGAACCTTAATCGGCGCCTCGGCCAACGTTGTTGTTGCCGGAATGGCGGCCCGTAACGGCGAACACATCCACTTCATGAAATTTTTGTTGTGGTCCGTACCGGTTATGCTGGTCAGCGTTCTGGTTGCCACCGTATTCCTGTATTTTGAATACACATACGCCGGCTAAAACCCGACAGCTTACAAAACACCCCGAATATTCGGGGTGTTTTTTTATTTCCACACAGACAAGCTTTTACCCTTGCTTTTTTAACCCGGATATGCAGATAATAGGGCACTTAAACTTCGTTTATTCAGAGGGAAAAATGGAAAATCTTTTTACTGCCCCGCATTTTGTATTGTCTGCTCCTTGGATGTGGACTTCATTCGGCGTCATTGTTTTGGTCTTGTTGTATCTGGACTTGTTTGTCTTTCATCGCCATGCGGAAGAACCCAAATTAAGCGGCACTCTGGCTGCCTGTATTTTTTATATCGCCATCGCGCTGCTGTTCGGTATCTTTGTAATCTATGAGCGCGGCATGGAAACCGGTATGCTTTATTACACCGGCTTTCTGGTGGAAAAAAGCCTGTCGCTCGACAATATCTTTATTATTTCGGTTATTTTCAGCAGCCTCAAAATTGAGCGGAAATACCAACACCGCGTTTTATTCTGGGGTATTCTCGGCGCCATCGTCATGCGCGGCATCTTAATCGGCGTCGGAGATGCGCTGATTGTCAACTTCCACTGGGTGCTTTACATCTTCTCCGCATTTCTGATTTACACCGGCATCAAAATGGCCGTCCACAAAGAAAGCGAAGAAAGCAGCATTCAGGACAGCCGCCTTTACAAAGTCCTCAGCAAATACTTCCATGTTACCAAAGAAATCCGCGGTGAACATTTCTTTGTTAAAGAAAACGGCCGGCATTACATTACGCCGCTGTTTTTTGCCCTGATGATTATCGAAACAATGGACGTCATCTTTGCGTTAGACAGTATTCCCGCCATTTTTCTGATTACACAGGATGTCTTTGTGGTTTACACCAGCAATATTTTTGCCATTTTGGGACTGAGAGCGCTGTATTTTCTGCTGGCGGCAGCAGTCAACAGTTTCAGATATCTCAAACCGGCGCTGTCAATTATTCTGATTTTCATCGGTTGCAAAATCTTTCTGCCGTACATCGGCATAAAACTGGAAGCCTCGCACTCGCTGATAATCACCTTCACGATTATCGCGGCAGGCATTATTCTGTCGCTGGTAAAACCGCAGAAAACGGCCTGAAAACTTCCTTCCCCGGAGCCCCCGAACAAGCTCCGGGGAAAATTTTCGGCCTTATGCACATCAATTGTCAGGAAGCGCTTGCGTTTAACTTCCTCTTATCCTATAACTGCTCTATAATTAACTTACGGAGAATCCCGCCATGAAAGGCATTATTCTGGCCGGCGGAAGCGGCAGCCGCCTGTATCCGCTGACGGAAACCACCAGCAAACAGCTGCTTCCTGTTTACGACAAGCCGATGATTTACTATCCGCTGTCTACCCTGATGCTGTTTGGCATTCGTGAAATTCTGATTATTTCCACCCCGCAGGACACCCCGAATATAGAAAAATTCTTTGGCGACGGTTCAAAATTCGGTCTGTCAATCAGTTACAAAATTCAAAATGCGCCGAACGGCATTGCCGAGGCCTTTTTGCTCGGCGAAGACTTTATCGGCCGGGACGACGTCTGCCTGATTTTGGGAGACAACATCTTTTACATGGGCGGCCAGCTGGAAAATTTTCGTAAAGAAGTGGCCGAGAATCCCGGCGGCGTTATTTTCGGCTACCATGTTTCCGACCCGGAGCGTTTTGGCGTCGTTGAATTTGATAAAAATCACAAGGCCGTTTCCATTGAGGAAAAACCGCTTAAACCCAAATCAAACTATGCCGTCGTCGGATTGTATTTCTATAAACCGGATGTCGTGGAAAAAGCCAAAAAACTTAAGCCGTCCGCCCGCGGAGAGCTGGAAATTACCGACCTCAACAAAGCCTATCTTGAGGAAGGCCGGTTGAAAGTCGTCACCATGAAACGCGGCAATGCCTGGCTTGATGCCGGAACCCCGCAGTCGCTTTTGGATTCTTCCAATTTCATCGAAATCATCGAAATGCGCCAGGGACTAAAAATCGCCTGTATTGAAGAAATTGCCTATCGCCGCGGCTTTATAAACGACGAACAAATGCTTAACATCATCAATTCGTTGAAAGACGGCATTACCTACAAAAAATATTTGCAGTCTGTTTTTGAGGAATATCATGAAGATTATTGAAACCGCCATAAAAGACGTTTTTATCATAGAACCGCAAATCTTCCGCGACAATCGCGGCTACTTTTTTGAGAGCTGGAATCAGGCCGAATTTGCCAAGGCCGGCCTGAACTACAATTTTATTCAGGACAATCAGTCCCAATCGGTTTACGGCACCGTTCGCGGCCTGCATTTCCAAAAAGGCGAACATTCCCAGGCCAAACTGGTCCGCGTCCTGCAAGGAACCGTTCTGGACATTGCCGTAGATTTGCGCCCGAAGTCACCGACTTTCGGCCGACATGTGGCAATCGAACTTTCGGCAGAAAACAATCTTCAGCTTCTGATTCCCAGACAGTTCGCCCACGGCTTTGCCGTCCTGAGCCCCACGGCCACTTTTGCCTACAAATGCGACAATATATATAACAAAGCCTCGGAAGGCGGCATCCGTTTTGACGACCCTGAAATCAACATTGACTGGAAAATCAAAAAAGAAGATGTCATCCTTTCTGAAAAAGATAAAGTTTTGCCGTTTTTGAAGGACTGCTCATGTTTTTAATCACCGGAGCCGACGGACAATTAGGACAAGAACTCAGACTGCTGCTCAAAGACAACGCGGTCTGCGTCGGACATCGGGATTTGGATATCACGGATGCCGCCGCCGTCAAAAATTTCATGGCCGCACAAAAATTTAATGCCGTTATCAACTGTGCGGCATACACTGCCGTTGACCAAGCCGAAACGGATGCCGAAACGGCCCGCCGCGTTAATGTTGACGGACCGCGCAACTTGGCTGCCTGCGGTCTGCCGTTAATTCACATTTCCACAGACTATGTGTTTGACGGACACGGCTGCCGTCCTTACCGCGAAGACGATGCCGCTAATCCTCTGCAGATTTACGGAAAAACCAAACGCGACGGAGAGCTTGCCATCTTGCAAACTGCAGAAACGGCGGTAATCATTCGCACCTCATGGCTTTATTCGGGATTTGGAAGCAACTTCGTCAAAACCATGCGCCGGCTGGGCAGCGAAAGAGAAACGCTCAACGTGGTGTTTGATCAAACCGGAACCCCGACTTATGCTGCCGATTTGGCCGCGGCCATTATTGCCGTTTTGCCTCAAATCGTTCCCGGCCGCCGTGAAATCTATCATTATTCCAACGAAGGTGTCTGCTCATGGTACGACTTTGCCCGGGAAATCATGCGCCTTTCCGGCTTTAAATGCCGGGTTGCCCCGATTGAAAGCAAAGATTATCCGACACCGGCAGCCCGTCCGTCTTATTCTGTCCTCAACAAGGCCAAAATCAAACATGATTTCGGATTAAACATTAACCACTGGCAGGAGAGCTTGCAACAATGTCTGAAAAAACTGTCTTAGTCACCGGCGGCGCCGGTTTTATCGGCTCCAATTTTGTTCCCTATTTTGTGGAAAAATATCCCCGGTACCATATCCTCAATCTGGACAAACTGACTTACGCCGCCAATCTTGACAACCTCTCCGAATGCGCCGGAAAAAACAATTATACTTTTGTCAAAGGCGATATTTGTGACACGGCTCTGGTGGAAGACCTGTTCAAAAAATACGATATTCGCGGTGTTATCCATTTTGCGGCCGAAAGCCATGTTGACAATTCCATCACCGGTCCCCGGGCCTTTATCGAAACCAATCTGGTCGGCACATTCACCCTGCTGGATGCTGCCCGCAACTACTGGATGGAAGCGCCCGGCCGCTCTAAACCCGGATACGAAAACTGCCGTTTTCACCACATTTCCACCGATGAGGTTTACGGAACTCTGGGCTCCGAAGGCTTCTTCACGGAAAATACGCCTTATGCACCCAACTCCCCCTACTCGGCTTCCAAAGCCGGATCGGACATGTTGGTGCGGGCCTATTGCCACACTTACGGCATGAATGTCACGGTATCCAATTGCTCAAATAATTACGGTCCCAAGCAGCATCCGGAAAAACTAATCCCCAAAATCATTTCAAACGCCCTCGGCGGCCGACCGATTCCCATTTACGGCAACGGACAGAACGTGCGTGATTGGCTGTATGTGCTTGACCACTGCAAGGCAATCGACCTGATTTATCATCGGGGCCGCAGCGGCGAAACTTACAACATTGGCGGACACAACGAAAAAAACAATCTCGAAATCGTTGATGCCGTCTGCACCATTCTTGACGCCAAAGCGCCGCGCACCGACGGACTGTCTTATAAACAGCAGATAACCTTTGTGGCCGACCGCCCCGGGCACGATCTCCGCTATGCCATCGACGCCGCCAAACTGACCAACGAGCTTGGCTGGAAAGCTGACGAAAATTTTGCTTCGGGAATTATCAAAACCGTCGACTGGTATCTTAACAAATTTTCACGCAAGGTTGCCTGACCATGTCTCCCAAAATTACCGTCCTGATGCCGACTTATAAAGGCGCCCGTTACCTCAGAGAAACGATTGATTCCGTTTTGGCGCAGACTTTTCGGGATTTTGAACTGCTGATAATCAATGACTGCTCGCCGGATAATACCGACGAAATCATCGCGTCCTATCGCGATTCTCGCATTCGTTATGTCAAAAACAAAAAAAACCTGGGCATCTCCGGAAGCTCAAATTACGGTTTTTCAATTGCCGAAGGAAAATACATTGCCCGTCAGGATCACGATGACATTTCCGCCCCCTCCCGGCTTGAAAAACAGTTTAACTACCTGGAACAGCATCCCGAAACCGGCGTAGTCGGTACCGGATTTAAAGTGTTCGGAAGCAAGCGGAAAACAGTCATCTATCCCGAAAACGACGCGGATATCAAAGCCCTTCTTCTTTTCAAAATGCCGCTGGCCCACCAAACATCAATGATGCGTAAAGAAGCCTTTTTGAAAAACAATCTCAAATATGATGAAAGCTATGCCTCTTCCAATGACCGCAAACTTTGGATTGACGCCATGGATTTTATGCAATTTCACAATCTTCAGGAACCTCTGCTGAAATACCGGATGTACAAAGGCATGACTTCCGTCACCAAACGAGACCGTGTTCTGGAAGAAGGAAAGAGGCTTCGGGAAATTCTGTATAAAAAACTCGGGCTGAAACCGACAGCAGAACAAAAAGACATTATCAACACCTACCTCATGCAGGGACGCGCGCACATCAAAAACAAGGAAGTTGTTATCGCCATAGAAGAAATTTTGCGTGAATTTCTGAAAGCAAATCACAAAACAAAAATTTTTGATGAACAGGCATTCGAAAAAGTGTGCGGAGAATATTTTTTCAAACGCTGTCTCAACTACAGCTTTTACGGACACCGCAGCATCAAAGACTTCTACCGGGCAAGCCCGTTGGCAGCTTTCTCGGATGGAATCAAACCGGCTTCTTCAGCCGCTTTTCAAATTCTGAACCTTTTGTTCCCCAAAGCCTGACGCCGATAACACAACAGAAAAGCCGCCGTTTCAAACGGCGGCTTTCATGCAGCGAACTTTCCCTTTTTATGCCTTGGGCTTCTTCGGTGCAGCCGTTTTTTTCACAGGAGCCTTCTTCACGGCAGATTTTACAGATGGCTTCTTAACGGCAGACTTTCCGGCCGCCGGTACTTTCTTAACCGCCGCCTTTTTCTCTGCTTTAACGCCCGGCTTAACAGCCGCCGTTTTATCCTCCGCCGGATGCAGCTTTGGTTCAATTCTGGCCGAAACGGCGGAAGCCTGTTCTTTCCACTTGTTTCCTGTCACATAAACAATATTGAAGCAGACAAAAACAAACATAAACAAATTAGTCAGCACAACATTGCTTATCGGACAACAAAACAAATAATTAACAAGCAAATACGGCGCATAAACCAGACAGGCAACCGTCAGCCATTGCTTATACGGCCGATCCGTATAAGTCTTTAATGTTTTCCAGGTAATTTTTTTGTTCATCACAATCAACGGCAGAATAATGTTGAACCGGGCCAGATAGACTATGCCGACAAAAATATTCAAAACCAGCGCCAAAATCAGAGCTGTATGAAAACTAAACAAAAATCCCAGAAAATAAGCAAACAAGAGAACCGGTATTGTTGCAAAAATCAATCCCAACGCAATCTGGGTAAACATATAGATAAACAGCGTCTTAAAACAAATAAACGGGTTAACCCGCCCTGTGTTTAACAAACGGCGGTAAATTGCAATATCGGTTGCCGCGCTGATTAACGGCAGAAAGAAAGCCGTCAGGGCAATAAAATAGGCGATTCCTTTACCGTTGCCGTCACTGCCGCGAAAATAAGCCTCCAACACGGACAAAACCAGCAAAGGCAGCGCATACAAAAGAATAACCGGAAAATTTTTACCATAAGTTTTATAAGAAGCGGAAATCATATTCAACATGGTCTTTTCCCTCTTTGCAAAGAATATTTTTTCAAAAATCAATGTTTATGATAAGCACAATCACGCAAATTGTCAAAAACAAAATAACAGATTGTCCCTGCGGCCCGTTTTGTCATTCATTCGCCGAACATCAGAAGCGGCAGTCTATACTTTCGGCCACTAAAAAAAAGCATGCCGGCAATTACATTATAGACAATCATCATTTTGCAACCGTGTTTTATAAAAAAGAGGTCAGCATGAAATACGCCAAAGCCATTCTTGCCGGAGGCAACTTCTGGGACATGCAGAACACCTTCATCCGCGTTTCCGGAATTGTTTCCATTCAGGCCGGATACACCGGAGGCCGTGTTCCCAACCCGACATATATGGAGGTGGCCGGAGGCCGGAGCGGACATGCCGAGGCAGTTGAACTGGTGTTCAATCCGGAACAAATCAGTTATGAACAAATCCTCGATATTTTTTTCAGCGCTCACAATCCGGCATCTTTAAACCGCCAGGGACCGGACATCGGACCACAATACCGCTCGGCCGTTTTTTATTTTGACAACACCCAAAAACAAATCGCGTTAAAAAAAATCGCTTTTCTCAACGCTTCAAAAAAATTCGCCGGCCCGGTCGTAACCGAAGTCAACCCGGCAGGTCCCTTTTATCCGGCCGCCCCCTACCATCAGCATCGCCAACTGCACCGCGGAGAAACTTCTTGCCGTTTAAGCTGAGATGTTTTACCATAATTTTACCTTTCTAAATGATAATAAACGTAAATATCATATAAGGGTAAAAAAGAATGGATTCTGCCATATGCCTGCATAACGCCACGGTATTGACCGGATTTTCGGCTATGCCGCGTTGTGCCGTCTATATCAAAAACGACAAAATTGCCGACGTCTATAACGAAACCCGGTTTCGTCAGAAAAAATTCGGCCCAAAAGTCAAAATTATCGATGTAAAAGGCGCTTATATTGCTCCCGGCTTTATCGACACCCATATCCACGGCATCCACGGGTTCAGCGCCGACGATGCCGATGCCGCCTCCATTCTCGGCATGTCCGAATACCTGAGCCGCTACGGTGTCACCTCGTTTATTCCGACAATTTCGGCCTCCCCCGAAGCAGAGCTCATGCCGAAAATAAAAGCCGTCCTTAAAGCCATGGGCAAAGAAAAAGGGGCTCATATTCTGGGAATGCATCTGGAAGGACCGTTCTTATCGCCGGAACGCATCGGCGGCCAAATTCAGGAAGGAATTTCGCCGGCAGACAATTCCTACATGCGCCGCATCTGGAAAACCGCCCGCGGCAAAATCATCAACATGACGGTGGCACCCGAACTTCCCGGCATGCGGGAACTGGCGCTTTACTGCATCGAAAAAGGCATTGTTCTCCAGGCCGGACACACCAATGCCACTTACGAACAAATGGTTGAAGGCATGCAGGTAAATATCATGCACGTAACGCATATGTTTAATGCCATGCGACCGCTTCATCACCGGGAACCCGGCGTTGTCGGCGCAGCATTGATTCATCCCGAAATATCCTGTGAAATCATCGGTGACGGCGTCCATGTCAACCCGCACCTGATTCAACTGCTGATGAAAAGCAAACCGCTCAGCCAGTTGGTTTTAATTACCGATTCGCTCAAACCGGCAAAAACGGATTTAAAAGATTATCCGGACATTTATTTTGACCAATGCTTTCACCGCAAGTCCGACGGCGTCATCATCGGCTCGGCCATCACCATGCTTGACGGCGTCAAAAATCTTGTATCTTACGGAATTCCGGTGGAAAAGGTCATCCGCATGGCCGCTGCCAATCCGGCCCGGATTATGAAGCAGAACGGCAAGGGACTGATTATCCCCGGATATGACGCCGATCTTGTCGTCCTCAGTCCGAAATACAAAGTTTTGTACACAATTATCAACGGGCAAATTCACTACCAGGAGAAAAACGATGAGACTGATAATAAAACCGACTTATGACGACTGCTCCCTGTGGGCCGCTAACTATGTTGCTTACAAAATCAAAAGTTTTCGCCCCACGGCCAAAAAACCTTTCGTCCTCGGGCTGCCGACCGGTTCTTCACCGATGGGAATGTACCGCGAGTTGATAAAAATGTACCGCGAAGGCAAACTTTCGTTTGAAAACGTCGTTACCTTCGGCATGGACGAATACGTCGGATTGGATGCCTCGCACCCGCAGAGTTATCATCACTATATGCAGGAAAACTTTTTCAAACACATCAACATTCCCAAGGCCAACATCCACATTCCGAACGGCATGACAAAAGATTTTACGGCAGAGTGCAATCACTACGAAAATCTGATTAAACAATACGGAAAAGTCCATTTGTTTGTCGGCGGCGTCGGCGAAGACGGCCATATTGCCTTTAATGAACCGGGCTCGTCATTGAGCTCCCGCACCCGCATTAAAACGCTGACACACAGTACGATTAAAGCCAATTCGCGTTTTTTTGAAAATGATGTCACGAAAGTTCCCACCCGCGCCATCACCGTCGGCGTCGGAACCATTATGGACGCCGATGAAGTCATGATTTTAGCCACCGGTGCCAAAAAAGCCAAAGCGCTCCACCAAGCCGTGGAAGGCAGCATCAATCACTTGTGGACCGTGAGCATCCTGCAAATGCATCAACACGGCATTATCGTCTGCGACGATGAGGCAACTGCGGAGCTCCGGCCGGAAACGGTCCGTTATTTCAAAGAAGTGGAAGACGGTAAATTTTCCAAATAGCTCAAAAAAAAGGAACCCACCGGCCTAGCCGGTGGTTCTTCTTTAAGGGTGTAACCCTAACGGTGCCAGCGAACGCCTTAAGGGCGCATGACGGTCTGACGGGGCGAAGGTTACTTGCTACCCGTAAACGG
>CALXLC010000056.1 GCA_944389095.1 uncultured Alphaproteobacteria bacterium
CCGAGTTCTATACCTGTGACACAGTCCGTCCCGATAATGTCAAACTCTGCTACAGAAACTGCGTGCCAGACCCGGACAAACTTTGTCCTTCTCTGGGCTATGAGAAGGTTTGTCCTGACGGATGGGCGATGTCGGAAGAACGCTGCCCCTATGACGACAGTTTTGCAAAATGCTGCAATCTCTGCAGAGATTATCCCCATGAGACTATTCCCGACGGATATGACGAGAGCGCCAGCTGTTCCGGATGTGACGGCGTCAGGTATCAGATTGTTCCCCACGACTGCCCGGACGAATTTGTGGAATGTGAGTATGGTCCGGCCTTGGATACCGAAATCTGCCAAAGCGGCGAAACCCTTAAATACAATTCATGCAAAAAATGCCTGTTTGAATGTTCGTTAACCGCCTGTCCGGCATATACGCTCTGCCGTTATGAGGAATGTTCGGAAAGATATTGTGCCATCGGCTGTGCGGAAGGCAGTTTTGACGAAGAGGCGTATTGGAACGGTTTATAGAAGATGAGGAGAAGAATGATGAAAAAAGACATTTTGGTGTTCGGAAGCTTATTGTTTTTGATGAGTGTCAGCGGGGCTGCTCTGGCACAGAACTGCACCAGCCCGACCAGATGCGATGAATTGGGGTATACATTTTCTGCCGAAGACTGCAAGGGTATTCGGTCACTTATTTGTCCGTTTGACAGCAGCAAATACTTTTGTGGGGAGGCCGGAGACCCTGCTGCCGGAGTGGTTCCCGGTATGATTCTGTATTCCGACGGAACCGTGTCTGAAAATGTCATTTCCGGAAAAACGGCAGTTGGTATTGTCGCCTATGTCGACGGTTCGACGAGGTTTGCCGTGGCGCTGGAGGAAACATGGGCATATTTCTCAACAGGAAGAGAAGATGTATCATGTTTAACTAATTATAGAGATAGTTCATCAGCACAGAGAGACTTTAACGGAGCAACAAACACTTCGTGTATGATTAATTATAACGGTAGTTATAGCCATCCGGCAGCCGAGTACTGCAATAACTATAAACCGGTTTCAAGCGGTAAAGGCAGCAGCGGATGGTACTTACCGGGAGCGGGTGAATTGTATGTTACCAGTTTCAGCTATGGGGCTATTAACCTAGGGCTTCAAAAATTATCTAAGACGCAACTTAGCAGAAATTACTACAGGTCTTCGTCCGAGAATGATGACTACTACGCGTGGGTTGTGCAACCGTCCGACGGCGATATGGACGGCAACTACGGCAATAAGGTTGGCAGTTACCGCGTTCGTTGTTTTCTTGCATTTTAGAATGGCAGCAGGTAAATTTAAAGCCCGTTCTGTTGGGAACGGGCTTTGGATTTATGGAAAGTGTTTGCCGGTTGACGTTGTCTTCGGAGGCGATTGGGTATGCCTTTGCGGCGGAGACGGTCAAATCAGTTCATCGACTTCTTGCAGGTATTCGTTTTTTTCGTAAAAATGCTTGAGGTAATTGCGCCCGGTTCGGTCAAGCTCCTCATCTTTGATGATGGACTGATTATTGTCATAAACGCCGACCTTGTCGGAGTTTTCGGAAGCTCGGTATTCTGCGGGCGGTTCGCTTCCGGTCTCGTTCATTGCTTCAATGCTGTTGGCAACATAAGCAACCGACGGGGTGATGTCTTTTTGCTCCTCCTGTCGGGGTTTTTGATAAAAAGGGGTATGATGTTCAGGGTTTGATTCATCACGAATCAAAACATTGTTATTGGTGTCAATAACTTCAACAAACTGCTCATTTTGGCTGCCCGTTCCGTAATTTTTTTCAATCTTGACGGAAGGGGATGAGCTGCTTACTCTTCTGGCAGGGGCAATACTCATATGGATTCTCCATCAAAAAAATCAGCTTCAATTCTTTTAGCTGTTTCTTATTATAGCACACAATAATTTAAAATGCCATAGTTATTTGATTTACTGTGAAAAAAATCCCCGAAAAGATGCTTTTTCCGGGGAAGGGGATTATTTGGGCTGCTTTTTGTTGAGGTATTCTTTGATTTTTGGCAAGTATTCTTTGCTTTTTTCAATAAGTTGCAGTCTGATTTTGTTAAGGTCAATAATGCCGAACAGCGCGGCAATGACAATGGCAATCAATATCCAGGTTAGCATTTGTTTTTCTCCTTGTTTTCTGATTGGGGGTGGTTTAACCGCTCCAAGACGGCCGTGGCGTCATATTCCTCTTTATACGGCGGTACGGAACCGATTAAGGCCATATAACGGGCACGATCTTCTTGGGTGCAGCATTGTTTGTCTTGTTTGGAAATAATATTTTTGATTTTTTCGTATCTGTCAAGGGCCGGTGCCGAAAGCAGCGGACAGACGGCGGCAAGTTCTTCAAGCTCGGTTTCCCGGCCCATGGCGTAGCAGACGCAATCGCAGCCGGCGGTTATGGAGGCGAGGGCTTTTTCGCCTATTGAGCCTTTCAGGGCATGCATGTCAAGCGCGTCTGATATTAATAATCCCTCAAATCCGATGGCGCCGCGTATGATTGTGTCAATGGCGGTTTTGCTCTGCGTGACCGGGTGCCGTTCGTCAACGGCGGGAATGACAATATGAGCAGTCATTCCTGCCGGTGCCCGGTTGTTTGCCATGAAAGGATAAAAGTCGTTCTGCAATTCATCCCATCCGGCGCTTAATACCGGGAGCTGCAGGTGCGGATCGACGGCGGCCCGGCCGTGTCCGGGAAGGTGTTTTATACAGGGACAGACGCCGCCGCGGATGTATCCGGCAATTTCGATTTTTCCGAGTTGGGCGACGGTGTCTTTATCGGTGCCGAAAGTCCGGCTGTAAATGGCCGGTGAGGTTTGGGGATAAGCAATGTCCAGCACAGGGGCATAATTCCAGTTGATGCCGGTTTTTCGCAAATCGTCCGCAATCAGTCCGGCATGCAGAGCCGCCGCTTCTTCGGCCTGCGGGGCGGGGAGACGGCTCAGCGTGATTGCCGCGGCATAAGACGGCCATTCCGGTTCCGCCAACCGGCGGACACGCCCCCCTTCCTGATCAACGGCAATTAAGACATCGTCTCTGTCGACGCAGTTTTTGAAGTCGGTAATCAGCCGTTGCAGCTGGGTGCGGTTCTTGATGTTGCGTGAAAAAAGCGTCAGTCCGAGCGGATTGCATTGAGAGAAAATTCTTTTTTCGGCGTCGCTCAACTGTGTTGTCCGGCAAGAAACCATGGCTGCTAAAACAGGTCTTTCCATTTTGCCGTCCTATAAAAAAAGCGACAGCAGCCAACGCGAACCACTGCCCAAGTAAGCCGCAAAGGGATTAAATCCGATGCCGACCGCGTGCAGCAAAACCGGCAGGATAAAGGCTGCGGCGATGATGAACAGCGTGCCGCCGCGATAGGCGTTCAGAAATCTGATGATATGCGGATTGTCTGACCAGCCGAGCAAAATTTTTGAGCCGTCCAGCGGCGGGACGGGCAGTGCGTTGAATACCGCCAGTACGATGTTGAATATCATCAGATTGATGAGAAAAAGGCTTAGGAGCCCTCCTGCCGGAAACAGTTTCAGCGCAAATGCGCACAAGCCGGCAAGCAGAAGGTTGGCCACAATTCCCGCTGCCGCAACCAAAATAACGTCGCGGCGGGGGTGGTGGAGGGCGGTGTAGTCCACCGGTACGGGCTTTGCCCAGCCGAACAGAAATCCGGCATGGGATACAAGCAGCAAAACCGGCAGGATGATTGTTCCGAAAACATCTATGTGGCGGAGCGGGTTTAGGGACAGGCGGCCGTATCTTTTGGCGGTATCATCACCGCACCAGCAGGCAACCCAGCCATGCGCAACTTCGTGAATGACAATGGCGATGACTACCGGAATAAACTGAATCAGAATACCCGTCAACATGGCGTGCCGCTTATTTTTGTTTGACCAGACAGGAACCGCCGAGAGCTTTGATGTCTCCGCAGAGTTTGTCCGCACCGCCGCGGTCGGCGAAGGCGCCTGCTTTTAAGCGATAAAACGTTCCTTTGGCACCAAGGTCCGCCTCTTCAATCTCATGCGGAAGCCCTTGCAGCACAGTGTATTTTTTGCTGAGGTCCGTCCATGATTTTTCAACGGCGGAACGGTTGGCCGAGGAAATCAACTGAACCTGCCAACTTCCGGCAACGGCGCTTTGGGGTGCGGTTTCGGGGATTTTAACAACAACCTTTATCGGTTCGTCTTTTTTTGGAGCCGGTGCAGCGGCAGCCACAGGTGCGGGGGCAGGAACGGGAGCCGGCTCAGTCTTGGGGGCCGGCGAAGGCTGCGCTGCCTGACTTAACGGTTTGACAGGGGCTTCTTTAGCCTCCGGGGCCGGCACGACTTTGGGCGCTTCGGCAACGTTGATAATCTCCTGCGCCTGAGCGACGGTTTTGTCACTGGATTTTATCTGCTCGGTGACGTCAACGATTTTAACATTTTGTTCTTCTGCCGGGGCAATGGCCGGAAGTTTTGGTTCTTCGGGAGGCGGCAGCAGATTTTCGACAGCAGGCGGCGTATTGTCCTTCTTTTCGATGATGTCATAAACCGACTTATCCTGGTTGAGAATTTCCATGCCACCGGGTTCAACAGGTTGAACCTTAACGGCGGCCTGCGGCCGGCGAATAACGGGAATTTCGGCATCCGCGCCGGTCTTATAGCGCGGCGACAGGACAAACCAGCCGACAACGGCCGCCAGCGCAATTCCGGACACCGTCCCGATGAAAACGTTTTTGGAGCGGTTGATTTCGTTTTTGCGCTCTTCAAAATTCACCATCGGTTCGTTGTTTAGTTTCTGACGGGCTTCTTCAAAAAAATCTTCGTCTCCGCGGTTGTTGTCGGAAAAATCAGAAAACATCGGTTTGCTCCTTGCAAGGTATATGATTTGTAACTTAAGATAAATCCTAAATTAAAAACATTTATAATAGCTTAACAAATTTTAAAATCTGGTGCGGGCGTCATAAAGTTTTTGATGTTCTTCTATGGTCATCATATCGGTCATATTGGCAATGTAAGTACAGACGGTTTCCGCCAGTTCCGCGTCTCCGGCTTCCGGCGTCAGGCGTTTGCGTTCTTCCATGGGCAGAAGTTTTGGGTCTGACATAAACGCGGCAAAAAGTTCTTCAACAATTTTTTGTGATTTCATGTCCATGCGCGCCACATTGGTATGGGTGTAAAAATGTTTTTTCAGAAAATTGTGCAGCTGACTGATGCGCCGGTGCATTTCTGTCGAGAAGTCGACCAGAAAGGCCTTGTGCGCGCGGACGTCGGCATTGGTTTCGATTTGATGCTTTTTTAGATTGGCGCGGCTGTTTTCCAGGATGTCAAAAATCATGTCGGCAATCATTTTGCGGGTGATGGCGTAAATACGCAGATTGTCGTCCGCTCCCGGGTGACGCCGGTCAAAACTGCCGATGATTTCATCAATAAAGGAGAGTTCCCGCAGCTCGTCAATCGTAAAAAATCCGGCGCGAAAACCGTCGTCAATATCGTGATTGTTGTAGGCGATGTCATCGGCGAAGGAGGCAACCTGGGATTCCAACGACGAAAAAGATTTTAAATCGAGGTCAAAGTCACGATTGAATTCTTTGAGGTATTTGTCGGTAATTTTTTTAATTGGACCGTTGTGTTTGACCGTTCCTTCAAGCGTTTCCCACGAGAGATTCAGACCGGGGAATTCGGGATAATGGATTTCCAGACGGGTCATGATTTTGAGCGAGTTGACATTGTGGTCAAACCCGCCGAATTTTTTCATGGCGCGGTTTAGCCCCCTTTCTCCGGCGTGGCCGAACGGCGGATGCCCCAAATCGTGCGCCAGGGCTATGGCTTCGCCGAGCTCTTCGTTGAGACGCAGACTTTTGCACAAGGTGCGGGTTATTTGCGCAACCTCAATGCTGTGGGTGAGCCGGGTGCGGTAGTTTTTGCCTTCGTGATAGGCAAAAACCTGGGTTTTGCCGTCAAGCCTGCGAAAGGCCGAGGAATGTACCAGCCGGTCACGGTCGCGCTGAAAAGGCGAACGAATGTCAAGCCCGAGATCGGGATACCGCCGGCCGCGGCTTTCGGAAGGAAGAGATGCGTAACTTGCCAGATCCATGTTATTTTTCGCTTTCAATAAGGATATTTTTAGGCTATTGTATAAGAAATTTTGATAATAAAGGGTTAATAATGCTGATTGCCACATATAATGTTAATTCCGTCAACGCCCGGATTGAAAATCTGAGCGCCTGGCTGAAACGCGAACAGCCCGACGCGGTGCTGCTGCAGGAGATTAAAACAGAATTTAACGGCTTTCCTTTTTTTGAGTTGCAGAGTTTGGGATATGATGCCAAAATTCTCGGACAGAAAAGTTATAACGGCGTGGCGGTTGTCAGCCGCCATAAAATGCGGACGGTTCAGGAGAATCTTCCGGGTTTTGACGACGAACAGGCGCGTTATCTGGAGGTTGCCGCAGAAATCAACGGCCGGGAAATGCGGCTGGCGTCGGTCTATTTGCCAAACGGCAACCCGCCGTACAACAATCCCGATGACGACAGCCGTTATGCTTATAAACTGCGCTGGATAGAAGCTTTTTACCGGCATGCGGCCGACCTTCTGGAATTGAGGATTCCGGTGGTTATCGGCGGCGATTTTAATGTTATTATGACAGAGCGCGATGTTTATGATCCGGAAGCTTTTCGCAGTAATGCCCTGTTTCGTCCGGAAGTCAGAAAGCAGTTGCGGGCTCTGGGGTATCTGGGGTATTATGACGCGTTTCGGACGCTTCATTCCGCAGAGGCCGGGTATACGTTTTGGGATTATACCGGCGGGGCTTTGCAAAATGACCAGGGGATGAGGATTGATTATTTGTGGTTGTCACCGGATGCCGCCGATATGTTGAAAAGCTGCGTCGTCGACAAAATGCCGCGACTGGCGGCAAAACCTTCGGATCACACCGTGTTGAAGGCTGTTTTGGAATAAATGGGAAGAAAGAGCGCGACAGATAAATCCGCTTCGGTCAGGATTATGAAAATTACCGGCGTCAATGATGACGGCGATTTGCTGGGGCAGTGTTTTCTGGCTTCGGGAAAACTGGATGCATTCCGCTATCAGATAATTGAAAACCGGCGGATTAAGCCGCCTTTGCAGGAAGGCGACGAAGTGCTGGCAAGGCTTGCCGGCCGGACGGCGAAAGTTGTTGCCCGGACAGTTATGGCAAATGTTCAAAAGGAAAAAATTTACGGCATTGTTGCGCGTCGCGGCGGCGACTATTACCTGCTTCCTTCCGAGAAAAACAGCCGCACAACGTATGTTCTGACACATCATGTCAAAATCAGGGAAGGCGATTTTGTCAGTGCGGTTCCGGACGGTGAAAGACATTCCAGACGCGCGGCGGTTGTTCAAAACTTCGGTCCGTTTGATTTGAACAAGGCAACGGAGGTTTTGATTCTGGATAAATATGCCATTCCGCATGGTTGGAACGTCTCTCTTGCTGCCGAGGCGGAGAGGCTCCCGGTTTTTGACGGGACCGTCCGGGAGGATCTGACAGCGGTTCCGCTGGTGACCATCGACGGAGACGATTCAAAGGATTTTGACGATGCGGTCTGGGCCGAAAAAACGCCGACGGGGTTTCGGCTGATTGTTGCTATTGCAGATGTCGCTTTTTATGTCCGCGACGGGAGCGGTCTTGACCGTGAGGCTTATCGCCGCGGCAATTCCGTTTATTTGCCGAATATGGTGGTGCCGATGCTGCCGGAAAAACTCAGTAACCGTTTGTGCTCTCTGCAGCCGCAAAAACTCCGGGCGGCAATCGCGGCAATTATTGACATTGATTGTAACGGGAAACTGCTGGGATATGACTTTCGGCGTGCGGTTATTAGGTCGGCGGCGCGTCTGACTTATAAAGAAGTGCAGGCGGCGTTGGACGGTGAACGTTCTGAGAATATTCAACCGGTTTTCAAATCAACGGTACTGCCGGTATATGAGGCGTATCTGGCGTTGGATAAAGCCCGCCGCCGGCGCGGCGCCCTGGAATTGGATGTGCCGGAGGTAAAAATCAAAACCGGAAAGAACGGTGAAATACTGGTCGTGGAACGGCGGGAAACTCTGACGGCGCATAAAATTATCGAGGAATTTATGATTGCGGCCAATGTGGCGGCCGCGTTGGCCTTGAAAAAGTCAAAACTGCCGGTGATGTACCGGGTGCATGACAGGCCGCCGGCGGACAAGCTTGAAAATCTTAAGCCGCTGCTTGAAGATTTGAGATTAAAGCTTCCCGATGCGCCGGCTTTAAAACCGCAGCATTTTAACCGGTTGTCGGATAGGTGTGTCCGGGCAGGGATAAATATCGATGTTACAGATTTAATCTTGCGAATGCAGGCTCAGGCACAGTATTCGCCGCATAATATCGGTCATTTCGGGCTTGGGCTGAAGGATTATGTTCATTTTACCTCGCCCATCCGGCGGTATGCCGACTTGCTGATTCACCGGGCGCTGATTACGGCGCTGGAGCTTCCGGACGGCGGCGGTTTGGTTCGCGGACATGTTTCTGTAGGACAGTGGGAAGATATCGGCGTGCATTTGTGCGAAACCGAGCGGCGGGCTACCGAGGCCGAGAGGGATATAACGGCACGCATGATGTCGGCTTATTTGCTGCCGGCGGTCGGACAGGTGATGAACGGCGTTGTGTCCGGCGTTTCCACGGCCGGTGTTTTTGTCCGGCTTGAACCTTCCGGCGCAGAGGGGCTGATACCGTTGTCATCGCTGCCGGATGATTTTTATCTGCTCGGCTGCGGCGGTTTGATTTTGTCCGGCGAACGGCGCGGAACGGTTTTTCGCCCCGGTGAGGCAATTGAGGTCAAATTGGAGGAGGCGTCTCCGATTTCGGGCAGTCTGATTCTAAAATATCTATCTCCCGAAGACGGAGAAGATTATTACCAAAAGGGACATGGCCGCCGCCCGGAAGGACTTGTTACGCCGAAACGCGGTTGCGGGCGGAAAAGCAGAGGCCGAAAATCCGCAACGGCCGCGAAAAAATCAAAGAGAAAGGGACAAAGATGAATTACGGAAAAATGCTGCTGGCTGCCGTGGCGGCCTGTTGTCTGAGTTTGCCGGTGCGGGCGGCCGACGAACAGACGCTGACGGAAATTTTTGAGGAAATTCCGGCACAATATATTTACGGCATCAGCCGCGACGAGCTGGCGTCACTTCTCTTGAAGGGGCTTAAGGGGGTTGACGGGAATCTGGCGGTCGGAGATGACGGCGGCAGGTTTACGCTTTATTATAACGGAAAAGTGGTTCGTTCCGTCCGCAAGCCGGAAGAAGATACCGCCGCTGCATGGGTGCAGGTGTCGGCAACGGTTTTGGATTTGGCGGCAAAGGTTTCCGCCAAAGCGGCCGAACACGAGTTTGAATTGGCCGATTTGGCTTTGCAGGAAGCGGTTAAAAGCCTGGATAAAGATTCTAAATTTTATCTGACGCCGGAGGATATGAAGGCCGGGCGGCAAAAACACCGCCGGAATTTTGCGGCCCGAATGGAAGGGGAAAATCTTTATATCAAGCTGGGGGCGCTGAATATCAATACCCGGCAAAATATTGAAGAGGCGCTGCACCGTTATCCCGAGGCGAAGGGAATTGTCCTCGATCTCAGGGAAAGTCCGGGCGGAAATCTGAGTGAGGCCGTGGATACGGCAGATTTGTTTTTGGATGAAGGGATTGTTGCGTCCCGCAAAAGTCTGAGCGAGACGGTTTATTATAATTCAAAGGACGGCGACGTCAGCAACGGCAAGCCGCTGGCGGTTCTGGTTGACGGCGGTACGGCCTCGGCTTCCGAAGTTTTGGCGGCGGCACTTCAGGAGCAGGGGCGGGCCAAGGTCATCGGCAGCGGAACATACGGCAAGGGAACGATTCAAAATCTGATTCATTTCAGCAGCGGTTCGGTTTTGGCTTTGACTTCGGCTTTTTTGTATACGCCGTCGGGTTTTGCACTGCAGAATGCGGGGGTGATTCCGAACGTTTGCACTTTTGCCATGCCGGATTATAAAGATATTGCCAAGCTGGTTGAGCAACCGATGCGTTCGAAATGTCAGCCCGAAAAGCGCGAAAATTCGCCTTTGGAGCTTGATACGGCGGCATTTTTGCTGAAAGAACGACAGAATTTGTAAAATTCTTGTTGACATGACGGCAAAAAACTGTATAGTGGCGCTAAATGTTTAAATTGATAACCTTTTAGTTAAGAGTGTAAAACGATGGCAAAAGCAATTAAAGTTAAAGTAAAATTGGAAAGCACTGCCGGAACCGGTACCTTTTATCTTGCTGAAAAAAATCCGAGAACTCATCCGGAAAAACTGACTTTGAAGAAATATGACAAGAAGTCCAAGAAACACGAAGAGTTCGTTGAAAAGAAGCTGAAGTAATTTTTTCAGACAAAAAGACTTTGAGGTGCCGCCGGGAAATCTGCGGCACTTTTTTTATTTTAACAAATCCGCTTTTTGGTAATCGCGCTGAAGTTTGTCGATTTGAACATCGGTGTAGCGCTGGGTTGTGTTGAGGGACGCATGGCCCAATAATTCCTGAATGGAGCGCAAATCCGTCCCCGCCGCCAAAAGGTGAGTGGCAAAAGAGTGGCGCAGGGCATGGGGCGTCAATGTATCGGGAAGGCCCAGAATGCCGCGTATCTTTTCCAACGTCCGCTGAACTATCCGCGGACTCAGACGCTCGCCTCTTGCTCCTAAAAACAAGGCTTCGCCGGGTTTGATATCGTAGGGGCAGGCCGCAAGGTAGGCATTTATTTTTTCTTTGACAACGGGCAAGAGCGGAACCAGACGTTCTTTATTGCCTTTACCTTTTATTTTAAGGAAATCGTTATGGCCGATATCACCAACGTTAAGCGACAGGGCTTCAGAAATTCGCAAACCGCATCCGTATAATATTGTCAAAATGGCGACATCTCTAAGCCCCTGCCACTTTTCGGACGCCAGTTTTTCCACCGTTTCCAGAACTTTGAAGGTGTCGTCGACGTCAAGCGCTTTGGGAAGCACTTTGGCGCGCCGGGGGCTGCTGATGACGCTGATGGCGGTATTGTCCATGATGCCGCGGCGGTTGAGCCATTTGAAAAAGCTGCGCAGGGTGGAAATTTCGCGTGCCGCGGAAGAATGCTCAATATGGCGGCTGAGGCGTTCGCTCAGAAAAGCCCGAATATCCCGCGGCGCAATGTTTTTAAGAGCATTGAGGGATAATTTTTTTTCGTTTTCGTTTTCGGCCAAAAAGTTGATAAACAAAGCCAGATCGCGAGCGTAAGCATCCAACGTATGCGGCGAATAACGACGTTCATCGCGCAGCCAGTTCTGCCAGCCGAGAATCAACTCTTTAAGCTCTGATGAGGCCAAATAAACGATTTCCTGTTTCATGCTGTCCACTATACTCCGGTAATCTTAATAAAATATTGACACAAATCTTTCTGGCGCTTAAAAAGAGTGTCGTATAAGTCTTATTATAAAAATCATTTGGTTATGGAAAATTTTATTATTCTTCAGGGGAAAGTTGTCGGGCATCCGGTGATTTACAGTACAATTTTTCGGAAAGAGCATACCGTGATTACGGCGGTTATTCAGGTTCGGATAACGCAGTCGCAAAATCCGAAAGATGTCGGTAAAACTTATCGTTTTTGGGCCGAAAAGTATGTTGACGGGAGTTCGTCGCTTGACCAATGGTTCGTCGTAGACGTGGTTTATTCCATGGTTATGAATGTCGGTTTCTCGGAAAACGACGACGATGTGACGGTGAAAGCGGAATTGACCCGTTCCGGGGCCGTAGCATCGCATTTGCTCGGTTTTAAAAACATGACGAAAGGGTTTGGCCTTTTGTAAACTGAAATTTATTAAAAATCCTCCAAGTTTGCGGACTTGCTGGATTTTTTTGTTTTTTGGGGATTGTCTCCGGACGGGGGTTTTCATTTGCGGGCAGTGTTGTATGATGTGTCCGGGAGGGATAAGATGATTGTCGGAGTTTTGCTGCCATTGCCTTTTAACGAGCCTTTCGACTACCGGGTCGAAGGGGAGGCCGCGCCCGGCGATTTGGTACGGGTGTCCTTCGGACGGGAGGTCTTGCCCGGTGTGGTTTGGACAATCGGAAAATCTTCCAATCTTGACGATTCAAAAATCAAAACAATCATTGAAAAGTTTAACTTGCCGCCGTTAAGCGCTGAATTGCGAAAATTTATTTCTTTTGTCGCGCAATATAATATGGCGCCGCTCGGGCTGGTTTTAAAAATGGTTATCAGCGTGCGCGGGGTTTTTGACGATCCGAAGATGAACGTGATGTATGAGCTTTCAGGCAAGACGCTGGCCGAAGCCAAGCTGAAAAATTCGGACGCGCGCTGGCGGGTTATGGATTTTTTGAAATTTGCACCGTTTAATCGTCAGGAAATCGCTGCCGGCGCCGGCGTAGGGCAGTCGGTTATCAAGACCATGATTGATGCCGGTGTGCTGCGGCCGGTTTTGGTTGAGGCCAAAAAAGATTTTTCGGTGCCGAATCCCGTGTTTCAAAAAGTTAAACTGACAGATGAGCAAGAGGCCGCAGCTTCGCTTCTGGTCAGCGAAATCGGCAACGGCTTTAATGTCACGCTGCTGGACGGGGTGACCGGTTCCGGTAAGACAGAGGTTTATTTTGAGGCGGTTGCAAAGGCTTTGGAACAGGGACGGCAGGTGCTGATTATGGTGCCGGAAATCGGTTTGACCGCGCAATGGCTCAAGCGTTTTGAAAAAAGGTTCGGCGTGGTGCCGGCAAAATGGCATTCGGCGCTGGGCAATCGCGAGCGGACGGATACCTGGAAGGCCGTGGCCGAAGGACGGGCCAAAGTGTTGGTCGGCGCGAGGTCGGCCTTATTTCTGCCTTATCGGAATTTGGGGCTGATTGTGGTGGATGAAAGTCATGACCAGTCTTTTAAGCAGGAAGACGCCGTCAATTATCAGGGGCGCGATATGGCGGTGGTTCGCGCCAAGTATGAACAAATTCCGATTATTCTTTCAACTGCTACGCCGGATTTGGAAACGGTCGTAAATGTCGAGGAAGGCAAGTATGATGTGGTGGAACTGCATAATCGTTTTGCGGCGGCGGTTCTTCCTGAAATCAAGATTATTGACCTTAAACAGGACAAGCCCCTGCGGCTGATGCGTCCGGACGGCAGCGGAAGCGAACCGTCGTGGCTCTCGCCGACTTTGACGGAAGCGCTGAAGGAGAATTTGGACAAAGGCGAGCAATCGATGTTGTTTTTGAATCGGCGGGGGTATGCGCCGCTGGTAATTTGCCGCGACTGCGGACACCGGATTCAGTGCCCAAACTGTACGGCCTGGCTGACGGAACATCGCAAAGCCAATAGGCTGATTTGCCATCATTGCGGTTATATGGTGCCCATTCCGCAGGAATGTCCGGAATGCCATTCGCCAAACGGGCTGACGGCTTGCGGTCCCGGCGTGGAACGGGTTGCAGAGGAGATTAAGTATCGGTTTCCGCTGGCGCGGACAAAGGTGCTGTCCAGCGATTTTACGACCAATTTTCAGGAGGTTTCCGAGGTTATTGCCGCTATGGAGCGGGGCGAAGTGGATATTCTTATCGGCACGCAGATTTTGGCAAAGGGGCACCATTTTCCGGCGCTGACTTTGGTGGGCATTGTTGATGCCGATTTGGGACTGATGGGGAGCGATTTACGGGCGGCAGAGCGGACGTTTCAATTGTTGTCACAGGTTTCGGGGCGTGCCGGCCGCGGAGAAAAAAAAGGAACGGTCTATTTGCAGACATTGTATCCGGAAAATGCGGTTTTGCAGGCTTTGGCGGCAAATGACCGGTGCAAGTTTATAGAACTGGAGAAAAAAACAAGGCGGATTTTGAAGATGCCGCCGTTTGGCAAGCTGGCGGCCGTTATTGTTTCCGGTCCAAATCAGGAAGAAACCGAGAAAACGGCAATCCTTTTGGGGCAGAATGCGCCGAATACGGCTTATATTTCCACTTTGGGACCGGCACCGGCGCCGATTTTTATGTTGCGCAACAAGTATCGCTATCGTTTGTTGTTGAAAACCGCAAAAAATATCAAAATTCAGGATGTGGTGCGCGATTGGTTGAAAAGAGTCAGAGTGCCCGGCCGGGTGCGGGTGGAAGTGGATATAGATCCGTATTCGTTTTATTAGTTTTTGTGTTTTTCGGTTAATTAATAAGACAGGTATATTTGTCTATTTTGTCCTTGACAGGGAGACGAATGTGATTTAGGTTGTTGACCAGAAAGCAAATTATTAACTTAAAAATGTATAATTATGGTAAAAGATGGAAAATTAAAAGCGTTAGCGGATGTTGCAGAAGGTTTTGGGTTGACGGCAGAAGAGGTGGCAGCGTATTTTGGCAAACCTTCCGTTCAATCCAAAAAAATAAAAGCAGTAGATGGTGCTCGTCCGGGAATGTATTATTATTCTGACGGAACGATTTCAGCCGAGGTTCTTTCGGAGAAGCAAATTTCCGGCGTTGTCGGCTGGGTTAATGGAAGTGGAAGGCACGGTTTAGTTCTTGGGTTGCGGGAGGCAAGGTTGCCGTTTTATTCCGAGTACCTCAATGATTTGGATGCGGATGATTGGTGTGCTGCGTATGCCTTTGATGGTGTTCGGCGCGGTAAGGCGTTTTTGCCCAGTAAAGATGAATTACTCAAGATATTTAGAAATCTTGATTCTGTTCAAGAAGCACTTGAGGAGATAAATAAGCCATTACTTGTGGAAAACGATTGGTATTGGTCTTCGTCCAGATACAATACCCTTTACGCTTGCTACGTGTGTCCTCGCTTTTTAATGATTTAATTTTATCCCGGTGTGTCGTTTGTCGGCAACCGGGATTTTTTTCTGTTAAAAATCGCATTTCAAAACTTGTAATAAAGCGAATGTATTAATAAATTAGAAACTAATTGATTTTATGATGCTTCTCAGATTAAGCAGAGCGGGTGTTTTAAAGTGAAAAAAGTTTCCAAAACCAAAATTGCTTCAACTTATGCCAACGCCTTGTATGAAGCTGCCATGCAAACTAAGTCTTTGTCAGCCGTGGCGGCCGATGTTGACGGTTTGAGAAAGACGGCGGCGGAAGAACCGGAGTTGGTGAAGTTTTTGGCGAATCCTTTGTATGATGCCGAAGAGAAAAAGTCTTTGCTTGCCGAGGTTGCCGGAAAACTCAAGTGGAATCCCGATACGTTGCGTTGTCTGGATGTGATTGCCGACAACGGGCGCTTTAAAGAACTGCCGTTGATTTTAGAGGCATTCGGCCATATTTATCTGCAGCGGCAGGGAATCGCCGAGGTTGAAGTGGAAACGGTTAAAAAACTCAGTGCCGCTCAGGACAAAAAATTAAAAGCGAATCTGGAGCGCAAGCTGCAAAAACAGGTTGCGGTTACATATAAAATCGTCCCCGAACTTATCGGCGGACTGAAAATCAAATTCGGTTCGGAAATGATTGACAATACGCTTGCCAGCAAACTGAACCGTCTTGAAAACATGATGAAAGGTGAATAAGAATGTCGGTATCTGCCAGTGAAATATCTTCCCTTATCAAGGACAAAATCGCCAATTCAACGGTGACGGCCGATGTCGCCGAAGTGGGGCAGGTGTTGTCCGTCGGCGACGGCATCGCCCGCGTGTATGGTCTGGACAAAGTTCAGGCCGGCGAGCTGGTCGAGTTTGCCAGCGGCGTTAAAGGGATGGCCCTCAATTTGGAAGAAGACAATGTCGGCGTGGTTATTTTCGGCTCCGACGATGCGATTAAGGAAGGCGATACGGTCAAACGCACCGAACAGATTGTGAGCGTTCCCGTCGGCAAGGAATTGCTGGGGCGTGTGGTCGATGCCCTGGGTGAACCGATTGACGGCAAAGGTCCGGTAAAGGCCAAAAAATTCAGCCGTTCGGAAGTTAAGGCGCCCGGCATTATTCCGCGGCGGTCGGTGCATGAGCCGATGCAGACGGGGTTGAAAATCGTCGACTCTTTGATTCCCATCGGGCGCGGTCAGCGCGAGTTGATTATCGGTGACCGTCAGACCGGAAAAACGGCGATTATTCTCGATACCATTATCAATCAGAAAAAAATAAACGATGCCGCCAAGTCGGAAAAAGAAAAGCTTTATTGCGTTTATGTTGCAGTCGGACAGAAGCGCTCGACGGTTGCTCAGGTTGTAAAAACCCTTAAAGATTACGGTGCCATGGATTATACGATTGTGGTTGCAGCAACGGCTTCCGATCCGGCGCCGATGCAATATATTGCGCCGTATTCGGGCTGTGCTATGGGTGAATATTTCCGCGACAACGGCATGCATGCGGTTATCTTTTATGACGATTTGTCAAAGCAGGCGACCGCGTATCGCCAGATGTCGCTGCTGTTGCGTCGTCCGCCCGGGCGTGAAGCTTATCCCGGCGATGTTTTCTATCTGCATTCCAGATTGCTGGAACGTGCCGCCAAGATGAATGACGAGGAAGGCGGGGGGTCGCTGACGGCTTTGCCGGTTATTGAAACCCAGGCCGGTGACGTGTCCGCTTATATTCCAACCAATGTGATTTCCATTACGGATGGTCAGATATTCCTTGAAACGAGTTTGTTCTATCAGGGAATTCGTCCGGCGGTTAACGTCGGTATCTCGGTCAGCCGCGTGGGGTCTGCCGCTCAGATTAAGGCGATGAAACAGGTGGCCGGAACTATGAAACTTGATTTGGCGCAATATCGCGAGATGGCTGCGTTTTCACAGTTTGCTTCCGATTTGGACGCTTCGACGAAACAACTGTTGAATCGCGGCGCTCATTTGACGGAGATGCTGAAACAGCCGCAATATCATCCGATGAGCGTGGCTGAGGAGGTCGTGGCGATTTATGCCGGCGTCCGCGGTTATTTGGATAAGGTTGCGCTCGGCGACGTCCGCGCCTTTGAAGAAAAGGCTTTGAGTGAAATCAGAGCCAATCATCCGGACTTTTTGAAAGAAATCGAAGATAAAAAAGTTATCTCCGATGAACTCGAAAAGAAACTGGCAGCGTTTTACGAAGGCTTTCTTGACCGTTTTTGCGAGGCGGAAGAAGCAGCATAGGATTGACAGGTTATGGCAGGCTTAAAAGAACTTAGAACCCGTATCGAGAGTATTAAGTCGACACAGAAAATTACCTCGGCGATGAAAATGGTGGCTGCCGCCAGGCTGCGCCGTTCTCAGGATTTGCTGTCAAAGTCGGCGGCTTACAACGATATGCTGGTGACAACAGCCGGCCGTATTGTCAAAGAGCTGCAGGAAGATGAGGTTAAAAGCGGCGTGCGCGTTTTGTTTCCGGGGTTGATGACGCCGCGCCGCAACGCTTCCAAGCATTTGTTGATTGCATTTGCCTCCGACCGCGGTTTGTGCGGCAGTTATAATGCCGCCGTTGTTAAAGAAACCCTGCGGCGAGTGCGGGAATTGCAGGCTCAGGGCAGGGAGGTCAAGGTTTTTTGCATCGGCAAAAAAATTGGTGATGCCATTAAGCACCGTATGCCGGAAGTGATTGAAAACGTTTTGTCCGGGGTGGCGGCCAAAGGCACCAGATTTAATGAGGTCGAAAGCATTGTTGAGCCGTTGATTGCTTCTTTTGCACTGAATGACATTGATGTTTGCGAGATGGTTTATACCCGTTTTCGTTCGGCAATTAACCGCGTGGTGGTTACCGAACAACTGATGCCGTTCAGTTTTGACTGGGATAGATTGGAAGACGGGCAGCCGGATCGTTTTGCCGATAAGGTTGACAATGCGGTTTATGAGTATGATACCGACAAGCTCAAGGTGCTTTATGATTTGATGCCGATGGTGATTGCTTCGGCAATGTTTGAGGCTTTGGTCAATGCGCAGGCTTCCGAGCACGGTGCGCGCATGACATCCATGGATAATGCCACCCGCAATGCCAAAGACATGATCGGAAAACTGACGCTGAGATACAACCGTATCCGCCAGACGGCAATTACGACGGAACTGACGGAGATTATTGCCGGCGCAGAGGCGATATAAAAGTCTGGATTTATGTATTTTACAGGAGATTTTGAATGGCTACAGCAAAGGAAAAAACAGTGAAAAAAACAACGGCTAAAGCGGCTTCGGCGGCCGGCAGAAAGCCTGCAGCGCGCAAGGCTGCCGCCAGCGGTATGAAGGCAGAAGAAAAGGCTGTTGCCCAGATTAAGGCCGAAGCGAAAAAGGATGCTGCCGCCATTAGAAAGATTGAAAAGAAAGAACGCGGCAGCGGGAAGCTCGGACATATTTTTCAGGTGACGGGTGCCGTTGTCGACGTAAAGTTCGAAAATGTTAAGGAACTGCCTCCGATTTTGACCGCCTTGGAATGTGATAACCACGGCAACAAGCTGGTGCTGGAAGTCGAACAACATCTGGGCGAAAGTATTGTCCGCACTATTGCCATGGATTCAACGGACGGTTTGGTTCGCGGACAGGAGGTTGTCAATACGGGGCATCCGATTGAGGTTCCGGTCGGTCCGGCGTTGTTGGGTCGTATTGTTAACGTGATTGGCGAGCCGGTTGACGGAAGAGGCGATATTAAATCGGAATTCCATTACCCGATTCACCGTCCGGCACCGTCTTTTGTCGATCAATCGACGGAAACCGAGGTGCTGACAACGGGAATTAAGGTCATTGATTTGCTTGAGCCGTATGCCAAAGGCGGAAAAATCGGTCTGTTCGGCGGAGCCGGTGTGGGCAAGACGGTTTTGATTATGGAGTTGATTAACAATATTGCCAAAGGCCACGGCGGTTATTCGGTTTTTGCCGGTGTTGGCGAACGGACCCGCGAAGGAAACGATTTGTATCATGAAATGATTGAATCCGGCGTTATTGATTTGAAAGGCGACAAGTCTAAAACCGTTTTGGTTTACGGTCAGATGAATGAACCCCCCGGCGCCCGTGCGCGCGTTGCCCTGACCGGTTTGACGCAGGCGGAGTATTTCCGCGATGAGGCGCATCAAGACGTGTTGTTCTTTGTTGACAATATTTTCCGTTTTACTCAGGCCGGTTCCGAAGTGTCGGCGTTGCTGGGACGTATTCCGTCCGCGGTCGGTTATCAGCCTACTTTGGGAACGGATATGGGCTCAATGCAGGAGCGGATTACTTCTACCAAAAACGGTTCCATTACCTCTGTGCAGGCGGTTTACGTACCGGCTGACGATTTGACGGATCCGGCACCGGCGACAACCTTTGCGCACCTTGACGCGACGACGGTTTTGTCCCGCTCAATTGCCGAGCTGGGTATCTTCCCGGCCGTGGATCCGCTTGATTCGACAAGTCGTATTCTGGATCCGCAGGTTTTGGGCGACGAGCATTATCAAGTGGCCCGTCAGGTTCAGGAAATTCTGCAAAAGTATAAGTCGCTGCAGGATATTATTGCCATTCTGGGTATGGATGAGTTGTCGGAAGAAGATAAGCTGGTTGTGGCCAGAGCCCGTAAAATTCAGCGCTTTTTGTCGCAGCCTTTCCATGTTGCCGAAGTGTTTACGGGAACGCCCGGCGTGTTTGTCAAGCTGGAAGATACCATTAAAGGGTTTAAAGGTATTCTGGAAGGAAAATATGACGATATTCCCGAACAGGCCTTTTATATGGTCGGAACAATTGAAGATGTTTTGGCAAAGGCCAAAAAGATGGGCAGTGACGCCGCGTAGTTGAGACAGAGGCACGGGGAGAAAAACTTCCCGTGCCGTTTGGGGAGCAGAAAATGGATAAAAATGTTAACTTGTCAATTGTGCTGCCTTCCGGGACTTTTCTGGAAGAAAAAGCAGGCTGCGTTATCGTGCCGGCCGTGCGCGCCGATGTGGCAATTCTTCCGCAGCGTGCTCCCAGTATTTTTACGCTTGATTACGGGCTGCTGCAAATTTTTGATGAAGACGGAAAACTGAAAAAACGTTATTTTGTGAAATCCGGCGTGGTGCAGATGGCTCAAAATGTCTGCGTTGTTGCAACGCGGGCCGCCGTTGCATTTGACGAGGTCAGCCCGGAAGATGCCGTCCGTCATCTGGAAACGGCAGAAAATGAAGACGAACGGGTTTTTTATCAGATGATTTCGGATTATCAGCGCGGTATCCGTCGCTCTTATTTGCAGACGGTAAATTTATACAATGCCAACCGCCGCAAAACTCAGGGCGAGATTTTGGTAGAGCTGCGCGACGGCTTGGAAAGCCTTAAAAAGAGAATGCCAAAAGACAGAATGTATAAAGCCGATTCTGACTTGTAATCCCCCGAAAAAGCTCCTATTTTATTTCTTGTTATGTTAACATGATTAAAAGAGGAGAGACCGATGTTTTTGGAAGCAGGACTGCTGACCCGACGTTCCGTGCGCAAATTTGAAAGCGGCAGAGAAATTTCCCGGCAGGATATTGATGATATTTTGAAAATTGCAATGTATGCCCCTTCGGGTCATAACAATCAGCCGTGGGAGTTTGTTGTTGTTGAAGATAAGGCGGTTCAACAGAAGTTAATTGAAATTCATCCTTATGCGGCTTTTTTGAAAGACGCTTCGCTGGCAATCGTTGTTTGCGGAAATACCCGGGAAGAATATCAGCCCGGTTTCTGGATTGTCGATACGGCCGCCGCAACCGAAAATCTGCTTTTGGCTTGTCACGGCCGCGGTCTGGGGGCCTGTTGGTGCGGCGTTTATCCGAATGAAGCGAGAATGAAGGCCGTTGCCGAAGTTTTGGGACTTCCGGATTACATCAAACCCAATGCTTTGGTGGTTGTCGGTTATCCGGCTCAGCAGCTGCCGATGCCGCGAGACAGGTTTAAACCCGAAAAAATTCATTATGATAAATATTAATTTAAGCCGGTTGACTTTTGTCTAATTCGGTGATATGTTTCAGCTACATTTTTATTATTAATTTAAATTAAACTATTATGGAACAGAAAAAAATGAAGAAGGCCTTAGAGGCTGCCGATGTGGTGATTAATTTTTTTACGTGGAAACCGACAGTGAAATCAAACGAGTTTTTTGATCGTCTGATTCCGGTTGACGATGATGTTTATGCCGCCTATCTGGCAGCAGACAAATATCATCAACAGGGAATATATCATCATTATCCGAAAATTTCTCCCTGCGGCGGGTTTGGGTTGATGTCTACCCGGATTAATCCGCGGCTTAAAAATTCTAAGCAACGCGTGTCGGAAGCTTTTATGCATGCGTATATTTTGGAGAGGCTGGGCGTATCCGAGGAAGATATTGACAGACTGTTTGACCGTGGAACCAATACCGGAGCAAATGTCGACGAGGTGGCTCAGGGGACAAAACCGGGTGAAAAGCTGTTGTTCTGTCTGACGCAGCGTTTGAGCGGGCGTTTTTATCTGACGCAGAAGAAACAACATCCGGAGTTAAATGCGTCATATCTGGTCAAGTTTCAGTCTCTGAAAGAGGTGATACGCTGGTATAACGGCAAAAGGCTGGGCAGCGCTCTTCCTTATCTTGCCGAGGCGGCATCCATTTATGACCGTTATCTGCGCTATACCAAGCCGGATAAAAACGGAAAGGTTTTTATGGACGAGTGGGCACAGCCGATACCGGAGGACGTGCATGAAGCCGGCCGGTATCTGAACGGTTTGACTGCTTTGAAGACGCCGGGATTTCACTGGTCTAAGTTCGTACAGTACGTCAAGGTGTATGTCGATATGCTGCGTCACAGGAAGAAGATTGCCGAGGATTTGGAAATTACCATTCAAAACTGGCAAGAGCGGCTGATTAACAGGTATATGCTTGACAAAGTAGAAAAAGAGGATCCGTTATTTGGGGGTAAGAGAGTTTATCTTCAAAGGAAATGGTAGTCGGATAAGGTTTTGACTTTTTGGAGGAGTGCCGCACGCACTCCTCTTTTTGTGTCTGGGGTGGCTGGATGCGTCAAAGCCAACCCTTTAAAACCTTGTTTATTGTAAAATCAATAACTTATCTAAATATCGTCTGGGGTGTAAACCTCAAAGTTATTAGCAGTTTTCATTAGCACTGCTAATAGAATATATGAATACAACATCGCTGTCAATCAGGAATACCAAGGATTAACGGAGAAAATTTGTGAATAATTTAATTAATTAGAAAAATTGATTTTTTTACAACCTATTAAAAATGAAAAACACTGTAAAACAGGTGCTGTTATATTTATCGCTAGGCAGTGTATATACATCATATATGGTTATATTATACTTTAATGAATATCCTACAATCCGTTAAAACATCTTGCGTATAATTAATTTTAATTATATGGTTAATCTTGGATGGGATGATGACCTGTCTGGGGTGTGGTAACCTCTTTTCATGCGCGTCTTGTGTGAAGACGATAATTTTGCACGCTAGAAAGTCTAATGATGACTGGAAGGCGGCAAAATACGCTATTCTAGTCAATATGTCGCACTATCTCGCATGAAATAGTTACCAACTTCCAGTCGCCCTCATCCAGCGGCTTTTTTTTATTAAACAGAACAAGGAACCAAGTCCATGAAAAAAATATTATTCTTTATTTTATACTTAGTTTTTAATATTTCAGTTGCAGAAAGTGCTACAAATGAAGATAAAAAAACGCATTACCAACAAAATTTAGAAAAAGTATTGAATAATACCAATAAAGATTGCGGAGATTTGCCTAAAAACCATAAACAAATAACAGAACTTTTCATAAAATCCCAATTGAAAGATCCAGATAGTGCAAAGTTTAAACATTTAGAACCAACTAAATGTAATTTTCCAGCTAAAGATGCATCTAAAAAAACTTTATATGGATGTTGTATAAAATATTATTATAATGCGAAAAATAGTTTTGGTGGATATGTTGGATATAGACTTATGGAAGAACGTTGGTATCAAGGAAAATTATATGAAATTTGTGGAGAAACAGAATATGGTTTTATTTGCTCCAATTAAAATGCACTACAAATATTTCTCTTTTGAGTATTTTTTGATATATTGATAGAATGTAAACCAATATATAAAGATGATAAAGCAGATAAAATACATTGATAATAGTATTTAGGCAGAAGAGAAATGCAAATGACTAATAAAACTCTTGTTTATAATGACATAAAAGTTAATTTGGAAAAATATATATGATAACAAATAATTTATGTACTCATACAGATTAAGTTGATAGGGAGAGACATTTATGAAAATCTTAAAAAATAAAATCACTTGGGTCTTAGGAGCTATGGCTACTTACAGCTTATTTAATTTCTTTATAATTAAACTACAAGCCAAAAGCGTGATGCATCAAGAACTTGCTGAATTAAATTTTTTAGAATTTGTCATATTGTTTTGTAGTATATGTATTATCAATGCAATTAAATCCTCTAAAAACACATATAACAAATTGCCTGTACATAAAAAACGTAGTCAAATAAGCAACAAAAATGAAGATTGGGAGTGGCAATATGTTGATGAGAATGGTAATCCGGTAGAAGGAAACTAAAATGACAAGTAATTCTATTATTTATAATGATGTGAAAGGTAATTTTGAGAAATATATAATACCTATGTATATGGAGCTTCTTTATTTGAGGTATATGGAAAAATTGCTATATCAAAATCTTAAGAATGATGAATTTTTAAATAGTTTTCAAAAAGAAAATTTCTCTTTATTGATATCATATATTATGATGCTACATGATACGATTATTTTAAGCATATGTAAGATAACAGATATTAATAAATATGACGATGACCAAAATATACAAGTATTTCTGCAAAGTTTTAAAAAAAATTTTTTCTACTGCATAGATAACGATAAGAGCATAATTAATAATATTCATACAAAATATCAAACAATACGAAATAAAAAGTTGGCACATTCTACAAATTATTTTTTTGAGAAAGAGAAAAAGATAAAAATTAAAAGTGGTGAAATTGTTATGCAAATAAAACCTGCTGATTTATGTAGTTTTAACGAATTAGAAAGAGATGTAGAACAAATCGGAGATATTATTCAAAAATATGCAAATTTATTAAATGTTAAGGTAGATAATATTGATAAACATCTAAAAAAGAATTACACAGAACTACCTAAGATAACATCACAATATATTGAAGAAAAAGATTTATTTTATCCATTATTTTAAGATGTTGATATAGAGTTTCCAATTGTTTTGTTGCAATAATACTTATTATTACAAGAATTTGAAGCAGGCATCTTTAATATTTTATCACAAAGAAGCAAAAAAGGGAAATATATCTATGTCTTCATCACTTAAAATGAGTTCGCCTTTTTTGATTCGCATATCAACGCCCCTTAAAAAGTTGATTTTTAAGCTAACTTTATAACTTTCTTTTGGTAATTTTGCAAGTGCTTCGTAATAGTTGTGCGTTTTTAGAGAATAACGCAATTCAGTTGTTTTTATTAGGTATATCAAATAGTTAGGTATCCGAGCTCTAATGTAATAGACCCTGTTCCTTCTCATTAGCCAATGGTGACCGTTCATTTTACCCCCTTGTGGTGCATAGTTGTGGCACAGTTCGCATCACAAGGAATATGGCAAAGCCCAATAAAAAAGGAACCCACCGGCCTAGCCGGTGGGTTACTTTTTAT
>CALXLC010000057.1 GCA_944389095.1 uncultured Alphaproteobacteria bacterium
TTTGGTCTTGGTATTGGTCTTCGTCCGAGTGCGATCACAGACTCATCGCGTGGGTTGTGCGACCGTTCGACGGCTGCTTGAACTGCTGCTATAAAGGCAACTATGTTAACCGCGTTCGTTGTGTCCTTGCTTTTTAACGGCTTTTTATTTTATCCCGGTGTGTCGTTTGTCGGCTGCCGGGATTTTTTTTGTTTGTCTAATTTGTCCTTGACAGGGAGGCGGATGTGATTTAGGTTGTTGATTAGAAAGCAAATTATTAACTTAAACTTTATAATTATGGAGAAAAATGAAAAATTAAAAGCGTTAGCAGCCGTTGCAGAGAGTTTTAATTTGACGGCGGAAGAAGTTATTGCATACTTTGGTAAAATTTCTGTTCAGTCCGAAGAAACAACAGCAGTAGATGTTGTTTGTCCGGGAATGTATTATTACTCTGACGGGACGATTTCATCAGAGGTTCTTTCGGAGAAACAAATTTCCGGGGTTGTCGGCTGGGTTGATGAAAGCGGAAGGCATGGTTTGGTTCTCGGGTTGCGGGAAACAAGGTTGCCGTGGTCTGGCGATGATTTGGTTGCCGATGCTTTCAGAGAAGACGGCAGGGAGAATACCCGTTTGATTTTGGAAGCAGCTCAGAAGCAGAATAAGAAGGCAGAGGCGGCCGTATGGTGCGCTTTGTATGCCTTTGACGGTGTCAGGGCCGGTGAGGCTTTCTTGGCAAGCAAAGAAGAATTGGTTGAGATATTTAAAAATCTTGGCGCTATTCAAGAAGCTTTGAGAGAAATAAAACAGCCTCAGCTTGAGGAGTGTGACTGTTACTGGTCTTCGTCCGAGTACAATTACACCTACAACGCGTGGGGTGTGCGACCGTCCGACGGCGATATGGGCAACTACAATAAGTTCAGCCCCAATGGCCGCGTTCGTTGTGCTCTCGCTTTTTAGCTTTTTTTATTTTATCCCGGTGTGTCGTTTGTCGGCTGCCGGGATTTTTTTTAGGAGAGGATGATTATGAAAAAAATCTGTATGCTTCTGATGGTGTTGTTGCTTGCCGGGTGTATGCACAGGTCGCCGTATACGGCGTTTTGGATAAAAAATTCCCGAGGAGAGCCTTTATATCTTCAGGTGGCCGGCGCAGAAGATACCGGGAATAGAAAACTGGCGATTATTCAGCACGGGCTGGCTTCCGATATGTCTCATCCCGCGGTTCAGGCTGTTAAAAAGGCTTTTTTGGCGCGAGGGTATGTCGTTATTACGTTTGACAGCCGTTATTCTCTGGGCAAAAGCGGCGGCGGCGTGCTCCGTGCGCGGCTCTCTACTTTTGAGGAGGATTTACGGACGGTCGTCAATTGGGCGAAAGGACAAAGTTTTTATCATGAACTGTTTGCGCTTGCCGGGCATTCTTTGGGCGGTGCTTCCGTTTTGGTCTATGCGGCCGGGCATCCGGAGCAGGCAGGTATTTTGATTCCGATAACGCCGGTGGTGAGCGGACAACGGTGGGAAGATTTTTGTCTGAGCCGTTTGTCTTTTTGCCGTGATTGGAAAAAAGACGGCTTTTATACTTATGAAGACGAACAAATTTCTTATCAAACGGTTGAAACGGCCAAAAGTTATGACGCTTTGCGGCTGGGGGATAAGCTTAAGGCGAAGGTGCTGCTGATTGCCGCGGAAAAAGATAATGTTGTGAATCCCGGGGATGTCGCCGATCTTTATGAGGCTTTGCAGACGTTAAAACGTCTGGCGGTTGTTCCGGAAAGCGGTCACAATTTTGAAAGCTTGCAGAATCAACTGGATTTGTATCAGGCTGTTGTCGATTTTGTGCCGTAAAAAACAAAAAATATCTGTTATGAGCGCAGATGCTTGATTTAAATGTCCGGGGATACCTATATAAAAGGTGTGTTGAACTAACTTAATTGAAAGAGGCAAAATATGAAATACAAATGCTTAGTTTGCGGTCAGGTTTTTGAAGTCGCCGACGGTGAAACGCCGGTTTGTCCGGTGTGCAAGGCTTCCGGAGATAAGATTGTTCCTTATAAGGAAGAAGAGATGAATTGGCCTGCCGAACATGTCCTCGGTGTTGCCAAAGGCGTGGACAGCGAGATTTTGGAAGGTCTGCGCAATCATTTTAACGGCGAGTGCAGCGAAGTCGGCATGTATCTGGCTATGGCGCGCCAGGCCATGCGCGAGGGATATCCCGAAGTGGCCGTAGTTTTGGAGCAAATTGCCAAAGAAGAGGCCGAACATGCGTCTCGGTTCGGAGAAATGTTGGGTGAATTGGTTGAAAATTCGACCAAGGCCAATCTGGAGAAAATGCTGGCCGGTGAAAACGGCGCCTGCCACGGTAAAATGGCTATTGCGAAAAAAGCTAAAGAGCTTAATCTTGACGCCATTCATGATTCCGTGCATGAAATGGCTCGTGATGAGGCTCGTCACGGCAAAGCGCTGGAAGCGTTGCTGAAAAGATATTTTTAAGGACTGATGCTCCGAACAGGGCCCGGAAAATCCGGGCTCTTTTTTTTATTTCTTTTGAGTGTCCGTATTTTGTCGCAGTGGCAGGGAAATTGCCGCGGGAGGTTACCATTCAATAATGCCGGCAAAGTTTTGTTTTTGACGCCAGTTCAGAAACGTGTCGATATCGGAGATGTCGTTTTGGATAACAGCTTTGTAATATTCAATTCCGCTTATTTTCAGATTATCGGGCGTTTCGAACTTTAGTTTTAAAATCGTTTCGCGCTGCGGTGCCGTCATGGCATCGGTTATTTGACGGGCAACGTTTTCAAAATATCCGTCGTATTTGGAACCGCGCCGGATTTGGATCATGTCAATCTGCCATAACTTGTTTTGGTCGTCGTTATAAGACAGATGCCATTCAAGACATTGTTCTTCGGTGGCGGCGAGATTTGAAAATTCACATTTCAAGATACGCTGATTGTCGCAGATTTGTCCGATGATGTCGAAACTTTGTTGCAGGTTCAGCTCATTTGTATAAATGTGAAAATCTATGTCCAGATGTTTGGCAAGGACACCGATGGCAAGCGAGCCGACCAGATTGATGACGGCGCCGCTGTTTTGCCAGGTTTCAATAAATCTGCCTTCTTTGATAATCTTCCGGGCCTGTCGCATTTGTCGTTCGGCCTGCTCCGTGTAGGGAAAGTTCATGACCGGTGTCTTTCTTAAAAGGGTTGTTTTATGAAGAGGAACAAAGTTTAAAATATCTCCGGGATAAATCATTTTGTGAAAAAACAATCAGTCCCGGAGAGTTAAATTATTTTTTTATTTTAATTTGCCGTATTCTTCATCGGTTACCGGTTCCAGCCATTCATTCGATGCGCCTTCCGCCGGAACGGCTACGGCAATATGCGTAAACCAGCTGTCTTTTGCGGCCCCGTGCCAGTGCTTGACACCTTCCGGGATGTTGACAACATCACCCGGTTTCAGTTCCTGAGCCGGTTTGCCCCATTCCTGATAATAACCGCGTCCGGAAACGACCAGCAGAATTTGTCCGCCTTTGTGGTGGATATGCCAGTTGTTGCGGCAGCCGGGTTCAAAGGTGACGTTGGCAATGCCGACACCTTTCTGCGTCAACGGCTGCAGATAGCTTTTGCCGATGAAATATTGGGCAAAAGCGGTGTTTTCCGCTCCTTTGCCGAATAAGACGTTTTCGGCTCCGGTGCTGCCCGCAATTTCCAGAATTTCGGCAACCTGCGCTTCGGTCAGGCCGTTGTGTTTGCCGACGTTAATATGGCTGTTCAACTGGCTGTCGACACCGCTGAGCGAGGCCAGCATGGCGATGGTGGCCAGTTCTCTGGTTTGCCAGTCAATGTTGTCGCGGGCAAAAATATCTCCAAACAGGTGGGCCTTTAAGTATTCGTCAATTGCCGGTGCAAATTCATATAATTTTCCGGAAACCGGACCGCCGACCAGCTTGGTCTGGTTTGCCGTGCCATAGTCAAGACTGTTTCCCTGCGGTTTGGCGCTTGGGAGCGGTCCCTGATTGTCTTTGTTGCCCCGTTCTTCTTCAACCTGCATCAGGGTTCCCAGAGCGTTCAAACTTCTCGGAAAACCGCAGTAAGCATAAGCCTGTACAAGGATTTCTTTAAATTCGTTAACGGTGACACCGGAATCAAGTCCTTTAATCAGGGCTTGTTTTAAGCCGTTTTGATCGCCGCGCGCCGCATAGGACGCCGCTTCGGCAATGGATTTTTGTCTTGTCGTTAAAGCATCGTTTGCCATAACATTTCCTCCTGAAAATAAAAAACTACCTAAAATTAAACTGCTTAAAAATTTTTTTATCATGGTGAAACTCCTTAGTTAAAAACCGTTTTTTTTACTTCCTGTCGTTAAGATTTCTGAGGCTGATTCAAATCCACTAATTCGTAATTGCGGGAACCCAGACCGATTTCTTCGGCATAAGGCAGAATGTGACGTCCGTTTTGTCTTTCTACCCGGGCAATAAAATGATCGCGTCCCGGGTCGGTTGAAGACCAGATTTTGTCAATACAGGCCTGGTCAACGGCAACCGGGTCGGTCGAGGCCAGAATGCCGATGTCAGCCATGCAGGGATCTTCCGGATGAGAATCGCAGTCACAGTCAACGGACAGGTTGTTCATGACATCAATGTAAAGGATGTTTCCTTTCATATAGTCGGCGACGGCTTTGGCCGCTTCGGCCATTGATTCCAGAAAGGCGTTCTGTTCAGGCAGTTTGTCCCACAATTCATCGGGATTGCGGGTTGCACCGGCAGTGTGAATATATGCTTTGCCCCGGCTTGAGGCAACGCCGATGGACTGATTTTTGATGACGCCGCCAAATCCTCCCATGGCGTGGCCTTTGAAGTGGGCCAGATTTAAGACGGAATCGTAATTTTTGAGGTGGGTTCCGACGATATCAACATTCAGATGTTTGCCGTTGGCCGGAATTTCAAAGTCGCCTTCGCTGTCCATCAGGTCTACTTTGGCAATTTTGTTGAAACCGTGTTCTTCAACGGCCTGCAGGTGTGCGGCCAACGTGTTGCGCCGACCGGCGTAAGCGGTGTTGCATTCAATGATTGCCGCATTCAGCTCGTTTACCAGTTTGCCGATAAGTTCCGGCTTGAGGTAATTGTGTCCGCCCGGTTCGCCGGTAGAAATTTTGACGCCGACGCGGCCGGTAAGTTCTTTGCCCAGTTTTTTGTAAATGTTAACCAGGCTGTCCGGGGTGATTTCTTTGGTAAAATAAACAACAGATTTGCTCATGATTTTTCCCTCCGATTAGTTTTTTATAAAAAATAATTCTTAGAGTATACTCAAAGTCAAGCAAAAATTTTTTAAAATAATTTAGCGGAAATATTATATGGTAGAATTTTATGAGTTTGTGTTCTCAGGTTTAAGGACTTATAAAGTTTTTTCTTTTATAATATTCACATTGTTGAACTGTTCAGAGGACTAGAAAATATGAAAAAACTTATATTTTGTTTGTTGTTCTCCGTATTGATGATTGGTTCGGCAATGGCTGCTCCCGAAGCCGCAGCTTCCGCAACGGGCGGTTTTTGGAGCCATTTTGAAGGAATGAATGCACTGACGGTCGTTTTTGCCAGTTTGTGTATTTTTGCCATCGCCTATCGTTTTTACGGAATTTTTATTGCCAATAAAGTTTTGCGACTGGATGCCAGCCGTCAGACGCCGGCGGTGAAATATGCCGACGGGCATGATTATGTTAAAACCAACAAATATGTTTTGTTTGGTCACCATTTTGCCGCAATCGCCGCTGCCGGACCTCTGGTCGGACCGGTATTGGCCGCGCAATTCGGTTTTATGCCCGGCGCATTGTGGATTTTAATCGGCTGCGTGTTGGGCGGAGCCGTTCATGACATGGTGGTGGTTTTTGCCTCCGTTCGTCATAAGGGTGAAAGTCTGGCGACCATTGCCGAAAGGGAAATCGGGCCGTTTACGGGAAGCGTGGCCGGTTTTGCCGTTTTGTTTATTTTGATTCTGACTTTGGCCGGTTTGTCGCTGGCCTGCGTCAGCGCCATGCATAATGCACCCTGGTCACTGTTTATTGTGGCGATTACCATGCCGATTGCCATTCTGATGGGGCTGATTATGCGCTACAAGAAGAACAACGGGGTGATGATTGCCAGCATTATCGGTATCGCGCTGCTGGTTATCGGAATTATTTCCGGCCACAGTCTGATGCAGGAAGATGTTTTGGGCTGGATGTTCAACTGGGATAAAAAGACGGTATCCGTCGCCATTCCGGTTTACGGCTTTATCGCTTCGGTGTTGCCGGTATGGTTTTTGCTGGTTCCCCGGGATTATTTGTCGACATATCTGAAAATCGGAACGATTTTGATGCTGGCTTTGGGGATTGTTTTTGTGCAGCCGGATATCATGATGCACATGTTTACGCCCTTTGACCAGGGCGGCGGTCCGGTTATCAACGGTCCGGTTCTTCCGTTTATCTTTATTACCATTGCCTGTGGCGCTATTTCCGGTTTCCACGCCATTATCGGAACGGGAACCACACCGAAAATGATCGGCAACGAAAAAGAAATTTTGTTTGTCGGTTACGGTGCAATGCTGACCGAGGGATTTGTGGCTATTATGGCGTTGATTGCCGCCTGCACGATGATGCCCGGCGACTATTTTGCCATTAACGCTTCTCCGGAAGCCTATCAGGCTCTGCTGGCGGCTCATCCGAATTTTGCGGTAACCGATTTGCCTTATTATGAGGAACATATCGGACTTGATTTGCACGGACGTACCGGCGGCGCGGTTTCTTTGGCTGTCGGTATGGCCCATATCTTCCGTAATATTCCATATATGGATCATCTGGTGGCCTATTGGTACAACTTTGCGGTTATGTTTGAGGCGGTCTTTATTCTGACTGCCGTTGATGCCGGTACCCGTGTCGGACGTTTCTTCCTTCAGGAAATGCTCGGCAAGGTTATGCCCCGCTTTAATGACAAAGAGTGGGTTCCGGGTATCGTCATTACCAGTGCCGTCTTTACCTTCTTGTGGGGCTATCTGGTCTATACCGGAAACATCAGTTCCATTTGGCCGTTGTTCGGTTTGAGCAATCAGTTGCTGGCGGCGTGTGCGTTGATTGTCTGCACGACGTTGCTGCTCCGCCTGAATCGCGGAAAATACACGCTGGCGGTGGCAATACCGGGTATCTTTATGGTGGTTGTCACCTTCTGGGCCGGTTATTTGCAGGTCTTTGACCAGTACCTGCCGAGCAACCAGACACTGTTGGCCGTTTTGGGACTGATTGTGATGTTCCTGATGATTATCGTTCTGGCAGGAGCTTTCCGCAAATGGATTCAGCTGATGCGGATTAAGACCTGTGTTAAGGATGAATACGGCGAGGAGGTCAAAGCTCTGGCGGTCGAGTAACGGCAGAGCGGCTCTCTGCAGAAAAGGCTTAACTTTGAAGTTAAGCCTTTTTTGTATCTGATAAAAGAGATATAAAAAAAGCACTTCGAAAGAAGTGCTTTTTGATTGCGGCGGTTTAATATTTCAGTGCCAGGCCGGTTATAACCGCATATCCTTTATTGTTGTTGTCGGAATTGCGGTCGATGCCTTTGGAATTTGAGTAAGCGTTTATTAAAAACAGTTCAAAATAGTCGTTTAAGGCGTAACGGTTGGCCTGAATGTACAAATCGTCGCGATGACGGGTATTTTTGGCTTCGGTGTGCAAATATGCAAAGTTGGTTTTGAAACGGCCAAAATCGTACCCAACGCTGAAATCCCAGGCTTCACCTTCGCGGTAATTGTCAAAATAGGCCGGAAGATGGCTGTTTTTGGCGGTGGTTGAAATCGGATTTTTGTTGCCGTCTATGTAGGCGTTTTTGTATGAGGCGGAGACATTGAACTTGCCGTAAATCCAACGGGCGCCGAAAGCCCATTCGTGGTCGGTGCGGTTAAACAGACCGTAAGCCGCGGACGTATATAAATTTCCGCCGCCGAGGCTCCATTTGTTTTGCATACCGGCAGTGTAGCCGTCTTCGGTTTTTTCATAGCTGGTATACCGGCTGACCATACCCCGGCGACTGGCGTTGTCCGGTGAATAGCTGAAGCCGAATTTGGTATTGCCGATCATCGGCGTGAAGTAGCTGAGTTTGAAGGAGCGGCCGTCATCCATGATGCTGGTCGATTTCGGGGTGGCAAACTTGACGCTTTTCAAACCGTTAACCCAGTTGGCACTGGTCAGCCAGTAGGGAAGGTTGCTGTCCTGAATGCCAATCCAGGTGATTTCCTGTGCGCCCTGATGCAGCTGAAAAGCCGCATTGTAGGTATGCCCGACGGTCAGTTTGCCGTATTCGGGATTTTCTGCCAGAAAATAAGGATAAAAACGCCAGTCTCCGTCATTGTAATCTTTGTCGTGCTGGCGGAAAACCAATGTATAGTCCGCATGTGCGCCGATACGGGTTTGGTCGGCAAATGTATAAGCGCCTTCAACATTGCCGTCGGCCCGGAATACGGCACGGTTGGGCATGTTGTCAACATTGTTATGGTCCCGGGTTTCCATAATGCCGTAATATTCACCGGCCATGCCTGATTGTGAAAATTCAAATCCTTCGGCAAGGGCTGCAGTCGGAATAGCCGTGGTTAAACACAGAGATAGTACAAATCTTTTCATAAGTCCTCGCTGCTTATGGGGTTAGAATTACAATTATACTTTAATTCCAAATGTTTTAATATTACTTTAATTTGAGAGTTTTGATGACGGAGTTTGGGTGCGGAGTTGCTTCACGGCTTGTTTTAAAGCCTGAATATCTGAGGCGCATAATTGCTTCTGCAGTTTTTCGACATCTTGTTCGGGAAGGTCGTAAATTTTCAGTTTTAGGAGTTCTTTGATTATGTTTTCCGGGAATCTGGTTTTGATGGGTTTAGCCGGGTTGCCGCCGACAATCGTGTAAGGCGGAACGTCTTTGACGACAACGCTTCCGGCAGCGATAACGCACCCTTCACCCAAGCGGATGCCGGGGAGAATCATGCTGCGCATGCCTATCCATACGCCGTCTTCTATGACCGTGTCTCCTTTGCTTTGGTAGCTGTCAACAATGTGTTCCATAAACGGATAGTTGGAAAACCAGTCGTTGCGATGCGTGTTGTTGCCGCCGAGCAGGATGATGCTTTCGGCGCCGATACAGACAAAATTGCCAATTCTCAGTTTGTCAATATGCCATTGCGGCTGCCAGTTTTTCAAACTATGCTCGTCTCCGTTACAGGTAGCGGACGACATAGTCTTCAAAATTTTCGCTCCAGGCATTGCTGTAGTAGCTCTTGGTGCCTTTGATGACGATATTGGGGTTTTTGACGGTTTGGCTGAGGTATTCGACTTTTGACCAGAATTTTTCCATTGTTTTTTCCGTTGCGTTTTTTATCTGATTGTTGCCGGTTTGGTTAAAATGTCAACCTTTTTTATCAAAAGCTTTGAGGGAACGGTTGTTTTATGAAAACTTCATATTATACTTATATAAGATGTTGTCTGGACGGTGTTTTGAAATATGTATAAAGGATGAGCATGAAAAAAGGATTGGTGCTGGAGGGCGGCGGTAAACGGGCAATCTATACTGCCGGTGTGCTTGACGTGCTGGGAGAGCATGGTTTGTATCCCGACGGTGTCATCGGAGTTTCGGCGGGCGCCGTGTTCGGGTGCTCGTATGTGGCGGCGCAGCACGGTCGCAGTATCCGCTATGTGTTGAAATACGGCAATGATTATCGTTTTATGAGCTGGCGGTCCTGGCTGAAGACGGGAAATTTTGCCGATGTCGATTTTTGTTACCGTGACCTTCCTCAAAAACTGGATAAATTCGATAACGAAGCATTTATGAGGTCTCCGGTTGACTTTTATGTTACCTGTTCCAATTTGGAAAGCGGAAATCCCGAGTATATCCGCTGCCGCGATTTGTTTAAGGAAATGGATTTTTTGAGAGCGTCGGCCTCGCTGCCGTTTGTTTCCAGGATAGTTTCCGTCGGCGGCAAAAAACTTTTGGACGGCAGTACGACGGACAGTGTTCCTTTGCGGGCTTTTGAGCAAAAGGGATATGTGAAAAACGTGGCTGTTTTGACGCGTCCGGCAGGATATCGCAAAAAGCCGTCTCGGGATGCCTGGCTGGCCAAGCTGGTTTACAGGCAATATCCGGCTTTTGTCAGAGCTTTGCAAAACCGGCATCAGATGTATAATCGGGAACTTGATTATATTGAAGCGGCGGCCAAAGAGGGGCGGGCGCTGATTATCAGGCCCAGCCGGAAAATTAAAATGTGCCGGATGGAGCGTAATCCGGAAGTTGTCCGGCAAATGTATCTGCTCGGGCGCCGGGATGCCGAAGCGGCTTTAGATGAAGTGAAGGCTTTTTGGCGCTAAGCGTGTTTTATTTGGTTTCGGCCAGGCAAAGGTTGCGCAAGTCGGCGTCGCCGATTGAATAACATTGCAGGCTGCTTTTTTTGCTGCGGGCCAGACAGTAGTTGCGGCGGTCTTTATCTCTGATGCCATAGCAGGCTGTGCTGTTGTTTTGTGCCAAAGCCAGACATTCATTGCGGCGCTCCTGATCCTGAATTGAATAGCAGTGTATCGAATCGGCCGCTTCGGCTGCCGCGGATGCCAATAAGGTTAAGACGGCGAGAAGATATTTCATGTTTCGTCCTTCCGATAGGTTTGTAATATTGTCAGATTAGAGAATTTCAGCCGGTTTGTCCAGTCGATTGTGTGCAAGTTAATAAAGTGATTGTAATGTTGCGGCGCCTTTGCTACTAATATCTCAGAATTAACCGGAATTGTTAAGAGGGAACCATGAAAGTCGGTATTATCGGAACCGGATATGTCGGATTGCCTACGGGGGTCGGTCTGGCTGAGCTCGGGAATGAAGTTGTCTGCATAGATAAAGATGAAAATAAAATCAATATGTTAAACAGCGGGCAGTTGACGTTGTTTGAGGGCGGGCTGGAAGGCTTGTTTCGGAAAAATACGGCTTCCGAGAAACTGCGCTTTACGACATCCATGAAAGAAGGCGTTGAAGGCGCCGATTTGGTTATGATTGCCGTGGGGACGCCGCCGCATCCGGTGACCAAAGAAGCCGATATGCAATATATTCATGCCGCGGCCAGGGAACTGGCCTTATATCTGACCGGATATACGGTGGTGGTAACCAAGTCGACGGTGCCGGTCGGAACGGGTGACGTTGTGGAGAGCCTGATTAAGGAGAATAATCCGCAGGCTGATTTTGACGTGGTTTCGCTGCCGGAATTTTTGCGTGAGGGCTTTGCCATACATGATTTTTTCAATCCCGACCGGATTGTTATCGGCGCGGATACCGAAAGAGCCCGCAACGTCCTTAAGGAACTCTACAAACCTTTTGAAGGCAAAACCAAAATGCTGTTTGTCAAGCGCCGTTCTTCAGAGACCATAAAATATGCTTCAAACGCTTTTTTGGCAATTAAGATTCATTATATCAACGAGATGGCTGATTTTTGCGAAAAATCAGGTGCCGATGTGTATGAAGTGGCGCAGGGGATGGGGTTGGACAGCCGCATCGGTCCGCGCTTTTTAAATCCGGGGCCGGGGTATGGCGGTTCGTGTTTTCCCAAAGATACCAATGCCATGGCTGCCATGGGGCGGGCCAACGGTGTTTCACTCAGTCTGATTGAGGCCGCAATTTCAGGTAATGATGCCCGAAAAGCCGCAATGGCCGGCCGGGTTTTGGCTCAGATTAAAAGTAATCCGCAGGCCAAAATAGCCGTTTGGGGGCTGGCCTTTAAAGACGGGACGGATGACTGCCGCGAATCTCCGGCAATGCAGATTGTGGGCGAATTGCTGAAACATAATGCCAATATTACGGCGTATGATCCGCAGGCGATGAAAAATGCGGCAAAACTGGTCGGCGATAAAATCAAATATGCTTCGGATATGTATGAGGCGGCAAAAGATGCCGAAGTTTTGGTCATTTTGACCGAGTGGCCGGATTTCAGGCAGGCGGATATGCAAAAAGTTCGCGCTCAGATGAAGACGCTGAATATTGTTGATTTGCGCAATCTGCTGAATCCGGATGATATGCGGGCAATGGGTTTTAAATATCAGGGTATCGGCCGCTAATCAGGCGCTGCGGGCAAACGGTTTGCGGACAACGGTTATCAGGCGGTATTTGCCGTCGCTGTTGTCAAGATGGTAAAAAGCATCGACGCAGGTTTGGTATTTGCCGATGTATTCGTCAATGAGTCTGCCGCGTTCACGGATAAAGGCTTCCGGGGTGTGGCGGCGGGTTTGCTTTTCTCTTTCCACCGTTCGGGCCAGGGCAATATCCGCCGGGCAGCTGATGTAATACATTTCGGTGCGGTATCCGTATTGCGGAAGTTTGTTCAGCAAATCGAGGTGCGAATCGGCGTTGATGCCGAGGTTGAACAGACCGCCGTGGTCAAAGAAGATGTTTTTGCCTGCGGCAACGGCGCGGCGGAGCAGTTCGTAACCGACAATCCGTGCGGGTATTTCCCATTTTTGAAAAGCGGCGGTATTGCCGAGCGTAATTAAATCGTTTTGATAACCGGGCAGCTCTTCCATAATTTTGTCAAAACTAATCAGGACATGCGACGGCCATTGGCGGCTGCGGTAAAAAGTTGATTTTCCGGATCCGGGAATACCGAGCATGTGGATTAAAACGGGTGTTTTGACAGAGGGAGCACTCTCCAGCGCCGAGGCGAGAAGGGCCTCATATTCGGGGGTGGCTATCTGAGAATAGTCAAAAGGAATTAAATCGCCGATGGCGGGAATAAGCTCTTTCAGTTCCATTATTTTGCACCGTTTGTAAAAAAAACGACTGTAAACTATCATAAATTCGGAAATTTGTCTATACATTAATTCAAGGTGAAAAAAAATGAAAAAAATGCTTGTGAAATTTTTTTTTTGTGATAAGTATATGCAAGTTGACAGACGGATTGTAGTTCAGCCTGGTAGAACGCTTCGTTCGGGACGAAGAGGTCGCTGGTTCAAGTCCAGTCAATCCGACCATTTGAGAACCACTCCTTTGTGAGTGGTTTTTTTGTGATTAAAAAGTGTTGCTGTTGTGAGGCCGTATAATCTGGTCAAAAATATGTCCATGTGCCGGTTTCGTCTGTGTTTTTACAAGTTTTGCGTGTGACAGTCTTTATAATTGAAAAAAAGGAACCCACCGGCCTAGCCGGTGGTTCTTCTTTAAGGGTGTAACCCTAACGGTGCCAGCGAACGCCTTAAGGGCGCATGACGGTCTGACGGGGCGAAGGTTACTTGCTACCCGTAAACGG
>CALXLC010000058.1 GCA_944389095.1 uncultured Alphaproteobacteria bacterium
TCCTTTGCTTTTTATTTGACAGTTGCCAGACCGTCACCTTTATTCTAGCAAAGGAGTTTTTTTGCTGTAAAGCTATAAGCTCTTTGGAACTACCGGCCTAGCCGGTAGTTTTCTTGTTACAAAAAACGGCAGTCAGAAAACTGCCGGTCTAAAGAATTTATTTTTTCCATAACGCAATCAAAAACATCGTGGCGCAGATAATGAAAACCGCCAGAGCAACGCCCAGCAAAGGCGGAAAAGTCTGGCGCAGCATAAATGTCAGGATTGCCATAAATATGACGGCATAGTAAAGAAAACCAATAAGAAAACTCACAACGACTTTGTGGGTTCGGGCGGCGTCTGCGGGGGAAGCTTTGTCCGTAAAGAGGCCAGGACGGTTCTTTTTCCATTTGTAAATTGCTGCCAGCATAATGAGGCATGCCATGATGCCGATACTGCCGAAAACGGCGACGGCGATTTGTAAATCTTTGATGCTGTCCATAAAATAATCGTTTAATTGTTTAACATAATTGTAAAATATTTTGTCGTATCTTAGGTTAAATTGAGAAATTTTCAAGACATAAAAAATAACCGCCTGTTTGAAATCAGGCAGTTATTAATAAACTCAACGGTTTTGAACCCGGCGCAAAGGGATGATTTTAGCCTTTGACGGCTGCTTATCCGTTTTTTTTCGTTCTTTTTGCGCTGGTTTTTCTCTGTTAAAAAGCGGAGAAACATAGCGAATGACGATGTTTTTCATCTCTGCCGAATTTTGGGTAAAGATGTAAATATCCGTTTTCAACTCAATGGTTTGAGGGGTAATAACGGTTACCTCAATCATCGGAATCCCGCCGAAATGATTTCGGAACAGCATCCATTGGATTTTTTCTCCGTTAGGAAAATCCAGTCTCCAGAAGGGTTTGATGCGGTGATTTGGTGTTGCATTCAGTTCCGCAACAATTTTTTGAAAATAAGGCAAGTTATTCAGCGCCTGTTTTTCTTCGGGAGAAAAACAGCCGCAGGTTTGTTTGGCTTCTTTCCAAAGGCTGAGGTTTTCCTCTTCTGTCAGTTCCAAAAGAATTTCTCTCCATGACGATGTTTCGTTCACGGGAGAGTGTTCCTGCGTAAAAATTCTTTTCCAGGCAAGAATCCTGTTTTTTACTTGTTCCAGTATTTTCATAACCGAGGTTGTCAATAAGTGAATAAAAGTTTTGAGCGGAAGATTTCATGCAGTATTTCAAACATCAGAAGCGGGGTGCAAATTTGGGGGTAGTGATAATAAATTGATATTATCAGTACCGCCGTGTCCGCACTGTCAGCCAGGCTCTTTATTGAACGGGCCTTTTCAAGGTTTTGTTTGAATTTTTGAAAGACATCAAAAAAGCAGGCATGCAGATATTTGTGCAACCGGGTATCGTCAAGCTTCTGATCCTGCTTTTGGAAAAGCGGGGTCAGCTGCGATTGGGCAAATGAGATGTTGTTTTCTACTTTTTGCGCAATCTGTTCTTTGTCCAGTACAAAAAACTTTTGTTCAATTACTTTGAGGAGATATTCTCTGTCCATAATCATATAAATTAGTAGTTCGACATAATTGTTTTTTTACGGATTTTAATTTATCGAAAAATTTGACGAAATTCAAGAAGATTTTATGAAGTTATTGGGATTTTCATGTGTATGGCTCTGTTTGAGCTTGCTTTGGTTTATTTTTTTTAGAATATTATTAATATCGGCAGTATGTTTACGGAGGTATGATGGAGGAGATGACAAAACCAACGGCGCTTTGCGGAATGGTTATCCGCAAAGAACACCCCGGGGATTATGATAAAGTTTATCAACTGATAAAAGAGGCTTTTGCCGGCGCGGCGCATTCTGACGGCAATGAGCAGGACTTGGTTGTCAGGTTGCGGCGCAGCCCGGCATTTATTCCCGAGTTGTCCTTAGTTGCCGAGTTTGAGGGACAGGTTGTCGGCCATATTTTGTTTACCCGTCTTAAAGCCGGCGATACGGAACAACTGGCTTTGGCTCCGTTATCCGTGGCCCCGGCCTTTCAATGTCAGGGAGTGGGCTCGCTGTTGGTTCGCGAAGGGCATAAAGCTGCGAAAAAACTCGGCTATGTTTATTCTGTTGTTATCGGCTACCCGTCATACTATTCTCGTTTTGGTTATATGCAAGCCGGGAGGTTTGGTCTCCGCGCCCCGTTTGAGCTGCCGGAAGATGTTTTTATGGCTTGTCCTTTACAAAAAGAAATGCCTTTGATTAACGCCCCGGTTGAATATCCGTCCGAATTTTTTGAAAAATAAGGTTGAAAAGGTGTGCGTCAGCGGGCGAAGGTCCGTGCGGTAACGGTTCTTTCCGGGAGAAAGGTTCCGCTTCTCGGCCGGGTCTTCTTTGGCGTCAGATCTTTGCCGCTGCGGCAGTATTCGGGGATGTTGGCAAAACTGTTGGCAGTCTTGTCATCGGAAATATAAATACCGGGTTGTCCGGCCGTTTCGGAACGGGCTAAAAGGTCGCGGAATTTTCCGGTTTGCGGGTCCCTTATTTGCAAAACCGGTGCCAGGATGAACAATTCACTGCTGTTGTTAAAGCTTTTGCGCAGGCGGTTGAAATCCATCAGGGTCAGCTTTCCCTGTTTGTCGGTTATCAGAAATTCGCCGGCCGTATCATATTCATGGGTAAAATTATGACCGTCGGGATTCCAGGGATGTTTGCGGGCGGTGCGGACATAGTTTGAACTTTGGTTAAGTTCGGTATCAATAAACGGTGCGTATTTCAGCGCAAGGTAATGGTGGGTGCTTTGGGCGTCGGGGCCTTCAATGCCTGCGGCTTTGAGACGGTTTTGAAATATTGCATCCTGCGCTTTGTATTCCGCCGTGCGCTTGTCCTGTTCAAAGGCTTCGCGGCTGAGCTTTATCTGCTGGATGCCGTTGGCAATTTCTGCCGCAGGGACTTTGGTAACCGGCAGTTCGGCAAATTTTACGTTAAGACCGAATTCATTAAGCAGAAGATTCATTTTTTGCACCCGTTCGGTATTGGTTCCGGCCGTGACGGCATTTTGAAAAATTCCCAGTGCTAAAATTTCCGCACTCAGAGCATCGGGCAGGGGCGGTGTGGCCAAGTTTCGAATTTTTTGAAACCCGGAGCGAAGCTTGTTTTTGATTTCTTCGGCAGAATCAAAGTTGAATGTTTCTTTAAAAATTTCTGTATTTTGAGAAATGAGGTTGTTTTGTAAAATCTGATAATATGAAAAACGGCTGTTGTCGTTTTCTTGTTTGTCAAAATGTTTCCAGATGCCGTTTTTATCTGTCTGAATAACATTTTTGATAAAGGCATCCTGTACTTTTTCCGAAAAGTCGGGGAGGCCTGCGGTGGCCGCCAGCTCTTTCAGCCGCGCGGAATCTGCCAGCAGTGCGACGGCATCCCGGGTTTGACCGAGCTTGTCCATAAATTCCTGATGCCGTTGCAGCTCTATCCGTCTTTTTTTGACGCCGATAATAAATTTTGCCTGGTCGGCGGCAGATAAACCGTTTAGGATATCAAGTTCTTTTTGTTGTTCGGCGGTCAGGTTATCGGTGCTTTTTAATCCCAGTTGCGTTTTATAGGCCGACGGGGAATATTTTTTTCCGACATTTTCGATTTTGGCGGCCGCTTCCAGTCTGAAACCTTCAGCACCAAGCGCGGAAAGCAGTTTGAAGGTGCTGTTGTCAAAACCTTGTTTGGCGTATTTGGGATCCGTCACGGCTTTGGCGCCGAGGGCCGAAAAATATTTGCCGCTTCGGCTTTTGAGCGGAAACAGCAGAGCTTCCTCCCGTCCGGCGACTCTGACGCGGAAAAATTCTTTGTCAACGCTGACGGATTCAAAAACGGCGTCGGCGGGAACGTCGGTCATTTTCCCCCGGCCGTGCTGATATTCCAGTTCCTGAACAATCTGTTTGTTCAGCAAGGCGGTGGTTTTGTTTTGGGCGGCCGATTTTTTTACGGCTTTTTGCTGAGCTTTGTCTTCTTCTTTGGTGGTCGTTTTAAAACTGTAAGGATTAAAAGAAATTTGGCCGATTTGTTCTTTAATCAATCTGACAGCTTCTTGATGTTGTGTCGGATTTAGGGCGTTATAGGCCTCAATCAGGTGTTCGCGGTTTTGCGTGGAGGATACCGGGGCTGCGCTGAATTTTTGCATTTCGGCGCGGATGTCGTGCAGCAGTCGCAGGGTGGTTATTTCGTCTATTATAAGCGGCTTTTCTGTCATTTTAAGTTCTTTCCCGCAAGAGGGTTTTATGTCTTATTTATTTAGTATAATAACATATTGTAAATATTTTGTTAAGCCCAAAAAAAGTGTTGCATTGTTTCCTTTTTTGTGATATAAATTTGTCCAAAATAACCAATTATTATAAAAATTATGAAGAAGACAAAAAAAAGCGCAACTATCCGCGCTGTTGAGATTATGAATCTGGCTTTTTTTGCAAATCGTTTCGGAATAGCGAAAAGTCAGTTGACCTGGGGACTTGTGGTTTCCGAAAATGAAGATGCCCAAGTGAGCATTTCTGCCGCGGTTCTCGTTAAAGAAAAAAGCCTGTTCATTGATATTCTCAATGACCGGCTGACGCCGTTGATGAATATTTGCGGTTGCAAGTCCACCTCGTATGTTGCCGTTTTTAACCGGGTTCGTTCCGGGTATAAATTTACGGCCGGAAACGAGGCGGTTTTTCTGAGTAACGAACAGGTAGAGCGGGTCTACCGCTCCAAACGTTATTCGGAAGCTTTGGCGGCCGAAGCAGACAGGCTTAACAAGTAATCAAAAACCCCGACATCAAAAAGATGCCGGGGTTTTTGATTGCCTTGACAGGCAGAGGTCGGGCAAATTTTTGCACCGTTTCAAGTTAAATTAAAAAATTTTTTGAACATTGAAGAGAATGTTTGCGTTATAGGTTGCAGATGGAGCAATTGTCAAAGAAAGGAGCTTTTTATGAAAAAATTTTTTGTTTGTCTTGCGTTGTTCTGCGTTTTCAGTTCTTCCGTCTCAGCCCGTCCTTTTCATCATTGGGAGCATCGTCCGCATCCCGGTCCGGCTCCGGTCGTCGTGCACAGAACGCACCATGTTTATTCCGGGGAGCCGTGGGCCGTGTTGGCCTCCGGTCTTGTCGGTTTTGCCGCCGGTTCGGTTATGGCATCTTCAACACCGGCGGTTTATTCCGTAACCGTGCCGGAGGACAAACAGTGTTTTGCCGTGGTTTCAAAATCAAACGGTTCGGTTACACAGCATTGTCTGAGCGGCAACAATCAGGTTTTGTATGTTGAATAACTTTTATCAATCGGCTCGTTTGATTTCCTGAATCCGTTCAATGGCAAAGGTACGCTGCTGGTTGCGCTGCGTGCAGTAAGCCAGCAGGTTTCCTTCGCGAATATGCAGCGGGACAATAATGCGCCGAGAGGTTTCCCCGCTGGTTTTCAGATAAGTGATTTCAAGCTTGCTGCGGGTGTTGGCGGCTCGGTTGAGCAGTTGCATTTTATTAAACGGCGAGAGGTGTCCCCGGCCGAGGTAAAGGTTCATGAATTCACCGATACGGCTGTCCGTCAGAATATGACGGGGCGACAGCGGTTTTTTGAGGCTGATGCCGGCAAAGGACGTACAACGGCTGAGTGCGACATATAATTGTCCGGTTGCAAAAGTGCCGCTGCCGATGTCAATTTCGACGTTGTCAAAAGTTTTGCCCTGGCTTTTATGAATGGTGACGGCCCAGGCCAGTCGAAACGGAAACTGCGTGAAAGAGCCGACGACATCCGAAATAATTTCGCTTCCTTCCAGCCGGTATTTGAAAATCTCCCAAGTATAAGGAAAGACATCAACCGCCCGGCTCGCTTCCCTCAGGCGTATTCTGACGTAGCGCAGGCGGCCGTCGCTGCCGGTTTTGATTTCTTCAATATGGCCGACGCTGCCGTTGACCCAGCGGTTTTTGAGATCATTGTTCAAAAACATAACTTGAGCGCCGAGTTTGAATTCAAGCTTTTCGGCAGCCGGATAATATTCCGGGCTGAAGGCGCCGTCGATGACGGCCTGTGACGAATAAAGCGTTCCGGCCAGCTTGTCCAATCCCGCAAGGTTGATTTGATCGGCCTGACGGTTGGTGGTGGTCAGGCTGATGCGGAAGTTGTCCGCGTCAGCGGCAGCCGCGTTAAGCCGGCTGTTTAGCAGCTTGATATCTGCCGGGGTGGCGCTGTTGTCGCGAATACGGCTCAGCAGCTCGATAAATTCCACGTCCTTTTGACGATAGATTTTCGTCAGTTCGATAACTTCCAGCGTAATGGCCCGGAAAGCATCGGCGCTGAAAAAATACGGCGAGGCATAATGTTTGCCGAAAAATTCCTGCTCCTGAGGCGAGACAACGGGCGGCAACTGATACAGGTCGCCGACAAAGACCATTTGCACGCCGCCGAAAGGTGCGCCTTCTTCGGGACCGTACAGGCGTAAAAAAGCGTCAATGCAGTCCAGAATATCGGCACGCAGCATGGATACTTCGTCAATAACCAGCGTTTCGAGTTTTTTGTAAATTCGTTTGGCGCGCGGCGAAAATTCAAAGGAAGTAATTTTTTCAACGCTGATATTTATCGGAAATCCGAAAAAACGGTGTACGGTCTGGCCCCGGACATTTAATGCGGCTACGCCGGTCGGGGCAATAATGACCATGTTTTTTCGGCAGTTGTCCCGGCAGTATTCCAGCAGCGTCGATTTTCCGGCACCGGCTTTACCGGTGATAAACAGGTGTTGGCGGCTGTTCTCAATGATGTCAAAAGCTTTTTTGAAATCGGCGTTGATGTCTAGTTGTTTGGGCATGACTTTTCTGATTGTAAAATTATTTTCCGATGATAACATATTTACGGGTGCTAACAAGGAGAATTTTGAATTATGCCACAGGACGAGCAGCGACTGATTGCGATAGAAACGGCATTGGCCGAACAAGAAAGAATGTTGGAAGATCTTAATCAGGTCATTATTGAACAAGGCAGGACAATTGATCGTCTGCTGAAACAGCAGCGTTATCTGCTGGACGTGGTGCAGGCTGATGCGGTTAAGCCGCAAAGCGAAGAAACCCCGCCGCCGCATTATTAAAAAATATTCGGCGTCTTGACTGCGCGGGAGAATCTATTATATTAACAGGTGCTGTTGGAAGGGAAAAAACATGGATTTGGACGCTCTGTATAAACTGACGCACGGCTTGTATGTGCTGGGAGCCGATGATAACGGCCAACCGGTGGGCAGTCTGGTGGATGCGGTGATGCAGGTGGCGAACAAGCCCGTGGCGATAGCTTTGTCCTGCAACAACGGCAGTTATACCAAAGAATGTATTGAAAAAAACGGCGAGTTTTCGTTATCGGCTTTGTGTAAGACGATTAATCCGTTTGTTATTGCAAATTTCGGTTTTCAGACCAGCCGCAATGTTGACAAGTGGAATAATGTGCCGTCGTTTGAGCGGGACGGTTTGCCGTATATCGAGGACTATCTGGCAATTTTCAGGTGCCGGGTTATTCATACATATGTTTTGGAAAGCAATACCATGTTTGTGGCCGAGGTTGTTGCCGCCGAGGCGGGAAAAGACGAGGAGCCGCTGACATATCTGGACTACCGTTCTTACTTTAAAAAAGACGTGATGGACAGTTTTTCAAAATTTAAAGAAGCTGAGAAAGGAAAAAAAATGGCTGATACTGAAGGTAAAAAATGGGTCTGCACGGTGTGCGGCTATGTTTATGACGGCGATGTTCCCTTTGAGGATCTTCCCGAAGACTGGGTTTGCCCGCTGTGCGGCGTCGGTAAAGAACTTTTTGAATTGCAGGAAGTTTAATCGGATAATCCCGGAAGCGGTCCGGGATTATTTTTTTGTCTGCCGGCAGTTTAGTTCAGAAATCCGGCAAACTTCCAGTCACCGTCATAGGTAAGCCGGAGAATTGCCCCGTTGGGAATGTTGCTTTGCCCGATACCGGCGGTGAGCAAAATCTGAGAGAGCATAATACCGTGTCCGGAAACGGCAATATTATGGTAAGGGGTTGCAACGGCATAATAATTCAGCGCCGCAAAAACACGACGGCGGACTTCGGCTTTGGTTTCACCCTGTTCAAAGCGGGTTGACGTATCCGAAATATCGGGTTTGCGCCATTTTTGGTAAATGTTTTTGAAGCGTTTTTCTGCGACGGAAATATGCAGGCCTTCGGCAATTCCCAGATTGACCTCCGTCAGCCGGCGGTCGATAAATATCGGAACGTGAAGGTAGCGGTTGGCCAGTTTGGCCGTTTCGATAGCCCGGCGCATCGGACTCGAAACGATAATTTCAATTTTTTTGCCGCTTAAGCGTCGTCCGACCTCTTCGGCCTGAGTACAGCCGCGGGGTGTCAGTCGTCCGTCAAATCTCTGTCCCTGAATGTGTCCGCTGACGTTGAACGGGCATTCTCCGTGGCGGAAGAGGTAGAAATTTTTGGACTGCTGGCTATTCATGAATGATTATGTTCTCCGCCGGCGTTTCATTCAGCTTGAGGCGCCGGGCCAGATACGGCAGCGTCTTTCCCTGAAACAGCACCGAAATGATGACCAAAAAGAAAATCAGGTTAAATATATATGCCGCGTTGGGAATATTCTCAAGGAGGGGATATGTCGCCAAAATAATCGGAATGGCGCCTTTAAAGCCGGCCCAGCTTATGAAAACCTGTTCCTGCCAGGAAAATCCGCTTTTGACCAGACAGCCGAATACGGCCAGCGGGCGCGCAATAAACATCAAAAACAGGGCGCAGGCAAATCCTGCCGGCATGACGGATATGAGCTCATGCGGGTTGACCAGAAGTCCCAAAACCAAAAACATGCTGATTTGCATTATCCATGACAGAGAATCTATAAAACGCATCAGGTGACGGCGGTATAAAAAAGCATTGTTGCCAATCATGATTCCGGCTATGTAAACGGCTATAAAGCCGCTGCCGCCGGCCAGCTGAGTGAGGCTGTAAATCAGAAAGACTATGCTGATGCCATAGACGGGATAGAGGCCGGGATAGGGCAGACAGGAGTTTTGCAGCAGATAGACGGCAAGACGCCCCAACGCCAGTGCAAAAATAATGCCGATACTCATTTGCTGTATAAAAAAGGCAATCAACGGTCCGGTACCGGTTTCGGGATTGTTAATCCAGGTGATGGCGGCTATTGACAGGAAAATAGCCATCGGGTCGTTACTGGCGGATTCAAATTCCAAAATGGATTTCAGACGTCCCGGGAGATAGAGGTTGGAATGACGCATGGCGGCAAATACCGCCGGCGCATCGGTTGACGAAACAATGGCACTGAGCAGCAAAGCGATTTCAAGCGGCAGCCCGATGATGTAATAAGCGCCGATAAATAGAAACAATGCAGTCAGAACAACGCCGATTGTTGCCAAAAGTCCGCCGCGGAAAAGTTGGCTTTTGACGGTGTTCCAGGAGGTGTAGATTCCGCCGTTGAACAAGATAAAAATCAGCGCCACCGTGCCGACGTAATTTGTCAGTCGGGAATCTTGGAAGTTAATGCCGCCGGGACCATCAACACCGGCTAACATTCCGACTGCCAGAAAAAACAGCAGTGAAGGGATGCCGAACCGATCCGAAATCTTGTTGGCATAGACACAGAGAAGCAGGAGGACTCCCGCAATGGCGATATAAATATTCAAATTCATTTTTTTCCTGGTTTTTATATAGTTATGATTTGTGTTTTGCGCAGTCTTGAAAAGATTTTTGTAATAAATATATACGGATTTGATTAAATATCGTTTAAAATCCGGAGAAAATACAAATGTCCAAAGATGATAAAGTTACCGCTAAGATGCACCGAATGCCGCAGCTGGGCGAAAAAGCGCCGTCATTCAGGGCGCAGACAACCAAGGGAATGGTTGATTTTCCGAAAGATTATGCCGGAAGGTGGGTGGTTTTGTTTTCTCATCCGGCTGATTTTACGCCGGTTTGCACTTCGGAAGTGGCGTCGTTTGCGGCTCTTCAGGAGGATTTTACCGCTTTGAACGCCGAGTTGCTGGGGTTGTCGGTGGATAGCGTGAGTGCCCATCTGGCCTGGGTTAAAAATATTGAAGATAAGATTTCTTTCGGCGCCTATCGGGGGCAAAAAATCGATTTTCCGATAATTGCCGACATGAAAATGGACGTGGCAAAGAAATACGGCATGATTCAAAATGCTTCAAGCGACACTAAAGCGGTGCGCGCCGTTTTTATTATTGATCCGCAGGGAAAAGTTCGGACGATTTTGTATTATCCGCTGTCAACCGGACGTAATTTTGCGGAAATAAAAAGAATTTTGGAAGCCCTGCAGATCAGTGACGAATATCAGGTGGCCACGCCGGCGGACTGGGTTCCCGGAGCGGCCGTTCTGGAGAGTGCGCCGCTGAATCTTTCCGAAATGTCCGAGAGACGGGCCAAGTTGGGTGATCCTGAGTGTCAGGACTGGTTCTTCTGCACAAAGGAGCTGCCGCCTCATTAGTCAGCTGACACGGAGCAGTTGGTCCCAGTCGGTGGTATAAGCCGGGCTTTTGAAATCGCGTTTAAGGAAGGCCCGGGGTTGTTTCGGTTGTACCGCAAAATAGACCGTACGGCGTCCGAATCGGTTGTTGATGTTGTCAAAGGCCTTCATCAGCCGCCGGTCGCGTTCGGTTTGTCCGGCATCCGTCAGCCAGTTTGTTTGTCCTGTGCCGCGTTTTTCCAGTCCGACGAGTGTGACTCCGGCTCTTTTATACCAGCAGTCGGGGCGGTAAATTTGTTCCAGTCCCCGGGAGGCTGCGCTGATGAAAGCGGCAGTGTTGTCTCCGGGTTGGTTGAGGCTGACCAAAACAGCCTGATTGTATTGCGGATGCAGGCTGTTAAAGCGGTTGGAATGCAGTTCTACCCAGATTCCGGAGGCCAAAGCCTGCATTTTGCGCAAACGCAGGCAGGCGCAGTCGGTAAATTCGGCCAGATTGGCCAGAAGCCGGTCCTTGTTGCGGATTTCGAATTCAAAGCTGCCGCTGGAAATGACGGTCTGTCTGTTCTCGTCGTCTTCGGCAGACAGACAGGGAATTTGCCGGAGTTCAAGCACGGTTTTTTCCAGAGAAATACCAAATTTTTGCCGCAGCATCGGTAACGGCGCGTTAATCAGCTCCAGAGCGGTAAAAATTCCTAGAAAGTTGAGTTTTGAGGCCGTTTTTCGGCCAATTCCCCAGACGTTGCCGATTTCGGTTTCGGCAAGCGTTTCTTTTATCATCTCAGGTTCGGTCAGACGGCAGAGGCTAAAATTGCGTTTGGCCAGAGAAGCCGCTATTTTGCAAAGGGTTTTGGTGCGGGCGATGCCGATGGAAACCGGGATGCCTATTTGCTGCAGGATATCCCGCCGCAGGCTTCCGGCCAGTGCAAATAAGTCCGGCGTGTCTCGAATTTGAGCGAAGGCCTCGTCAATTGAATAAATTTCCAAGCTGCCGAAACGGCTGTGCAGCAAATTCATTACCCGGGACGAAATGTCGGCGTAAAGTTCGTAATTTGAAGATAGGGCTATGCCATCATTGAGTTTGAGCAGATTTTCTATTTTGAAAAAAGGGCTGCACATGGCAATCCCGACGGCTTTGGCTTCTGGCGAACGGGCAACGACACAGCCGTCATTGTTGGAAAGAACAACAACGGGACGGTTATGCAGACGGGGTTGGAATATTCTTTCGCAAGAGACGAAAAAGTTGTCACAGTCTATTAAAATAAACATTATTTCAGCTTTCTGATGACGGCACTGACCATGCCCCAGAGTTTGATTTCTTTGCTGCGGCCGGGCAGACGGGTAACTTTGAATTCGGAATCCGTTTCAATAACGGCCAGACGCCCCGGTTGCGGCAACAGGGTTCGGTCAACGGCCAGAATGTCACCGTCAAAAATTCCCTCCCGGCACAGGGCGTTTCCCTGCATTTTTACAAAATAAGTCGCTTCCGGGTGGGGAATCAGCAGACGGTTGAGATCGAGTTTATTTTGTTTGTAGTCGGCGGCGTGCGAACCAAACGACATGTTTTCGACTCCTCTTTTGTTCTATTTTTGTTCTTATTTTAGACGGCCGTTTTTTAATTGCAACAAAATTTTTACGGGTTGGAAAAATAAAAAAATGTGTTTATGATGTCTGGTCGTAGAAAGTTTTTATGTGGGAGGGAAATATGTCCAAAATCATACCTGAGTTTTTGAAGGCCGGAGATGAAGTACGAATCGTGGCTCCGTCAAGGGGAATTAAAATTATAGGCACCGACAGCCGAAAGCTGGCGGCGGAGCGTTTTGCCGAAATGGGGCTGAAAGTGACTTTCGGCCGCAATGCAACCGATGAAAACTGGGATATGATGGGAACTTCGCCGGTTAAAGATCGTGTTGAGGACATTATGGAAGCTTTTGCCGATAAAAATGTTAAGGCGATTTTTACAATGATCGGCGGCTTTAATTCAAATCAGTTGCTGCCTTTTCTGGATTATGAGGTTATTCGTTCCAATCCGAAAATTTTTTGCGGCTTTTCGGATATTACGGCGCTGTTGAACGGAATTTATGCCCGGACGGGGTTGGTGACTTTTTCGGGGCCGCATTTCAGTTCGTTCGGCATGCTTAAGGGGTTTGAGTATACTTGGGATTATATGAAAAAAATGCTGACGGGGTCGGGAAAAATTGAGCTTGAAGCTTCTGAGTCGTGGAGCGACGATCCGTGGTTTATTGACCAAAATAAGCGCGAGTTTATTAAAAACGACGGTTGGCAGGTTATACACGAAGGACAGGCATCCGGAACTTTGGTCGGCGGCAATTTGGGGACGCTGGTGCTGTTGAACGGGACAGAATTCCGGCCGCGGTTTGAGCGCGATACGGTGTTGATGGTGGAAAATTGTTTTGATTCTGCCGGTGATGATGCTACTTTTATGCGTGAACTTCAGGCGATGGCCTGTCAGCCGGATTTTAAAAATGTGCGGGCGTTGCTTATCGGCCGTTTTCAAAAGGCTTCGGAAATCAGCCGGGAAAAGCTGGCTTATATTGTTAATTCTATTCCGCAGCTGCAGAAAATTCCGGTTGTTGCCAATCTTGACTTCGGGCACACAACGCCGTTGTTGACGTTGCCGATAGGCGGACATTGCGAGATTACACAGGGCAGAATTTTTGTTGAAGCCTGAAAAAAAGCCGGGATAATTATCCCGGCTTTTCGATTAGAAGGAGAGGAAACATCGGATGTAGTGTCCGTTGGGTGTGGATTTGTTAGCAGCGGTTGGTTGTCCGGAGTCTGTTCCCGGTCTGACTGTCCAAGCGTAGCTGGTATAGTTTTCCGTGGAAGACCAATAGTCGGAGGAAGACCCCATTTGGGTTTTTCCTGCATTTTTTAATCCTTGATTAATTTTAGAAAAATTAGGGGCGATGATGTATAATTCTCCGGCTGCCGGCGAGCCGCCGGTGGCAATACCTCAGCGGCGGTGGAAAGGCTTCCACTTTTCTGGTGCGAGCCGCACAGGCCCACACGGTGGGAGCGATTACCTAAGCGGCTGCCAGGCAGCGCCTGGAGGCATAACCTAAGCGGAGATGGAGAGAATTTTACTTTTCTGGTGCGGGCCGCACAGGCATAACCTAAGCGGCGGTGGAGGGAATTTTACTTTTCTGTGAGTGGGTGTTGGGTTGCGAGAATTTTAAATGGACTGCTGATGTTTTGTTGGGGCTGTCATTTTGTTTTAGGTTTTGCATAATGTGGTGCGTTAAATTGACAGTCGGCGGCAAATGTTTTAAAAAATTAATATCAAAAGGAGATGACAATGCCTGATTTTTTGTTAGAAGAGAAGTTTTCCGGATTGGTTGCCGGCGTAGATGAAGCCGGAAGGGGACCCTGGGCGGGGCCTGTCGTGGCCGGAGCGGTTATTATTAAGGATCGAAATTTGGGGGATTTTTTGCTTAACGGTCTGGATGATTCCAAAAAATTGACGCCTCATAAGCGCGAACAACTTTACGAAGCCGTGCGGGAAGCGGAAAAGGCCGGCAAATTGCTGGTCGGACTCGGAGAGGCTTCGGCGGAGGAAATTGATGCCATGAATATTTTGCAGGCGACGTTTTTGGCAATGCGCCGGTCAGTTGATGCCTTAGGGATTGTTCCTGAGCATGCTCTGGTTGACGGCAATCAAAAGCCGAAAGATTTTCCCTGCGCCGTTACAACCGTCGTCAAGGGCGACTCCCGTTCAATGTCAATAGCGGCGGCTTCAATAATGGCAAAGGTGTCTCGAGATCGTTTTATGACGGAATTGGCAAAAAAATATCCTTATTACGGTTTTGAAACTAATGCCGGATATGGGACCAAAACACATATCGAAGGTTTGAAAATTCACGGAATTACGCCGTTTCATCGTAAATCGTATCGTCCTGTCCGAGAGTTTTTGCAAGATAAAACGGCTTAAAAAATATATTGACAAATTTCTTGTTTTGTCCATAATGACGAACAGAACTCAAATTTTTATTATATGATTAAGAAAGAAACAGCCGAAAAACTTTCTCATATGGAAAGTATCGGTAAGGGAATTTTGGCTCTCTGGGCCGCAAAATGCAACGGGAAGAAAGCTTTTTTGGAAAAACTTGAGGAGATTAAACCTCTGTTTGCCACCGGAAAAGATGCCGACTGGGTGCAACAGTGTCATAAGCTGTCTTGCCAGTATCTGGCCGGTTTTGAGCCCGCGCGGGATGCTGTTTGGAAAATGCTGCAAGATGTTTATCAGGAAAATGTCGCGGATTTTATGCAATATTGCCGCGATATTTATCTGGCCATACAAAAACTTGAGGATACCACGGTGTTTAACAGAGCACTCAATGCGTTGTATTCTTTTCGTTTTATCGGCGGTTTGAGCGATGAGACCATCGCCGGACTGAATCGTCTTGCTATTGAAGCGTTAAGAACAATTCCGGATTACGGATATAAACCGGAAGAGGATGACTGGTTTGAAGAAAAGGTCTTTGAAGGCCGCATTCCGTATGTCGGAGAACGGGAAATCCGCCTGATTGAGGCAGAATTGATTGCTGAGGCTAACGAATATCTGGCGCAGACCGTTCGGAAAAAACGCTGATCCTTTATCTAAAATCAAAAAAACGCGCCTTTTCAGCGGACTGCGTTTTTTTGATTTTGGCTGGACTTCTTTTTTTTATCGTGTTAATAAATTTATAACCAAATGTCGACCATACTGAGTTCAGTCGATTTTTTTTTGAAACAAATGGCTGGTGAAAATGAGCAGAAAGCAGGCTAAAACGATACTTAATACGATTATTAACGACGATTGTATCAAAGTAATGAATCAAATGGAAGAAAATTCAGTCGACTTGATTTTTGCCGACCCTCCTTATAATCTCCAGCTCGGCGAGGCTTTGACCCGCCCCGATAACAGCAGCGTCAGCGGTGTGTATGAAGAATGGGACAGTTTTGAGAGTTTGTCCGCCTATGATGCCTATACCCGCGAGTGGATGACTGCGGCCCGCAGGGTTTTGAAAGATGACGGTGCCATCTGGGTTATCGGTTCTTATCACAATATTTTCCGCGTCGGTTATATTTTGCAGGATTTGGGTTTTTGGATTTTGAATGACATTATCTGGAACAAAACCAATCCGATGCCGAATTTTAAGGGTACTCGTTTTACCAACGCTCATGAAACCTTAATATGGGCCTGCAAAAACCCCAATTCAAAATATACGTTTAATTATGAGGCTATGAAAGCGTTAAACGAAGATACCCAAATGCGCAGCGATTGGCAAATTCCGTTGTGCACCGGCAAAGAGCGCCTCAAAGACAATAACGGCAACAAGCTGCATCCGACTCAGAAGCCCGAAGGTTTGCTGTATCGTGTGATTATGGCATCGACCAAAGTCGGCGATGTGGTATTGGATCCTTTCTTTGGGACCGGCACAACCGGCGCCGTGGCCAAAAAGCTCGGGCGCAATTTTATCGGTATTGAAAAAGATACGGTTTATGTGGCCGGGGCTCAAGAGCGGATTGATGCCGTTCAGCCGGTCGAAAACGAAATTTGTCTGGAATACAGCTCCAAAAAACGTCAGCCGCGAATTCCTTTCGGCAATGTGATTGAGCGCGGTTTGTTGGCGCCCGGGGATGTTTTGTATGATGCTTCTCGCAAACATTGCGCGGTGGTGCGTTCTGACGGCACTGTCAAAAGTGAGCAAATGGAAGGTTCTATTCATCAGGTGGGGGCGGCCGCTCAAAATGCCTCTGCCTGTAACGGCTGGGTTTACTGGCACTATGAAAACGAGAACAAAGAACTTGTTTGCATTGACGAGTTGAGACAAAGAGTTAGGATAGAAATTTACGGCGAGTAACCACAAAAGGCCGTCTGGCTGGTGTCTAATACAGATTTAGCGGGACGGCGAAATGCTCATTTACGCTTAATGTAAACTCCGCTTTCGCCGCCCTAAAATCTTATTATCCACGCACGCCATCCGGCCTTTTT
>CALXLC010000059.1 GCA_944389095.1 uncultured Alphaproteobacteria bacterium
TCCTTTGCTTTTTATTTGACAGTTGCCAGACCGTCACCTTTATTCTAGCAAAGGAGTTTTTTTGCTGTAAAGCTATAAGCTCTTTGGAACTACCGGCCTAGCCGGTAGTTTTCTTGTTACAAAAAACTCCCGAAACTTATCCGGGAGTTTTCAAAAAATCCGATCAACTTCTTAGAAGCCTTCAGTATCTAAGCGTTTCCGAAGCTGTTTGCGGGCACGTCTCACGGCCTCGGCCTGACGGCGGGCCTTTTTCTCAGAGTTTTTCTCATGACAACGGCGAAGCTTCATTTCACGGAAAATACCTTCGCGCTGCATTTTCTTTTTCAAAACTTTCAACGACTGATTGACGTCATTGCCGATAACAGTAACCTGAACCACTTAAATCACCCCATTTCATCAATAAACTAAAGTTAAACCATAAAAACTGACTTGGCTTTTAGCACCAATAAAACTAATTTGCAAGTCTTTTGTGAAAAAAAACTTAAAACACCTCCGCCCAAACAAACCGCTTTGTCAACAACGGACATATCCGGCCTTTTCTTCCGAGCTTCCGAAGATTATATTGCCCTCAGGCAATAATATTGGGCATAATTTTGGCTTCAACTTTTTTGATTTTGGTTTTCAGCCCCGTCCGCAGCGTATTCAACTGCTTGGCCTGAAAGAAATCAATAGTCTGGTTTTTGGAAACTAAATGTTTAATATCCGAACAAACCCGGCGCTCCTCAAGTTTCAACTCACAAAGTTGTTGCTGAAGGCGGCTCATATTGTTTTGATTAAACATAAAATAAAGTCCTTTCACAAAAAAAGTTTTGCAAAATGCATTTTTTACTGGAAACTATTCTAATAAATTTGTATTAGATTATACAACAAAATAAAATAAATTGCAACTCAAAAGGAGTAAATTAATTATGGGAGCAAAAAAAAGAATTGGTATTCTCACCAGCGGCGGCGACTGCGCCGGCTTAAACGCCGTCATCAGTGCGGTTGTTGAAGCTGCCTCCAAGAAAGGATGGGAAATTTACGGAATTCACAACGGTACGGACGGCATTACCGAAAAACCGCACAGCTACGAAATCCTCACGGTACACAATTTCTCTGATTCGCCCTGGCCCAGATTAAGCGGATCTTATCTCGGCTCCTTGAACAAAGGCGTTAAAATGGAATCTCTAGAAGAAATGTCCCAACGCTTTGCCAAAGGTGTCCGCGAACTCGGACTGGACGCCATTGTCGTCGTCGGCGGCGACGGCAGTATGAACATTGTGTCAAACTACTGCAAAGGCAGCACGGTGCAAGTTGTCGGCATTCCCAAAACCATTGACAATGATACGCCGATTACCGAGTTTTCCGTCGGCTTTGAAACCGCCGTCCAACAGTGCACCACCGCCATAGACAGCCTGGAATGGACAGCCCGCTCCCATAACCGCGCTCTGATTATGGAAGTCATGGGACGCGATGCCGGTCATCTGGCCATGCATTCGGCTTTGGCCGGAGCCGCCGATGTCTGTCTGGTGCCGGAAATTCCCTACACCATCGACGGCATCATCAACCGCCTCAAAGAAATCAAAGCCAGCGGCCGCAATCATGCGATTATTGTTGTCTCCGAAGGCATTAAAACCGAAGACGGCTCTCACCTGTCCAACAAAAAGAATCTGGTTGGGGAAGCCGTTTACGGCGGTATCGGACAATATCTCTGCAACGAAATCAGCAGCCGCTACAACGAATTTCAGGTTCGCGTCACCACGTTGGGACATGTCCAGCGCTCGGGAACGCCCGTTGCCTTCGACCGCATGCTGGCTTCCGTTTACGGAGCCAAAGCCGTCGAACTTCTGGCCGCCGGTGAAGACAATAAAATGGTCATCTGGAAAAACGGCCATGTCGATTCGGTCGATTTGGCAGAAGTCGTCAAAGCCGGAACAACGCTGCTGAATACCGAAAGCGACTACGTCAAAGCCGCGCATCAGCTGGGAATGTACATCGGCGAGATGAAATAACAAATAAAACAGCAAAAAGCCGGGATAACAATCCCGGCTTTTAAGTTTTCTAAGCCTTTTTAAATAATTTAAACAGCAAAATGCCGATTATAAGCGTCATAAAAATAACGCCGGCCAAGATATACGGCCATATTTCGGAATAATGCACCTTCAAATGCCACATCAGACCTCCGCCCAAAACAAAAGTCAAGACGCCCATAAAGACAGAAGGAATTCGGCTAAGCCCCTCCTGACAAAAAAACGCTTTTAAAAGCAGACAAAACGTTGTCTCAAACAATCCGATGATTACCAGACTGTAAAACAACACATAAAATAAAACAACATTTATCACCATAATATATTAATAATCAAAAATCGCTTATCATAAGATAAGCGATTTTTAGACAAAAAGCAAGTTTTTTTAACGAAGTTTGCCTTTCAGCTGCGGACGCCCCCTTTCTGCGGCGCGTTTGCTGATTTTGCGGCGGAGAATGTTCTCTTCGTCAAACGTCTCTCCGATAATGGCAAACATCATCGGCACAAACAGAGTCGCCACAAACGTCGACACAATCATACCGCCGACCATTCCGGTACCGATGGCATGACGACTGCCGGCACCGGCGCCCGTAGAAAGTGCCAGAGGCAAAACGCCGAACGTAAAGGCCAGCGAGGTCATCACAATCGGACGAAACCGCAGTTTGGCCGCCTCAACCGCCGCTTCGGCATAGGTAAGCCCTTCCTGAACTTTCATAACCGCAAACTCCACAATCAAAATTGCATTTTTCGCGGCCAAACCAATCAGGGTTACCAAACCAACCTGGAAATAGAGGTCATTTTCAATTCCGCGCAACCAGGTTGCCAGCAAAGATCCCAAGACCGCAAACGGAACCGATAGAATAACCACCACCGGCAACGACCATTTTTCGTATTGAGCCGACAAAATCAAAAAGACCATAATCAGACCGAAAATAAACGCCTGCGTAGACGCACCGCCGGTCAGCTTTTCCTGATAAGCCGAACCGATCCAGGACAGCGTGTAATCAGGCCCCAAAACCTTCTCGGCAACCTCTTCCATAGCCGCGATAGCCTGTCCCGAAGAATATCCGGGAGCCGGATCTCCCAAAACTTTTGCCGCCGGAAAGATATTAAAACGATTAATCAATTCCGGTCCGGTGATCCGCTCAACTTTAATCAATGTTGACAACGGCACCAGCTGCCCGCTGTTGGATTTTACATAAACATAACGCAAATCATCAGGTGAGCGGCGGAACTTTGCCTCAGACTGCAGCGTCACCCGGAAATTGCGCCCCAAATATGTAAAATCATTGACATACAAGCTGCCGAACGTCGCCTGCATAACGGAATAAATGGCGTTAATCGGAACATTCAAAACCCGGGCCTTCTCACGGTCAAGATCAATTCTGTACTGCGGCGTACTCACCGAAAACGTTGTTTTCACATTGCTCAGCGCCGGATGCTCATTGGCCGCATTGATAAACTCTTCGGTTTTTGCCATCAACTCCGCGGAAGACTTGCCGGCACGGTTTTGGATAAAGCCCTCAAACCCGCCGGAAGTGCTCATCCCCATAATCGGCGGCATACTGAAAGAAAAGCCTATTCCTTCCGGCTGACTCATCCCCAAACCCGTAAATGTCTGAGCCAGAGCATCCGCCGACTGCGAGGCCTGCTGCCTTTCCGCCCAGTCTTTCAGGATAATAAAACTGATGCCCGAATAAGTATTCTGAGTCGCCGACAACATATTAAAACCATTAATCGTCAACACATCTTTGACGTTCGGATTCTCCCGAACCTGGCTGCCGACCTTTTCCGTAAACTTTGTTGTCCGCGGCAAAGACGATGCCGGCGGCATGCTGTAAGACATCAACAGATTTCCCTGATCCTCATTAGGCACCAAACCGCCCGGAATAATCTTAAACAAAGCGACAATGGCGGCAATCACAGCGGCAAAACAAAGAACCGCCGTCTTTCTGTTGTTCAAAAAGAAACGAACACCGGACAAATACAAATCCGTCAACTTATTAAAAAAGCTGTTAAACCACCTGAAAAAGGCCATAGGTTCCTTATGCCCGCGTTCAGGCTTGATTATCAGGGCGCACAAAGCCGGCGTCAGCGTCAGTGCGACCAAAGCGGAAATCAAAACCGACACGGCAATGGTAACCGAAAACTGTTTGTACATAACCCCGGTCATACCGCCCAAAAAAGCAATCGGCAAAAAGACCGAAGACAGAACCAGTGCCACCGCCACAACCGGACCGGAAACTTCCTGCATGGCCTTAATGGCCGCTTCTTTGGGAGAAAGTTTTTCCTCCCGCATCAGCCGCTCAACGTTTTCCAAAACAATAATAGCGTCGTCAACCACGATACCGATTGCCAGAATCAAACCGAACAGCGTCAGCAAATTGATGGAAAAACCAAGCACATACATTCCGGCAAACGCACCGACGATTGACACCGGAACCGCCAAAATCGGAATCAGAGTCGCGCGGAAATTCTGCAAAAACAGATAAACGACCAGAATAACCAGCAGCACGGCTTCAAAAAACGTATGCACCACCTCATTGATACTCACGTTAACAAACATGGTAACGTCATAAGGAATGTCATAAACAATGCCTTCCGGAAAACTTTTTGAAAGTTCTTCCATTTTGGCTTCAACCAGCCCGGCGGTTTCCAGCGCGTTGGCTCCCGGCTGCAAGTAGACGGCAAAGGCCACGGATTCCTCGCCGTTAAACGTAGAGTTAACGCTGTAATCCTGCGCGCCGAGTTCAATGCGGGCAACATCCTTAAGCCGCAACATACTGCCGTCGGCATCAGCTTTCAGAATAATCTCGCCAAACTCTTTTTCATCGACCAAACGCCCTTTGGTATTAACCGAATAGGTATAGGGCTGATACACGTCCATCGGCTCCTGGCCAAACTGTCCGGCCGCGAATTGCGAGTTTTGTTCCTGAATTGCCGAAATAACGTCTTGCGGCGTCAAATCATAGTCAGCCAGCTTGTCGGGCGACAGCCAGATACGCATGGAATAATCCTGACTGGCAAACAAAGATGCGCTTCCCACACCTTTAATACGCTTGATTTCATCCAAAACATTAAGCAACGCATAATTTGAAACATAGACGGTATCATACTGCTTGGAAGTGGAGCGCATGGTAATAACCTGCAAAATAGAATTGGACTTCTGCTCCACCGTTACACCTTGTTTGGTCACTTCCGGCGGCAGTTTGGAAGATGCCGCCTGTACTTTATTGTTGACATCAATAGTTGCCTGATCCGGATCGGTACCGATATCAAAAACCACGCCGATGGTCAGATAGCCGCTGGAAGTGGCGTTGGAATACATGTAAATCATGTTTTTCACGCCGTTGATTTCCTGCTCCAGAGGCGCCGCCACCGTATCGGCAAGAACTTCTGCCGTCGCGCCCGGATAAACGGCCGAAATCTGAATCTCCGTCGGAACGATATTGGGATATTGTTCCACCGGCAACACCTTCATTGCCACCAATCCGGCCAGCACAATAATCAGAGAAATTACCGTAGCAAAAATCGGCCGCTCAATAAAAAACTTTGAAAACATTTCTGACCTCTCCCGAAATTACCCGGCTCTTCCCTTTTGTATATCCTGCGGCTGAACAACCACCGGATCGACCACCATACCTTGACGCATTTTCATAACGCCGCCGATAATCACCTTGTCACCGGGTTTAAGCCCTTCATCGACAATCCAGCCGCCTTCCGGCGTTGTCAGCCCTGTCTGGATATTTACAACTTCAACCATTCCCTGTGAATTGACGCGATATACAAAAGCCCCCTGAGCTCCTTGCATAATTGCCTCTTGCGGAACAACCAATGCATCTATCCGGGTCAGCCCCTCTATGACCAAACGCACAAATTGCCCCGGACGAATGCGTCCTTCGGGATTCGGAAAAACTGCGCGCAGTTTAACGGTTCCCGTCGCGGCATCGACTGAAGGATTAATAAAATTAATCGTCCCGTCTTCCGTATAAAAATTATTATCGTCAATCTTTAGTTTTGCCTTAATCTCACTCTTATTTTGAGGATTCTTAATCAAACCGCGGTCAACCATATTGGTCAACGACAAAATCTCGTTTTCCGAAGCCGAAAAAATAACATAAATCGGATTGAGTTGCGTAATGCTTGTCAACAAACCGTTTTCCGTAATCAGACTTCCTTCCGACTGAGCCTCCAGACTGGTAACGCCGCTGATAGGCGCCTTAACTTCGGTGTAATCCAAATTCAACTGAGCCTGATCGACCTCGGCCTGAGCCAGCTGAGTCGAAGCCTCCAGCGAGTCCAAATCGGCCCGGGCCTCATCGCGCGATTTTTCGCTGACGATTCTTTGCTCAAACAATTTGGCAATACGATCCCACTGCGTCTGAGCAGCTTTCAGCTGAGCCTGACTCTGAGCCAGTTTTGCTTTGGCCTGACTGAGGGCCACCTCAAACGGCGCCGGATCTATCTGAAACAGCAGGCTTCCTTCCTCAACACGGGAACCTTCGACATAATTGCGTTTCAGCAAAATACCGCCGACCCGGGCTCTGACCTCGGTCTCCTTAGAGCCCTGGGCCCGGGCGGAAAACTCAAAACTCAGCGGAATATTCTGCGGCTCCGTTTCTATAACATAAGCCTTGGGCAAAGCGGCCGCGGTTTCTCCCTGTGATCCGTCATCTTTATTGCAGGCTGCAAGCGCCAACAGCATAACGGCGGCAGCCAATTTCTTTTTACTTGCAAACATGTAGCACCTCTTCATCTGAATTTTTTTTAAGACTACTATAACTGACGCAAAAAGCCATCCTTTTTTGAAAATATAATTCTTTGTGGATATGTAAGTAGATATTTTGCCGTACCGACCGTTGAAAACATCCCTGCCGCGACTAGGTAATAAGGCAGCTGATGAAAATGAGCTGACTGAATATTTAATCCCTCAATCAAATTTTTAAGGAGAAAAAAGATGACCGAAGGCGTTCGTTACCCGACATTTGCATTCATCACCGGCGGTGCCGGACAGGCCGATGACGGTATTCCGCCGCAGCCTTTTGAAACTTTTTGCTACGATTCAGCTTTAATGCAGGCCAAAATCGAAAACTTCAATGTTGTACCCTACACCTCCGTTCTTCCCAAAGAGCTGCACGGCAAAATTGTTCCGCTCAACGACAAAATAGTCAGCCAATTTAAACATGGTGCCGTCTTGGAAGTCATCATGGCCGGGCACGGAGCCAGCCGCGACCAGCATAAGGCCATAGCCACCGGTCTCGGCGTCTGCTGGGGTAAAGATTCCAAAGGAGAACTCATCGGCGGCTGGGCAGCCGAATATGTCGAATTTTTCGACACCCAGATTGACGATGACATTGCCAAAGGACACGCCGAAATGTGGCTGAACAAATCGCTTAATCACGAACTCTCCATCCGCGGCGTTGAAAAACACTCCGAATTTCAGATGTGGCACAACTATGTCAACATCACCCAGCAATTCGGATACAGTCTGACTGCCATGGGTTTCTTAAACTTTGAACACGCAGCCCCGGCGCAGATATAAACCCCTTTCGGCCCCGAATGTTTTCGGCATTCGGGGTTGCCGTTTTTTTATTTTCAGACAAGGAATTTGATTATGGCTCACAAAACAAACAATGTTTCTGCCGCCGTACCGTCCGAAAACCCGGGCGGTCTCGGCGTATGGGCGCTGGCGGCCATTGTCGTCAGTTCCATGCTCGGCGGCGGCATTTACAGCCTGCCGCAAAACATGGCCGCGGGAGCTTCCGCCGGAGCCGTCCTGTTGGCCTGGCTGATTACCGGCATCGGCATCTTTTTCATTGCCAAAACCTTTAGCATTTTGTCTCTGGCCAAACCGGATTTAAAAACCGGCATTTATTCCTACAGCCGTGCCGGATTCGGTCCCTACGTCGGATTTACCATCGGCTGGTCTTACTGGCTGTGCCAGGTCTGCGGCAACGTCGGTTATGCCGTCATTACCATGGACGCCCTAAACTATTTCTTTCCGCCGCACTTTGCCGGAGGCAATAACCTGCCCTCCATTATCGGCGGTTCCATAATCATCTGGGGATTTTATTACCTGGTTATGCGCGGCGTCCGACAGGCCAGTATTGTCAACACCATCGGCACCATCGTCAAAATCGTCCCGCTGCTGATGTTTATTTTAATCTTGCTTTTTGTGTTCAAATTCTCCCAGTTTGACTTTAACTTCTGGGGCGAGAATATCGCCACCAAAGCCAAACTCGGCAGCCTGGGAACTCAAATAAAAAGCACAATGCTGGTCACCCTGTGGGCCTTCATCGGCATTGAAGGCGCCGTTGTCATGTCTAACCGTGCCAAAACGGCCTCGGACGTCGGCAAAGCCACTATTCTCGGATTTCTGGGCTGTCTGCTGATTTATGTCCTGCTGTCCCTGCTGCCCTTTGGCTACATGTCGCAAGAACAACTCGCCGCCGTAGCCAATCCTTCCACGGCCGGCATTCTTGAACCGATTGTCGGGCGTTGGGGCGCCTGGCTGATGAATATCGGTCTTCTGGTTTCGGTTTTGACCAGCTGGCTGGCCTGGACCATGGTCACGGCGGAAATCCCGCAGGCCGCTGCTCAGGACGGTACTTTTCCGAAAATTTTTGCCGCCGAAAGCGCCAACGGATCGCCGTCGGTTTCCCTGCTGATAACCAGCGCGGCCATGCAGCTGTTCCTGCTGTTGGTTTTCTTTTCCAACAACGCGTGGAACACCATGCTCAGCATTACCGGCGTCATGGTGCTGCCGGCTTACTTCACTTCCTGCGCATATCTCTGGAAACTTTGCGAAGACGGAGAATATCAAAATCAGGAACTTTTGCCGCAACGCTCGGCAGCGCTGCTGATTTCCGTTTTGGGAAGCTTTTATGCCTTATGGCTGATTTATGCTGCCGGACTGAAATACCTGATGTTGGCGGCAGTCATCATCGCTTTGGGCATCCCCGTTTACATCTGGGCCAGACGGGAAAACGCACCGGGCACTTCCTGCTTCAAAGGCGGAGAAAAAGTGTTGGCAATCATCTTGATAATCGTCGCCGTCGCCGGAATTTATGCCTTTACCAGAGGCCTGATTACGCTGAACTGAAAAAGGGGGCCCCATCCCCTTTCCTTTTTTTAACGCAAAATGTTCAAAGCTTTGTGCATTTCAGGCTTATTGACGGAATACAAAATTTTTTCATTGCTGTTCATCCGTCGCAAATCATCATACAGCTTTTCATTATCCGGCGCAGTGCCGGTCAGCTTGATAACTTTCAAATCTTCCAGATAATCGTCATAGGCCTTTTGAAACTTTGGCTTTCGCATTTCGTCAAAACGTTTTTGCAACGCCTTCGCGTCACGATTGCCGGCCTCCCGATACTCCCTCTCCACGGCTTCCGGACTTTCTTCCGCCTCCTGAGCCCGAACCGCTCCCGTTTCCACCAACAACGGCAATATGGCCAGAAGAAAACAACCAATTTTTTTCATTTCAGCCTCTCTGTCTTAAACTTTTGTTTATTTTAATCTTTTAAGCTTAAAAAAATGATAACGACTTTCGGAATGAACAATGCGTTTTTGGATATTGCTCATCGGCGGTCTGCTCTGGACAATGACGCCGGCCCGAGCCTTTCAATACGGAGCTTTCGTTTCCTGCAACGGCATCAACCGCCGTCCGGTTGTCCGATTGTGGACTTCTTACGGACAACTGGTGCATGACCTGTCGCACGATACCCAATACATCAACGGCCTTTCCCAAAAAAATCCCGAAGAAGGTCTGACAACCGTCGGCCTGGCGGCCATACAGGATTATTACACCATCGGACTAAAAGGCTTTTCCGTTAAGCTGGACCAACAATATTCCTGCGTCATGGCATCGGAAATCGATATTTTTATCGGCTACAAAGACCCCGTTATATATGTAACCAACCAATATCCCAAAGACAGCTGCGAATTCTCCCACACGCTCCGACACGAACAAACCCATCAGCGCATTAACAAACTGACTTTGGAATATTATCTGCCGATTATCGACGAAGCCATCCGCAAGGCCATTTATGACGTCCGTGCCGTCAAAACCCTTACTGACGACCCGGAACGAGACAAAAAAGGAACCGACCTTCTGTTAAGGTATTATACGGCCCGTCTCGAACCGCTGCTTCAGGAATTTTTGGCGGCCAGAAAACGAGAGCAGCAAAAGCTGGACAATATGAGCAATTATCAAATGGAATGGAAAATCTGCCCCCTGTTTGAAGAACGGAAGGCCCGGGCAAAACTTGTACAATAAAAAGTAACCCACCGGCTAGGCCGGTGGGTTCCTTTTTTATTGGGCTTTGCCATATTCCTTGTGATGCGAACTGTGCCACAACTATGCACCACAAGGGGGTAAAATGAACGGTCACCATTGGCT
>CALXLC010000060.1 GCA_944389095.1 uncultured Alphaproteobacteria bacterium
TGAAGGGCACAACTCCTCCAAATATTCACCAACACACTATAGATTATGTTTTTACTTTAACATAATCTTTGCCGCGTGTCAAACACTATTTGTAAGGGTTGGACGAAACCGCCCAGCGGGCGGGGGCGTAACTTAAGCGGCGGTGGAGAGGCTTCCACTTTTCTGGTGCGAGCCGCACAGGCAATACCTAAGCGGATGTGGAGAGGCTTCCACTTTTCTGCAAGTGTATATATGCCCCATACGACAAAACACCCTAAAACACGCATAAAAAAACCCCGCAATGCGGGGCTTTTAAAAACAATCCAATAATAACTGCCGAAAACCTATTTTCGGCGCAGGAAAGACGGAATCTCCAAATTCAACCGGTCTTCCTGATGAAAGTCATCATCGGCAAACGAAGGTGAAATCGGTTCCTGAACTCTTTCCGTCTCCTTTTGTTTTTTACGGTTTCTTTTGGCAATAGAGAAACCCGTCACCCGCTCAATTAAAGTCGGTGTATAAGATTCCTCTTCATCATTGCTGACAATCAATTCCTCAACCTCTTCCTGTTTTTTGGGAATAACGATTGAGGGATTGTGATTCGGAAATAATTCCGGCTCTTCTTCAACAGTTCTGATAGAACTTTTAGCCTTAAAAACATTTTCATTCGAGGACAGAATGCTCTCTAATTGAGAGTTCTCATTCGCATCGTCGGGTTTGTTAATAATAGCCTTAAACAAAGAAGAAGCGTTTGGCATTTCCGACATTGCCGCAGATTTTTCCAAATCGTCAAAATCCTTGAATGTCGGTTTTGGCTTCTCCTCAACAGAAACCGCAGCCACAACTTCCTCACCGGCCTCGTCATGCATGGATACCACCGAAGCCGTTTCCACAACGTCTTCAACCGCCGCCGAAATATCTTCTTTGACGGCCGAAAACTTCTCCAGATTGCTGTCTAAAGCAACATCCGGAGCAGAAACCGTTTTTTCTCTGCTGTAACTTTTCTCAATATACGCCGGCGCAGGTTTCGGTGCGGCAGGCTTCTTAGCCGCATTTTTCTCTTCAACACCGGTAGCAACAATTGAAACGCGGATTTTTCCGGATAAACTCTCGTCAAAACTTGAACCGAAAATGATATTGGCATCTTCGTCAACTTCTTCTTTAATCCGGCTGGCGGCCTCATCAATCTCAAACAGTGTAATATCCGAACCGCCGGTAATATTAATCAAAACGCCTTTGGCGCCGCGCATGGAACAATCATCCAGCAACGGATTGGACAAAGCCTGCTCGGCGGCCTGAACGGCGCGGTTTTCACCTTCTGCCTCACCGGTACCCATAATGGCCTTGCCTTTGTCTTCCATAATGGATTTAATGTCCGCAAAATCCAGGTTAATCAACCCGGGCATCATCATCAAATCGGTAATCGACCGCACCCCGGCATACAAAACATTGTCCGCCATAACAAAAGCATCGGCCAGTGTCGTGTTTTTATCCGCGATTCTAAAAAGATTCTGGTTGGGAATAATGATAATGCTGTCAACTTCTTTGGTAAAATTTTCTACCGCGGCTTCAGCCGTTTCATACCTTTTTTTACCTTCAAATTGAAACGGTTTGGTCACCACGCCGACCGTCAAAATGCCTTTTTCCTTGGCAATTTTTGCAACGACCGGAGCGGCGCCGGATCCGGTACCGCCGCCCATGCCGGCCGTAATAAACACCATATTGGCGCCTTCCAGTTCACGCTCAATTTCTTCTTTGGCTTCTTCGGCAGCCATTTTGCCGACTTCCGGACGCGCACCGGCACCCAGCCCGCGCGTTGTTTCCATACCGAGCTGAATTTTACGGCTGCAGCTGGAATTTTCCAAAGCCTGCGCGTCTGTATTGGCAACAATAAAATCAACCCCTTCAAGATTTTGGGCTATCATATTGTTGACGGCATTTCCGCCGCCGCCGCCGACACCGATAACGGAAATGCGCGGTTTCAACTGCATTACTGTCTTTTCTGGAACGGCTAACTTGATTGACATGGTATTTCTTACTCCCAAACCATACATTAATATCCTGTTGCTAACAGAATACCCCATAATAAATTAAGGTTTGGTTACCAAAAATATTTTTTGCCGCAAATTATTAAAAGTTTTGCTTCAGCCAGCCCAAAACCCGTCCCAAGGCACCGCTGCCGGATGCATTAACCGGTTTGTTGATAATTTTGTTCGGCTTTTTCTCGGTATAATTCAGAGCAAACAACAACAGGCCGACACAGGTCGAAAACGCCGGATTATATAAATTGTCCGGCAGATTCAGAATATTTTTCGGCCGCCCCAGCCGAACCTGTTTATCCAGAACCATGGCCGCAATATCGCGCACGCCGGACAACTGCGAAGCGCCGCCGGTCAAAACCACCCGGTGACTGCTGACATCTCCGAGTCCGGCCTCATACAGCTTGCGATTGACCATTTCAAACGTCTCCTCAATACGCGGCGTGATAATACTGATCAACTCCGCCCGGGGAACCTGCTTGATACAACTGTCGTCTTCTTCCCCGACCGGATAAACATTAATCGTTTCCTCTTTGTCCTTACTGGTCAGAAATGCGCAGCCGTGCAATGTTTTCAGCCTTTCGGCATGAGAAAAAGAAGTCGTCAGCCCAAATGCAATATCATTGGTCACATTGTTGCCGCCAACCGGCAAAGAACTGAAATACACAGGATAACCGTTGCGGAAACTGACAATCGAGGTCGTTCCGCCTCCCATATCCACAACCGTGGCGCCGAGTTCTTTTTCATCGTCTACCAGACAAGCCAGCCCGGAAGCATAAGCCGAAAAAGCTCTGCCCGCCACTTCAAGATGAGCATTTTCAATTACCGTGGCCACATTGCGATAAAGAATATCCGGAACCAAACCCAAAACGATGTTAACCGACAGGTTTTCGCCGTAAATATTGCGGGGATCTTTTACCTCCTCGCCGTTATCCAGACGATAATTTGCCGGAAGGCAGTGTATCAGTTCGCAACCTTCGACATTAATGCGGTGGATTCCCTTTTCCACCACTTTGATTAAATCATTTTCATTGACCGGACGATTTTTGTTTAACGCAATGGTAGAGCCTTTGATGACGCTTCTGATTTTGTCGCCGGAAATATTGACAATCACCCGTTCAATCCGCTCATTGGCCATCTGCTCGGCCGTTTCCACGGCATTGCAAACAGACAGCGTCGCCTGATTGATATCCGTGACTACGCCGTTTTTAATTCCCTTGGAGGCATTATAACCGTAACCCACCACATTAATCCGCTTATCCCGACTGATTTTGGCTATAACGCAGCACACCTTGGATGATCCGATATCCAAAGCGGCAATTGTAGTCAATCGATGGTTAAACGAATGTGACAACTCTATTTTTCCTCCCGCTCTAAATTTTCCGCTCGTTTTTATCATCAAGCCTGACCGGCGCGTCACCTTTCGTCTTGCGCAGCTTGACAACAATCTTTTCCGGTAATCTTAAATCGATTATGGTTAATTTACGTTTAAGAATCCCCTTTGTCTCGTTTAATTTCAGCAATTTTTTCCAGGCTCCGGCAATATCATCCTCAGGCAATTTAATGGTTATTCCCTCGCGGATATCATCCAAAATCAGATTCCACCGGCGTTTTGATATAAAATTGGCCACTTTGATACGGCGGATATAATCGGCATCATATTTGCCGATTGCCTCCAGAAGCGGCGCCATGTTTTCGGGCGCACCGGCACCGACAATCAACAAAATCGGTTCTCTGGTTCTGAAATCGGCATTAATGACCTTTCCCTCGCCGTCAATCGGATAAAATTTCTCGTTTATCTGCCAAATAGCACGAACTTCCCGTTCCGTCAGCCGGATGAAGACAACATTCGGGAAAAAACTGCGCCTGACCTCCGCGCGGGCAACCCAGGGAAGCTCCTCCAGCCGCCGTTTTATCTCAAAGACATCCAACCGCAGCATATTATCCCCGCGCTGCAAACCGGCGGCCGCCTGAATCTCTTTCATGGTTGTCCGGTTGCGTCCGGTGACGATAACATCATCCAACAACAGTCCCTGCCTGCCGGCCCAGGAATAAAAATCGTTTTGCCAGTCTTCCAGACGCTTGCCGACCCAATCGTTTTTTAACGTCAGCACCAGCGCTGCCACGACCGCAATCACCCCCAGCATCAGCATATTACCGACCAGTCTCAGCGGCCAGTCGCGTTGAGGTTCCAAAATTTTTTCCGTTTTTTTCGACGGCGGAAGTTTATTTTCGGACAACTCTGCCATGCTTATTTATTGATGCCCATCCGTTTAACTTCCCACTCCAGAGTAATCGATGTCTGCTCTTTGACTCTCTGCACAATGGTTTCTCCAAGAGTTTCAATGTCTTTTGCCGTTGCGTTGCCGGTATTGATTAAAAAATTGCAGTGCTTTTCGGAAACCTTCGCCCCGTTAACCCGCAAATCCGCACACCCGGATTTTTTTATCAGCTCCCATGCCCGCAGGCCTTCCGGATTCTTAAAAGTCGAACCGGCCGTCCGTTCATTGTGCGGCTGAGAACGCATCCGATAATTTTTATGTTCGGTCAGCGTCTTAAGAACCATTTCCGGATCTGCCGGATGAACTTTTAACGTCAGAGATGTAACAATCCAATCATCCGGAAAAAAGCTGCTGCGGTAAGACAACATCAAATCCGCCGCGGAAACTTCCTTGATATTGCCCTCACCGTCCACGACCGTCGCCTTAAGCAGCACATCTTTGACTTCTTTGCCGAAACAACCGGCGTTGGTTTTTATGGAACCACCCAAATGCCCGGGAATAGAACACAAAAATTCCAAACCGCCCATTTTGTTTTCAAGCAGAATTTTTTTCAAATCCGCATTTCTCATTCCCGCGCCGCAAGTCAGTTCATTGCCGTTCAGCTGCCATTTCTTATAATACCGGGAATCTAACTTGATAACAACGCCGGGAACCCCCCCGTCGCGCACCAGCAAATTAGAACCGCCGCCGATAACGCAAACCGGAAGATTATACGGTTTGGTCTTCATAAACAAACTCAAATCCTCGTCATCTTCCGGCAGATACATGACCTCGGCCGGTCCGCCGACCGCAAACCAGGTGTGCTTTGAAAGCGGAACGTCACACAGATATTTGCCGCGTACTTCCGGAAGAAGTTTTACCAAATCATTTTTTTTGCTCCGCAATCCAAACATCTGCACCTCCTATTTGCCGATAATGTTTTTTTCAATAGCATCCGCAAAACGCTTGGCCGCATTGGCAATTCCCGTTTTGCGGGCGTTGTCGGACATCTTTTTCAGTTCAGAATAATCTGCGGACAGTTTTTCAAGCAGATTCTGAAGTTTTTCCGCCGTAAATTCAGACTGTTTAATCATAACGGCTCCCCCGGCCTCGGCCAGTTCACGCGCATTTCCGGTCTGATGATCATCGGCCGCCGTCGGCAAAGGCACCAAAATCGAAGGCACGCCGGCAACGGCGATTTCCGAAACCGAAGAAGCACCGGAACGGGAAATAATCAAATGCAACCGGGCATACAATTCCGCCATATTTTCAAAAAAATGGCGAATATCCAACTCACAGCCGCAACCGTCATACGCCTGCCGAACGGCATCCTCCTCACCTTTGCGGCATTGCTGATAAATCCTAAGCCGTTTTTGCAGTTTGGCATCCAACTGCCTCACGGCGGCGGGAACAACTTCTCCGAAAATTTTAGCCCCCTGAGACCCGCCCAAAACCATAATTTCCATTTTATTTTTGGCATCAAGCGGCGGATACGGAGTCTGTCCGGCCTCTACAATGGACGCCCGCACGGGCATCCCCGTCAAAACGCTTTTAACCTGCTGAGGGGCATATTTGACCTTTTTGAAACTTTGCGCAATCAGAGAAGCATATTTGCACAAAAAGCGATTGGTCCGGCTCATAACCGAATTTTGCTCATGCAGAACAAGGTCCGTTCCCGACAGTACTGCCGCCATAGAGGCCGGGAATGAGGCATACCCTCCGAAACCGACCACACAAGCCGGTTTGGTTCTGAAAAGAATATATCCGGCCTGCAAAACGCCTATTCCGGTTTTAAACAGGCTTTGAAGCTTTATCCACCTTGATTTCCCGACAATACTCCCGGCCCAAACTGCCGCATTGGGAATTTCACCGAGTTTTCCCTTATAATTATCCTTACCGCGGCTGTCCGTTATCAGCATCAGGCGATAACCGCGCGCTTCAAGCTCCTCGGCAAGGGCTTCTGCCGGATAGACATGCCCGCCGGTTCCGCCGGCCGTCAGAACGATTAACGGTTTTTGTTTTTTTCTAGTAGTTCTCATCCTTATCCTCCGCATGCACGTTGCGCCGCGTAATCGCCAACAGCATTCCCAATCCCAAAGCCGTTGCCAGAAGAGAAGAGCCGCCGTAAGAAATAAAAGGCAGCGTCATTCCTTTCGTCGGCATCAGATGCAAGGTTGACGCCATATTGATAATTCCCTGCAAACCAAAGCTCGCCGACAACCCGGCCGCCGCTAAAATAATAAATAAGTTGTTGTCTTTACAGGATAATAGCATTGCCCTGATAACGATACAAGCATATAATGCAACAATCACCAGACACAACAGCATCCCGTATTCTTCTGCCGCCACTGCAAAGATAAAATCGGTATGAGCATCGGGAATATGCATTTTAACCACGCCCTCACCCGGCCCCATTCCGAAAAAATTACCGTTTTGAAATGCTTCCAAAGATTTTTTAATCTGATAGCTGAGATTATTTTCCGAAGCCAAAAACTGCTGAACCCGCAAATGCACATGAGGAAACATAAAATAAGCAGCCACGGCAAAAGCAATCCCCAGCGCGGCCAAAACACCGACCAAAACCAAAGACAATCCGGATAAAAAGAACTGAAACGCCCACACCGCTGTCACAACCAAAGACATCCCCACATCAGGCTGCAAAAGCAGCAACAGCAACGTAAATGCAAACAAAACGGTTGAGAGCAAATCTCCCGGAAAATCACGATATTTTTTTTGTCCCTCAAACAGCCAGGCTGCCACCACGGCCAAAGTCGGCTTGATAAATTCGGAAGGCTGCAGCGAAACGCCAAAAATTCTTATCCAGCGGGAGGCTCCTTTGGTCTCCTCCCCCCAAAACAATGTCAAAATCATCAAAATAATCGTAACCGCATATCCGATAACGGCAGTGCGGCGGATGGTCTTCAGACTTTGCATTGACAAAAACAGCATCAGCAACAGTGCCGCCGGCAAAAAGACCAATTGGCGTTTGATGAAATGGAATGTTCCCGCCCCAATGCGGTTAGCCACTGCCGGGCTGGCCGAAAAGTTCAAAAAAATCCCGATAACCACAATCAGCAAAATCATCGACAGCAGAACCTTGTCAACGGTCCACCACCAGTTGGCAATAATGCTGCGGCTGTTTCGGGAAAAAGCGATCACCTTCCGCCTCCCTTATTTAACCAGCAAAGCCAGCAGACCAAGCCCGGCCAAAATAAATCCGGCAATCCAGAAGCGAATGACGACCCGCGTCTCGGGCCAGCCGAGCTGCTCAAAATGATGATGCAGCGGTGCCATTCTGAAAAAGCGCTTACCGCCGGTTTTGCGAAAATATGCCACTTGTATCATAACAGAGAGCGATTCGACGACAAAAACACCGCCGACAACAGCCAAAAGAATTTCCTGTTTGAGAATAACGGCAACCGTACCCAAAAGGGCACCGAGAGCCAGAGAACCGGTATCCCCCATAAAGACCTGAGCCGGCGCGCCGTTAAACCACAAAAAGCCCAGACAGGCCCCTGCCACCGACGCGCAGACAACTGCAACTTCGCCGGCCTTGGGAACCGGCATAATATAAAAATATTCTGCCGCCGCCGTCCCGCAGGCATACGCAAAAACCATAAAGACCAAAAAAGACAACAGCAAAAGCCCCGCGGCCAAACCGTCAAGCCCGTCGCTGAGATTAACCCCGTTGGAAGCTCCCGCAATAACCACCATGGCAAAAGGAACATAAAACCACCCCAAATTTACGGCAACATCCCACAAATAGGGAATATTCAGCACAAAACGCGTATTTTCGGGCATCTCATAAGAAATAACCGCAATAGCTGCTAACGCCGTAACAAACTGCAGCAGTAATTTCATTTTGGCAGTCATCGCATTAGAGGTTTGCTTGGTCACCTTTTTATAATCATCACAAAAACCGACCAATCCGTAAATGAGCAAAACGGCAAAACAAACCCAAACCAAAGAATTTGTCAAATCGGCGCACAACAGCATTGCCACCAGAGAAGCCCCCAAAATCAACAGTCCGCCCATCGTCGGCGTTCCTTTTTTAGTCAGCAGATGGGTTTTCGGCCCGTCTTCACGAATTGGCTGTCCCTTGGCCTGATGAGCATGCAGCAGACCGATAACCCGGCCGCCGAAAGACAACGTTAAAATCAAAGCGGAAAAAAAGCCCATAAAAGCCCGGGCATAAACCGTATTCAAATAATCGGGAGCAGATAACACATTAAAAAGATATTGCAGCATGACATGGCGTCCTTAAATTGACAGTTATTTTTTATAATAAGACGGCAAATCTAAAATAAAGATTAAAAGGAATAAAAATATAAAAGAAAATCTGTCAAAGCCCTGCCGATAGCAAGCGCCAAAAAATCGGAACTTCCCGAAAAAGAACACAAAAAGGCCGGATGGCGTGCGTGGATAAAGTGATTTCTAGCAGCGAAGAAAATTTTAGTGTACACAAAACACTTTTAAAAAGGTTGGAGAGCGAGACGATTAATAAGAAATAAGGGTGAAAGTACCGCAGCGTACAAAGGTACGTGAGGAAACTTTCAGCCCGAAATTTCTGTATTAAGCGTCCGTTATACAACCTTTTCCCCGCCCTGCGTAAAACTGCTTTAGCCACCCGCCAGACGGCCTTTTTAAAGACGGTTTACTTAATATAAACCGTATGCAACATATTCGTCCGGCCCTTTGTATTCAAGGGGAAACCGGCCGTAATGATGATATGGTCGCCGGATTTGGCATACCCGGCCTCTTTGGCCGCTTTAACGGCGCAATCCTCAACTTTGTCAAAGCTTTTGAAACTGTCTTTGTTGATTAAAGGATGAACCCCCCAAACCAAAACCAGCCTCCGGGCCACCTCTATGTCACGGGTTAAAGCCAAAATCGGCAAATACGGACGCTCACGGGCAGTCAAAAAGGTTGTGAGACCGGACGTGGTATAAGTAACGATGGCCTTAACATCACGCAAGACACAAGACAGCTCGCTGGCGGCAAACGTAATAGAATCAGCCTCGCCGGCATTACTCGGATTACGGCGCAGATTGCGCATCATGTCAAAAAACAACGGATCAGCCTCAACCTGCGACACGATTCGGTGCATCATCTGAACCGCTTCAACCGGATATTTTCCGGCCGCTGTCTCGGCTGAAAGCATGACCGTATCGGCTCCGTCATAAACGGCCGTAGCCACATCGGAAACCTCAGCGCGGGTCGGTGTCGGATTATTAATCATCGATTCCAGCATCTGAGTCGCGACAATAACCGGTCGTGCATGCCGACGGCAGGCGCTGACAATCCGCTTTTGCAGAACGGGAACGGTCTGAATCGGGCACTCAACGCCCAAATCGCCCCGGGCCACCATAATTGCGTCCGAAAGCTGAATAATATCTTCAAGTTCATCAATTGCACTCGGCTTTTCAAGCTTGCTGATAAGCCAGGCTTTGTCACCGATAAGACGACGTGCTTCCCGGACATCTTCGGCGCTCTGCACAAAAGACAAGCCAATCCAGTCAACGCCCAGCTTAAGAGCAAATTTCAAATCTTCGCGATCCTTCTCCGTAATTGCCGAAATCGGCAGATGCGTATTCGGCAGATTAACCCCCTTATGGCTGGAAATATAGCCGCCAACCTTAACGGTTGTCACCGCCTGTTTATCGGTACAGCTTTCGACATGCAGAACGATATAACCGTCATTTACCAACAAATCGTCCCCCGCCTTCAAAGCCTCAAAAATTTCCTTATGCGGCAGATTAACGCGTTTGTCGTCTCCCGGCGCCGGATTCATATCAAGAACAAAAGTCTGTCCTTCCTTGAGCAAAACTTTATCTTCTTTAAACAGACCGACCCGGAGCTTCGGACCCTGCATATCTGCCAAAATGGAAATGAAGCGTCCTTTCTCCTTTTCCAGCTGGCGAATAATTTTGACGCGTTCTTTATGTTCTTCGTGCGTTCCGTGGCTGAAATTAATGCGAAAGGCGTCGGCACCGGCGTCAATCAGCTTCTCAATCTGCTCGCGGGTAGCGGAAGACGGTCCGATGGTTGCCAATATTTTAGTATGCGTATCCTGAGGCATAAGACATTTCTCCCTTTCTGAAATTTGCTTTAATATACCTGAAAATAAGTTAACAAGCTCTTATTTTTAAGCGTTCATACACAAAATTTATTACTTGTCAAACTGCCCGAAATTTGCTAGCTTTTCTGCAATCAATTTTATCTGAGGAGAAAAACATGAGTGAAGAAAACAACAATCCGGAAGTCGGCGGCATTGCAGTAGACCGTCTGCGTTCGCTGATTGAGCGCATTGAACGTCTGGAAGAAGAAAAGGCCGCCATTGCTTCCGACATCCGGGATATTTTCGCCGAAGCAAAATCTGCCGGCTTTGACGTCAAAATCATGAAAGCCGTAATGAAACTGCGTAAGATGAACGCAGCAGACCGCGACGAACAGGAATTTTTGCTGGAAACATATCGTAAAGCGTTAGACATCTAACTCTCAAAAAAGCCTCCTTCACGGAGGCTTTTTTTCATATCTTAAAAACGATTCCCGCCACAGCCGACAACGCCAGATAAAAAATCGGCCCTCTTTTTCCGAAATGAATAACCAGCAAAAAAACAACCAGCGCAATCACGGCCTTAAGATCGACGACAGCCATCCTGGCAATTTCAATTCCTGCCGACAATATTAAAGCGATAACCGCCGGACGAATACCGTCCAAAGCTCTCTGAACTCTGGTATTGCAGCTGTACTTATCCATCATTTTGGCAATTAAAATCATCACTACCAAAGAAGGAAAAACCAATCCCAGCGTTGCAACGATTCCGCCCGGGATTCCGGCCGCGCGAAACCCTGCGAAAGTTGCCATATTAACCCCCAGCGGCCCCGGTGTCGATTCGGAAACGGCAATCATGTCGGCCAGTTCTTTTGCGGTAAACCAACTGTATTTTTCAGACAAATCAAACAAAAACGGCACCGTCACCAAACCGCCGCCGATGGCAAACAGTCCAACCTTAAAAAATTCAAAAAACAAAATAACATAAATCATTTTGCCGCCGCTCCTCTCAACCAGTATCCGGCTGCACCGGCCGCAATCACGACCCACACGGCCGACAAATTAAACACCAGCAACAAGACCAGAGCGCCGATAAAAACACCCGCGCAAAAATAATCTTTAATACTTTTCCGCCAAAGGCCGTAAATGACATTTAGAATCAATGCCACCACACAAATCCGCACCCCGCCGAAAGCATAGGCCACATAACGGTTATACATAAATTGTGTTAAAACCGAAGCAATCAGCAGAATAATAATCAGCGACGGCATAACAATTCCCAGCGTCGCGAAACACGCCCCCGGAACACCGGCACGACGGTAACCGATAACCGTCGCTACATTAACCGCGATAATCCCCGGGGTACACTGACCGATAGAATACAAATCAAGCAATTCTTCATCCGTCGCCCAGCCTCTTTTTTTCACAAGCTCTCCCTGCAGCAGCGGCAACATGGCATAACCGCCCCCGAAGGTAAACAGCCCGATTCTGAAAAACAGCTGAAATAAATTAAACAATTGTCTCATAAAAGATTACGCCCGTTCGTTGTTAAAGCTTTTGACGCTACTATATTTAACTTAGTTTTACATAAAGTTAAGAGGCCGAAATGATTATCGCTGTTCCGACGGAAACATCTCCGGGAGAAACCCGGGTCGCCGCCACACCGGACACCGTCAAAAAATACTTCTCCCGGGGACTGCGCATTCGCGTTCAAAGCGGCGCGGGCCTTGCTTCCGGATTCGCTGATGAAGCTTACCGGAGCGCCGGAGCCGAAATTATGCAGACAGCAGCCGAAACCATTAACGACGCCGCCGTCGTCATCAAAATAAAATCCCCGCTGCCAGAAGAAATTTCCTTGTTCCGCAACGGGCAAATTCTGATTGGTGACATGGAAGCGCTGAGCCATCCGGCCCATATCAAAGAACTGTCCGAAAAAGGGCTAACCTGCCTGGCCCTCGACCTTTTGCCGCGAATTTCACGCACCCAGAACATGGATATTTTATCTTCTCAAAGCAGTCTGTCCGGCTACCGGGCCGTCATTGAAGCCATGGCGAGGCTGTCCCGGGCCGTTCCGTTGATGATGACCGCGGCCGGAACCGTCACCCCCGCCCGCGTTTTGGTTTTGGGAGCCGGTGTTGCGGGACTTCAGGCCATTGCAACCGCCAAGCGGATGGGAGCCGTTGTCACGGCTTCCGATGTTCGGCCGACCGTCAAAGAACAAGTTGAATCTCTGGGCGGACGCTTTTTGGAAATCCAAAGCAACGAACAATTTGAAAGCACCGGGGGCTATGCCGGAAAAACTTCCGCAACATACCGGAAACTGCAGCAAACGGCTATCAGCAGGATACTACCGCAAACCGACATTTTGATAACGACGGCACTGATTCCGGGAAAACCGGCGCCCCGTCTGGTGACGCGCCAAATGATTGAACAGCTGCCTGCCGGCGCGGTAATCGTAGATATGGCCGCGGCGGCCGGAGGCAACGTCGAAGGCTCACAAAACAAGCAAACTCTTAAAACCGAAAGAAATGTCATTATTATCGGCAACTCGGACCTCGCCGCAAAAATACCGTTTACCGCAAGCAGTCTGTTTGCCAACAACATATACAATTTTCTGGACGCTTATTACCAAAGCGAAAAAAAGAAATTTGAATTTAATGACGATGATGAAATCATTCGCGCGGTTTGCGCTGCTCGAAACGGCAATCTGTTAATCTGAAGGAGGCTTCAATGGAAATATGGATGTTGCTGACTATTTTTATTCTGGCCTGCTTTGTTGGGTATTTTGTCGTCTGGGGCGTCACGCCGGCGCTGCATTCTCCGCTGATGAGCGTTTCCAACGCAATTTCCGGGGTCATTATTGTCGGTGCGCTGCTGACTGCCGGAAACACTGACGCTCCGGCCGCCGGATTGCTCGGACTGATTGCCGTTTTTCTTGCTTCCGTTAACATTTTTGGCGGATTCGCGGTCTCCCACCGAATGCTGCTGATGTTTAAGAAAAAGGAGAAAAAATAATGCCCGGCTGGACAATTTCGTTTTCTTATCTGCTGGCCTCGATTCTGTTCATTTTGGCCATCCGCGGACTGGCCTCTCCCCGCACGGCCAAAAACGGTAACCTGGCCGGAATTGCCGGCATGGTGATTGCCGTTGCGGCAACTTTTGGCTCGCCGGACGTCAAAGAATATTTACTTATTCTTGCCGTGCTGATTGCCGGAGGCATCATCGGCACATTCAGCGCCCTTAAAGTCAAAATGACAGCGCTGCCGCAGATGATTGCCGCCTTCAACGGCCTGGGCGGATTGGCCGCCGTTTTCATTTCTCTGTCCGAAGTCACCGCCGGAAATCCGACACGTTTGGAAAGTTCTCTCGGTCTGGTTATCGGTGCAATCGCTTTTTCAGGTTCAATGATTGCCTTTGCCAAACTTCAGGGACTGATGCCGGCACGCGCCTTGCTGCTGCCGTTTCGCCGGAGTATAAATTTAGGCCTGGCCCTGGCAACGGTCCTTCTTTGCCTTTTCTTTATCAAAGAAGGACAAACAAATACTTTTTATACCCTGGCCGCCTTATCCGTCCTTTTGGGTATTTTGCTGATTCTGCCGATTGGCGGTGCCGATATGCCCGTCGTTATTTCAATCCTTAATGCCTATTCGGGCTGGGCCGCCGTTGCCGTCGGTTTTTCGCTCAATAACATTCTGCTGATTATTACCGGAGCATTGGTCGGAGCCAGCGGCAGCATCCTGTCATACATCATGGTCAAAGCTATGAACAGATCTCTGCTCGGCGTTATGCTTGGCGGATTCGGCGCAGAGGCATCAACTATCACGGAAAGCGAAAACAAAACCCTTGCCGCCCGCGCCGGAAGTCCGCGGGATGCAGCCTTTATCATGGAAAATGCAACCAAAGTAATCATCGTTCCCGGATATGGCATGGCCGCGGCACAAGCCCAGCATGTTTTAAAAGAAATGGCCGATGATTTGCGGCAACGATACGACGTTGACGTCAGATTTGCCATCCATCCGGTCGCGGGACGCATGCCGGGACACATGAATGTTCTGCTTGCCGAAGCCAATGTGCCTTATGAAAACGTTTTTGAACTGGAGGACATCAACCGGGAATTTGCCACCGCCGATGTGGCCTATGTCATCGGTGCTAACGATATAACCAATCCGCTGGCCAAAACGGCGCCCGATTCGCCTATTTACGGCATGCCTGTTCTTGAGGTCGAAAAAGCCAAAACCGTGTTTTTTGTAAAACGTTCTCTTGCCAGCGGTTACGCCGGCGTCGAAAACCCGTTGTTTTACGCCGACAACACTATCATGCTTTACGGCGACGCCAAAGAGGTCACCGCCGAAATTGTCTCTGTTCTGGAAGAAAAATAAAAATCACCGGGAAAACCGGCTGTCGTCCAAAAAATTATCCAATGCGTTTTTAGCCAGCATATCGCAGACATCCTGACGCATGCTGTAAACATCTTCTCTGGAATCATGCGCTGCGGTTTTATGATAAAGGCGCCACTTGTATTTATCAATTTTAGCACGGATCCTCTTAGCTATCTCACCCCGTTCGCCTTTATATTCTTCACGATTCGGATGCTTAATGCTGCGAATGGCATATTCGCTGTCCGTCACAATATTGACATAGCCGTTTTCAGGCTCCCCCATATATTTAACACCCAGCCAGATGGCCTTCAACTCGGCAAGATTATTGTCTTTGCTGCGAACAGATTTGGAAATGCGGATTTCTTCATACCCGTTTTTTGTCAATTTACGGACAAGCACACCCAAGCCAGCCTTACCGCCTTTGTATGACGCATCCGCCCAAATCTGCATTTTACCTCCTTCTGAAGTTTGAGGTAACCGTATCATAAAGCCCTGGATTTGGCAAGACAAATTTTTGACAAAACAGAAAAATCACAAAAAAAAAGCGGGACACCGTCCCGCCGTTAACTATTCTCCGGAAGCTTCCTTAATGTTTTCCATACTTTCCTTAGGCTCGACACCCAGAGTCTGCAAGCCGTTGGCAATCGTATTTTTCAACGCGGCCACCAGATACATCCGCTTGGTGGAAAGCTCACGATTTTCCGGATAAATAAAACGAATGCCTTCCCGGCCGCCGGCCGTCCACAGTGAATGGAACTGGCGCGCCAGTTCTTCCAAATACGCCGTCAAAATCTGCGGTGCCCGCCCCAAAGCCGCCGCCTCGACCGTTGACGGATAATCGGCAATGCTTTTAATCAAATTTTTTTCAATTTCCGCCGCATCGGCATAATATTTTGCATCTTTCCAACATTGCGGATTAACCGGCTCACCGAAAGTATCGGCATATTTTTTCAAAACCGAATTTGCCCGGGCATGAGCATATTGAATGTAAAACACCGGATTATCCTTTGTTTGTTCTTTGGCCTTTGCCAAATCAAAATTCATTTGCGAGTCGGCGCTTTTCATAATCATAAACAACCGGAACGCATCGGCATCAATTTCATCCAGTACATCTTCTATCATAACAAAATTTCCGGCGCGTTTTGACATCCTGAACGGTTTGCCGTCTTTTTCCAAATTCACAATCTGACACAGCCGGATTTCCAAATCGGCTTTTCCGCCGCTCACGGCCGACAAAGCGGATTTAATCCGCTTGACATACCCGCCGTGGTCTGCCCCCCAAACATCCAGCTGTTTGGCAAACCCGCGTTCAAATTTATACATATGATAAGCGATATCCGAAGCAAAATAAGTCGTTACCCCGTTTGCCCTGGCCAAAACCCGGTCAATATCATCCCCGAACTCGGTCGATTTAAACAAAAGCTGCTTCTCCGGCGTCCAGTCATCATTTTCCTCGCCTTTAGGCTTCGGCAGAACGCCGACATAAGTCAGCCCCTGAGCCGCCATATAATCAAGAGTATCTTTAACCTTATGATTTTCCACCAGATATTTTTCGGAAGTAAATACGTCAAACACAATGTTGATTTTGGCCAGACTGGCCTTAATCAGTTCCATCATGTCGGCAACCGCCGTCTCCTTAAAATAAGCCAGCCAGTCGGTCTCCGGCTTATCCAGCCATTTATCTCCGTCCTTTTCCGCCAGCTTTCTCGCAACCGGAAGCAAATATTCGCCGGGATAACACCCTTCGGGAAAAGCCTCCCCCTGATGTCTGCCGAAGCATTCCTCATAGCGCCGGTAAAGGGAATGCGCCAACGTATTAATCTGATTGCCGTAATCGTTGATGTAATACTCCTTGGTAACATCATAACCGATTTTCTGCAAAAGTCTGGACAACACGTCACCCAGAATGGCGCCGCGGGCATGTCCGATATGCAGCGGCCCGGTCGGGTTGGCAGACAAAAATTCTACGTTAAATTTCTGATGTTGCCCGATATCCGAAGTGCCGTAAGCTTCGTTTTCGGAAACCACGCTGTCCAGCAGCCGATCCCACAACTGCGCTTTAACCCGAATGTTAATAAACCCCGGACCGGCAACCTCCAGACTCTCAATATCTTCTATCTCGGCCAATGCCGGAATAATCTTCTCGGCAACGGCGCGGGGATTGCTCTTCATGGGACGGGCCAGTACCATGGCCGCATTGGTTGAAAAATCGCCGAAAGCACGGTTTTTGGGCACCTCGACCACAATGGCATCACCGTACTCGCCGAGCGCGTCGGCAATTTCGCTGACGCTTTGAAGTTTGTTTTTAATCAGTTTTTCAATATGTTTATACACGTTCATTTTGCAAACTTTCCCATAAATAACAACATTATGGGTGTAAAGGAATTACCCCCAAAAATCAAGCATTATTTTGTGGCGGAAAGCAAACAGACACACCGAATTTGGCTCTTTTTTTTCGGACTTTGTCCGCCGCGGCACTTGTCAACTTCCGAAAGTAGCCGAATAATCGTTTTTCCTTAAAAGGCTGCAAAAAAATGCGGCCTTTTTTTATTCACAAAAGAAAAAAGTTCTTGACTTAAAGTTAACTCTAAAAATTATACTTTCAAAAAAAGTTTTAATCTGTCTTTATCTTTACGGAGTGACACATGAACAGAAGAGATTTCCTGATGAGTTCGCTGGCTGTGTTTGCCCTGTCGGCGCTGCCCAAACTGACCTTTGCCGAAACGATTGCCGTTTCAGACGAAGTCAAAGCCAAAATCAATCCTCAAAACAAACTCGGATTCGGGTTTATGCGCCTGCCGCTGAAAAACCCCGAAGACCAAACCTCCATTGACTACGACCAGTTGAACAAAATGGTTGATATTTTTATGGAGCGCGGTTTTACGTATTTTGACACGGCCTGGATGTACATGGGATATGAAAGTGAAATTGCCATCCGTGAATCCGTTGTCAAACGCTATCCCCGAAACAAATTCACGGTGGCCAGCAAACTGCCGGCAGGTTATCTGAAAAACGCCGGTGAAATGGAGGAAATCTTTAACAAGCAGCTGGAAAAAACCGGCCTCGACTACTTTGATTATTACATGGTGCACAACGTCAATGCCAACACCATCGGCAATGTCCGCAAATATGACTGCTTCAAATTCATTGCCGACAAAAAGAAAGAAGGCAAGGCCAAACAAATCGGCTTTTCTTTTCACGATGGCCCGGAACTGCTGGAAGAACTGCTGAAAGAACATCCCGAGGTTGATTTCGTGCAGTTGCAGATTAATTATATTGACTGGGACAACGCCAGCATTCAGGCGCGCAAATGCTACGAAATTGCGCAGAAATACAAAAAACCGGTTATAGTCATGGAACCGATTAAAGGAGGCACGCTGGCCGTTGTGCCGCCGGCTGTCGAAAAAGTATTTAAAGATGCAGAACCGAATATGTCGGTTGCTTCCTGGGCCATTCGCTATGCCGCGTCGCTCCCGGGCGTTATGATGGTTTTGAGCGGCATGAGCAATCTGGAGCAGTTGGAAGACAATACGTCATATATGCAGAACTTCAAACCGCTTGACGAAAAAGAAATGAAAGTTGTCGAGCAGGCAATTAAAACCCTGCATGCCGAAGTCTCGATTCCCTGCACGGCTTGTAAGTATTGCGTGGAATTCTGCCCGATGAAAATTGCGATTCCCGACTACTTTGCCCTCTACAATGCAGAAAAGCAGGAACGCTCGGACAAACCTTTTACGGCACAGCGGGTTTATTATGCAAACCTAACCCAAACCCATGGCAAAGCCTCTTCCTGCATTGGCTGCAAACTCTGCGAAAAACATTGCCCGCAGCACATTGAAATCAGCAAATGGATGAAAGAAGTCGCCAAAACATTTGAAGCTTAAGGAGAAACCAATGAACAAAACTATTTTTTCTGCCGTTATCGCCGCCGCGCTTTCCTTTGTCGGACACAACGCATTGGCACAAACAGAGGAGAATAAAACAATGGATACCTCAAAAATTTTGGTTGCCTACTATTCATACAGCGGCAACACCAAAGAAGTCGCCGAAGCCATTCATCAGGAAGTCGGCGGAGATATTTTTGAAATCAAAGCGGAAGGAACATATCCTGACGAATACCGTCCGATGACGGAACAGGCCAAAAAGGAAATCCAGAGCAATTTCCGCCCCAAACTGACCACACAGGTTGACAACATCGCCCAATATGACGTTGTCTTTCTGGGGTCGCCCAACTGGTGGGGAACCATCACACCGCAAGTCAGCAGCTTTTTGGAAAACTATGATTTATCCGGCAAAAAAGTTATTCCCTTCATCACCCACGGCGGTGGCGGCGAACAAAACACGATTTCTGACATGACCGCACAATGCAAAGGCTGCAATGTCGTCAAAGACGGCTGGGTCGGTTACGGCAGCAGAACCTGGGGTATTTCCGGCTGGCTGGAAGACCTCGGATTCGCCAAGAAATAAACTTAAACAACCGAAACAACGGCTCGAGATGCCGGAAAGAAACGTAAAATGAACAAACTGTATCATCACATTCGACTTGCTGTTGCCGTCATTGCGGGCCTGTTGTTTATTTTGGCTTTCGGCGGACTTTTTTATCCCCTGCCGATACTGGACATTCAGTTTGCGGCGCTGTTGCAGCGGGTTCTGGTGGATGTTTCGGCGGCCGCCGTTATTCTGCTGACCCTGTTGCTGCTTACCGCTTTTTTGTTCGGACGGATTTATTGCTCAACCCTCTGCCCGTTTGGCTTGTTTCAGGAATTTCTGATGTTCTTGTTCCGCCGCAAAAACAAGCCTGCCGCAAGCAAACCCTACAAATATTTTTTGGCGGCAATTGTGTTTGGGGCTCTGGTCGGCGGTACAGCCTGCCTGCTGCGCCTCATAGCCCCCTATACACTGTTTGGTTCTGCGGCCGGCGGAGCCTGGCTCGGATTGAGTGCAGCTGCCGTTGTTGCGGTTTTGGTCTGGTTCAAAGGACGCTTGTTTTGCGCCAACATTTGCCCGGTCGGCGTCATTTTGGGATTAATATCCCGACATGCCGTCAACAAGATATGCATCGACGAAGATAAGTGTGTAGCCTGCGGATTATGCGCCTCCAAATGCCCGACAGGCAGCATAGATTTCAAAAACCGAAAAGTCGACAACGAGACCTGCATAAAATGTTTCAACTGTCTGACTGTCTGCCGCAAGGGCAGCCTTTCATACGACCGGAAAAAAGAAGCCCTGCCGGCATTCAGTCCGCTTCGCCGCCGACTGCTGATTGGCGGATCGGTAATTGCCGTTTTTGCCGTAGCAGCCCGGGCCGGCATAAAATTAAGCAGGGAAATTGCAGCCAAAATCAAAAAAGCCATCCTCCCTGCCGGAGCCGGAACACCGGAAGATTTTGCCAACCGCTGCCTCAATTGTAACCTTTGCGTCCAAAACTGCCCGATGAAAATTCTCCGCAAAGCCGATGAGGATTACCCCGTTGTCCATATTGACTATACGGAAAGTTTCTGCGACTATGGTTGCAACCGCTGTTCAGCCGTCTGTCCTTCGGGAGCCCTGAAAAAACTCTCACTGGAAGAAAAAAGACGGACCCAGATAGGTCTGGCGTCTATAGATGAAACAACCTGCATCAAATGCGGCCTCTGCGTCATGAAATGCCCGCGCGCCGCTATTCAGAAAGAAGACGGCGATTATCCGCAGATTGACGCCGAAAACTGCATCGGCTGCGGAGCCTGCCAGCAGGCCTGTCCGGTCAAAGCAATCAGCATAACGCCTGTTGCCGAACAAAAAACTTTATAAGGAGAAACAAGATGTCATTAGGTTTAACCGAAATCGCCCTGATATTGATTGTCGTTCTGATTCTTTTCGGCGGCAAACGAATTCCGGAACTGGCCAAAGCTTTGGGAAAAGCCCAGTATGAATACAAAAAAGCCAAGGAAATGTTGCAAAACGAAGCTCAGGATTTAAAAGACAGCGTTGCGAGAGCCGCCGAAGAAGAAGAAAAGAAATCTAAGGAAGAAGCCAAAAAGAATCAAGACCAATAATGGAAGATCAAGACCAAAGCCTGATTGCCCATCTGGAAGCGCTTCGCTCAATGTTCATCAAGAGTTTTTTGGCATTGGGCATAATGCTTATTCCGATGTTTTTTGCGGCGCCGTATTGCATGGACGGCCTGATAAAAATCATGATTGGTGAAAACCGGGTCGCGCTGAACTATTTTTCTCCGATGGAAGTATTCACTCTCCAGATAAAAACGGCCGTCGTTTTGGACTTACTCATCTGCTTTCCCTACATTGCCCGGCAGGTTTGGCTTTTTGTTCTTCCCGGGCTCTACGAAAATGAGAGAAAATTTATAAAATCAATCGTCCTCACTTCCAGCACGCTGTTTATTTTGGGCGTTTTGTTTTGTATATTTTTCATTCTGCCGCTGCTAATCCGTTTCGGACTCAGCTTTGCCACAAGCGACATTCAGGCCGTTTTCGGAATATCAAACATCATCACTACGGCTTTGTGGCTGTCCGTTGTATTTGGTTTGATGTTTCAGTTTCCGTTGATAACTTACTCGCTGATACGCTCAAACATCGTTTCTTACCAAACCGTCCGGGAAAAACGACCGTATATTTTTGTCGGCATCTTAATCATCGCGGCCATTTTAACGCCGCCGGACGTTACCAGCCAGCTGATGTTGGCAATTCCCACCTACCTGCTGTTTGAAGCGGGACTCTTCGCCGCCCGCAGACACAAACAATAAACATCCGCCAAAGGCCTCCGTCATTGTGATAGGATTAGGCAATTTTTTGAGAATATTCGGTCTGTAAAACTGGAAAATAAAATAATAAATTCTAAAATATATAAGGAGATTTACAACAAAACAATCAAATGGGAGAAAAAACATGAAGGTTTTGCTCATCAACGGATCGCCGCACGAAAAAGGCTGCACCTATACAGCCCTGAAAGAAATTGCCGACCAGCTTGAAAAGGAAGGCATCGGCTCCGAAATTTACCATATCGGCACCGAGGCTATCAGACCTTGTCTGGCCTGCCGGGCCTGTGCCAAAATCGGCAAATGCATCATCAACGACAAAGTCAATGATTTTGTAAACAAAGCCGAGGAATTTGACGCTTATGTCATCGGTTCGCCGGTACACTACGCTTCGGCCTCCGGTGTTGCCGTCCCGTTCCTTGACAGAGCCTTCTTCTCCGCCTTCATGTCCGGCCGCGACTTTTTCCGCTCCAGGCCGGGAGCGGCCGTCGTCAGCGCCAGACGTGCCGGCACGACTGCCACGCTTGACCAGCTCAACAAATATTTCCAGATTGCGGAAATGCCCGTCATTTCAGGACGCTACTGGAATATGGTTCACGGCGGAACCCCGGAAGAAGTCCGCCAAGATAAAGAAGGCATGCAAAACATGCGTATTCTGGCCAAAAACCTGGCATATTGGCTTAAATGCAAAGAAGCCGCCGCTCAGGCCGGCATCCTGCCGCCGGCTGCGGAACCGGTCGAATTTACCAACTTTATCCGATAACGCCAAACCGCTCGGATCTTCGGAAATGCATTGCCCTGACGAACAATACGTTTCTGAAGGCCTACGATATTTTTCGGCAGGTGGTTGCTCTGCCGTCGGCTTTTATGACCGGAGAAAAACATGAATCGTCTGAAATCAACATTTCGCTCGCTCAAATACAAAAACTTCCGGCTTTTCTTTCCCGGACTGATAACATCCCAAATCGGCATTTGGATTCAAAATGTCGCCATCAGCTGGATAGTCTACGACATGACAAAATCGCCTTTCATGATGGGAAGCATCATGTTTTTAAACACAATCCCGTTGTTTTTGATAACTCCTTTTGCCGGGGTTATCGCCGACAAGTTCGACCGTCACAAACTGCTGATGCTGATTCAAATTTTGTTTGCTTTTCAGGCTTTTTTAATGACGGTATTTGCACTGAGCGGACATCTGCAAATTTGGAACATTATGCTGTTGGGACTATTCCTAAACATCATTGCCGCGGTTGACGCGCCGCTCAGACAATCGACCTATGTTCTTCTTATTGATGACAAAAAAGACCTGAGCAACGCCATCTCTCTTAATTCCACTTGTTTTAATCTGGCCCGGCTGTTGGGACCGGCAATCGCCGGAACCCTGCTTTCCGCCGTCGGCGCCGGTTGGTGTTTTGCCATCAATTTTCTGTGCATTCTGCCGTGCGTTTTTCTGGTTGCGATGATGGATTTCAAAGATCAAAAATCGGACAAATTAAAAAAAGAAAGCCTTTTTGAAGGCCTCAAAGAAGGCGTGGAATATTCCCTTCACTCCGATGTCATCATTACCCTGTTGTTATTTTCGGCAACTTTCAGCTTCATTGCCCTTACCTATCCCCTGCTGATGCCGGTTTATACCAGAGAAGTTCTTAACTCCGGTGCCCAAACGCTGGGCTATGTTATGAGCAGCACCGGTGTCGGTGCTCTGGCCGCTTCAATGTTTTTAGCGGCCCAAACAACGCTGAAAGGACTGAAATACATTCTTTGTTTCGGTGCATTTCTCCTCAGCAGCGGGTTTATCTGCCTTGGCTTTAACACTGAGATAACGGCCGCCTGTTTTATCATGTTCTGCGTCGGATTCGGAATGACTTCCGCCTTTACCTCGGACAGTACGCTGCTGCAATCCGTTATTGACGATGACAAACGTGGCCGGGTCATGAGCATTTACACCGTCTGCTTCATGGGCGCCACTTCAATAAGCAACTTTATTGCCGGTTCCATTGCCGAAACAATCGGCATCTCTCGGACATTTACCATTTTCGGGGTAACAATGCTGGTTGGCGCCGTTATTTTTCTGATGAAGTTTTTACGCCTGCAAATCACCCCGCACCGATAAACAACAAAAGCACATATTTTGAAAGGATAAAAAATGAAAACACAACAACTGGGAAATTTGAGAGTCTCTGCCGTCGGGTTGGGATGTATGGGAATGAGCCATGCCTACGGCGAGCCGGCCGACAAAAAATCCATGATTGAACTTTTGGCGCAGGCTGTCGACCTCGGCTACACTTTTTTTGACACGGCCGAAATTTACGGCACCTCGGAAAACCCGCACCAAAACGAAGAACTCGTCGGTGAGGCGCTGCAAAAATACCGCAACAAAATCGTTCTTGCCACTAAATTCGGCATAACCTTTGATAAAAACAGCGGCATTGAGCCCTATCCGCTAATTCCGGATTCCCGTCCGCAGAGCATTTTGCAGGCAGTCGAAGGCTCCCTCAAACGACTGCGCACGGATCACATAGATTTATACTATCAACACCGCACCGACCCGTCAGTTCCCGTTGAAGAAGTCGCCGAAGTTATGAACCGCCTGATAAAAGAAGGCAAAATTTTGCACTGGGGACTATCCGAAGCAAATGAGAATCATATTCGCCGGGCTCATAAAATCTGCCCTTTAACAGCCGTTCAAAACCGCTATCATATGATGTATCGCAATTATGAATCTCTCTTTCCGGTCCTTGAAGAACTGAATATCGGCTTTGTTCCCTTCTCTCCTCTGGCCAACGGACTGTTGTCGGGCAAATACGATAAAAACACCGTCTTTACCGAAAAAGGCGACTACCGTGCGGTAATGCCGCAATTCAAGCCGGAAGCATACGACCAAAACCGGGAGCTTTTGCACATGCTCAACCAGATGGCCGCGGCCAAAAATGCCACGCCGGCACAAATCTCTCTGGCCTGGATGATATGCAAAAAACCTTACATAGCACCGATTCCCGGAACCCGCAAACCGGAACGCCTTAAAGAAAATGCCGGTGCCGCCGACATTATCCTGACACCGGAAGAAGTCGGTCAAATTGATAAAAAGCTGAACCAAACAAAGATGTCCGATATCTACGGCGGAGCTCCGGTAAACAAATAACCGGCCGAAAAAACGATGAAAAACGGTTGCTTAATCTGTATCATTATTCTTTGCCTGTTAAACACTTCTTTGGAAAGTAGAGAAATAACCATGGAGCAGTCTTTTCAACACCTAAGTTTGGAAAACTCGGTTGAGGACATTCTGAACCATCCGGCATTTCAGGGGTTTTCCGACAAAATATTGCCGTGGGACGACATGCCGGAGCAAAACATTTCCCTTCGGCAAATCGGCAGGCTGATGCCCTATCGCTTTTGTCTTAAAATACCGAACCGGCTCGCCGGATGCAGCCATGCAGGATTTATCGTGCGCCATGGAATATATCTTTACCCATCAAAACGACTTAAAAATCTCCGTCAACGGCTACTCAGCCTGGGGCGGCTCTGCCGGAGCCCGAATGGCGGCATATCTTGGCTCTTACGGAACTAAAGCTTTCGGAGGAAAAGAACTTCCCCGCCCGGCGGCCGTTATTATGGGATATACCGGACACAGTGATTTCACCCGGTCCGAACCGCCAACCTTCATGTTTGTCGGCTCCGAAGATTGGATAGCCAATCCGGAAAAAATGAGAAAAACCGCAGAAAAACTTTCCCAATCAGGTATAGAAATCGAATTTCATATTTACCCGAACTTAGGACACGGCTTCGGATTGGGAACTGGAACTTCTGCTGAAGGCTGGCTGGATAAAGCAACAAGTTTCTGGCAAAAACACCTTCCGCCTTCTCTCGAAATTCCCAATATAAATCCGTCCCAAACATCTGACCAACAATAAAACACAAAAAAAGGAGCGCATCCGCACTCCTTTTTTTAATCTGAAAGTCTTTTATTTTCCGCCTAAATCCACAAACGGAACGGCATTACCCAGCATATACTGAGGCAGCTTTCCGTCCCATTTCTGTACCGCTTCATACTCGGTCAGCCCCTTATTTTTAGTCAAAGCCTGAGCCTTAATTTCCATGGCATCCGCTTCGGCCTTGGCCGCAATTCTCTTCTGTTCGGCCTCCTCGGTAATCCGGCGCGTATTGTTTACGGCCTCCTGCGCACGCTGATCGGCAATAACCTTATTTTCAATCGCCTGCTCAAACGCATCCGAATAATCAAGATTTATTATCTGAAACGTCAGGTTTTGAAAATACGTTTTATCTACTCTTTCCCGCAGCAGTGCCGTAATTTCTATTCTGGCAGAATCTCTGTTTGCCACCAAATCCTGCGCCTGCCATCTTCCGATAACATCTTTGATAACGTCATTCAACACCGGCACAATTTTTTTGGAAGCATAATCCAAGCCAACACGCTCATACAGCATCCACACATTCTCCGGATTGAGATTATAGGTAAATGTGTACTTCATTTCGGCAGTCTGAACATCTTTTGTATACGTTGTTCCGACATCCGTCATTTCGTTCGTCTGCACATTCATTTCCACAACAGTAGAAATAAACGGCCATTTAAACCCGACACCATTGGCAATAGAACGCTGCTCTACTTTCCCCAGAGTAACCATAACGGCCCTGTATCCGGGATTTACCACATAAATACAACCAACCAGTAAACAAATGGCAAATATTGCCAAAAGACCGATAAGCACATACTTTCTGATTTTTGATCCAAAATAATTTCCCATAAATATAAATTTAAATTAATAATGAAAAAAAACGTTGATATAATATAATTCATCGCCGAAACTGTCAACTATTTTGTCTAAAAAAAATTTACATCACCCGTCATCAACACTTTCATCAAACAAAGATAAAACACTCCAAACCAGCCACTAATAAACCATGCCTAAACCTATCCTGTCATCACTTATACCAGATCAACCGCCCGCAACGTCCGCATTTCCACCGGATACGAAAAAAGACGCTGTTATCAAGCGTCTTTTTAATCAAAATGGCGGAGAGATAGGGATTACTCTGCGCTGACGCTTGAGTTGCACGGGCGCTTATCGGCTTTTCCAAGCCGACCGGCGTACTTCCGTCCGCCTTGCGCTGGTAGTCGAACCCTATCCCCTAGGGTTCTAATCCGACTCTCCTCATCATTCACAACAAAACCCGCACAAGGCGGGCTTTATTGTAAATGGCGGAGAGATAGGGATTCGAACCCTAGGTACCCCGTAAAGAGTACAATTGATTTCGAGTCAACCGCATTCGACCACTCTGCCATCTCTCCATAACAGCCTCTTTAATAAGCCGAAAGCAATAATTTTGCAAGCAAAAAATTCTATCTTTCCAATTCTCCGGCAACGACCGTAATATTTTTCAAATACCTTTGTCCAATGGCATAGTTTTTCATCCCGACCAGTCACAAAAACAATTGCTTTTCTGCGGACAATAAACTAATATAACAACGTATTTCAAAAAACAAAACAAGGAACATTTAATGAAAACTCTGATAGGGATTCCCGCTCGTTACGGTTCAACCCGTTTCCCGGGCAAACCGCTGGCCAAAATCGCCGGCAAGGAAATGTTGCTGCGCGTTTGGGAGAACGCTCTTAAGGCCGCCTCCAAATTTGATGGTTGTGAAGCCTGCGTAGCCACGGATGACCAGCGTATCGTCGACTTTTGCCGTCGGCAAAATATCAATGTCATGATGACTTCCGAAAACTGCCTGACCGGAACCGACCGTATTGTGGAACTGGCTCATAAAATGCCGCAACCCCCTGAGTTTGTCGTCAATCTCCAGGGAGACAATCCCCTTTGTCCCACTTGGTTTGTTGAAGCCGTTATCAGTGAATATTACAAAGACAACAACGTCGAAACCGTAACCCCCGTTGTCAATCTCAGCTGGGAAGAACTGGATAATTTGCGTGAACATAAAAAAACAACGCCTTTCAGCGGAACGACTGCTGTCTTTAATACTAATGGAGATGCCTTTTATTTCTCCAAAAACATCATTCCCGCCATCCGCAAGGAAGACAAAATCCGCGCAACAATGCCTGTCTCTCCGGTACACCGCCAAATCGGCCTGTATGGTTACCGCATGGACATTCTGGATAAAATATCCAAACTTCCCGAAGGATTCTACGAAAAACTGGAAGGATTAGAGCAACTGCGCTGGATAGAAAACGGCATCAATGTCCGTTGTGTCAAAGTAGACTACCGCAATTTTCAAAAAATGGCGGCCCTTTCGGGTGTCGATTCGCCGGAGGATGTTGCCCGGGTCGAGGCCGTGTTGGCCGAATGCGGCGAATTTTAAAATATAAGGAGGCCCCATGACCACCAGAATCATTATTGCCCGCCACGGCAACACGTTCAACAAAGGCGAAACTCCGCGGCGCGTCGGCGGCAAAACCGATTTACCCTTGGTTGAAACCGAACGGGGAAGCAACGTCGGAGGTTACCTCAAAGCCGTAAACCTGCTTCCTGCCCACGTTTTTGCAGCGCCTTTGAAACGAACAACGGAAACGGCCCGTCTGGCTGTTGAAGCCGCCGGTCTCAACATTCCCGTACAGATAATCGAAGACTTTCGTGAAGTTGACTACGGCCCCGACGAAAACAAAACCGAAGATGAAGTTATCGCCCGCATAGGTCAGGACGCCCTGGACAAATGGAACAAAGATGCCATTGTTCCCGACGGCTGGGAAGTTAATCCCCGGGAAATCATCAAAACCTGGTTGGAATGGGGCAAAAAAGTCGAACACGATTATCATAATCAAAATATTTTAATCGTATCTTCCAATGGTGTCATTCGTTTTGCGCCCTACCTCACCGGAGATTTCACAAAATTCTCGGCAGAGCACGATATAAAGGTCGGCACCGGCAGTATTTGCATTTTTGAAAAAGAAGATAATGACGCAAACTGGAAATGTACCGGCTGGAACATCAAACCCAAAGACCACCTAAGCTGAATATAACCTCAAAAGGAAACTCTTTCACAGAGTTTCCTTTTTTATTTCCGCCGAAAAATTCACCATCTTAAAAACTCTTTTGGATGGAAAACTCAATCAAAGATTTTTCATATTCTCTTTGCCAGATATTGGAGTTTTTATCGGTATAAGAATAAGTCAGCGTCGGCACCATTCCCCAGAAAGACAAATTGCGGTTGGATATAGAGATAGAATAGCGTTGCGTGACGTTTCTTTCTTTAATTTGCTCAAACTGATAATTTTTAACTGTCCAGCGCTCGCCCTTATAATTGGTAAACAATACCGACGGTTCGGCATAGACATGAAAACCGTAAGGAAGCTCAGCCCCAAAACCCAAAGCAAGATTAATCCTGTCGTTGGTGTAAGCCCGGTCTTTGGTTCTTTCATATTCGTAACCGGTTCTGAAAATCAGATATTTTGATGAATCCAAAGCATAAAACAGGCGTAATCTGGCGCTTTTGGTATCACCATCTAAAATATCGCCGTAATCGTCATAATAAGTCGGTGTATAACTCAGAGTCAGATTGGCATTAAGTTGTTTGGTAATGTCATAGCCGGTTTGAACCATAAATCCGGTTGCGTAGTTATAAGCTTTATGACCTAAATAACGTCTTGAAAAAGTCGGACCGAAATAAATATCGCCTTTTTCATAAACATATTTCAACCCCAGAACATAATACAAATAAGTGTCG